>JAICYR010000031.1 GCA_025934135.1 Acidobacteriaceae bacterium | reverse complement strand
TTGAGGATGGATGGACGCGCACCTTCAAGGGCGATGAAATCAGCGCCTACACACCTTTTGTGGTCAGCGCCTTTCCGGAGATTCAGGAGAAGCCCGGATACTTCAAAACTGAGGAAAAGCTCGCCGATGAAATGAGCTTCCGCGAGCTTGCCAGCTACATTCACACGCTCCGCCAGAGCGGATTCGACACCATCCGCCTGCGCGTTGAATTGAACCGGAAACTCGCCTATCCGCTTATTACGCTCATCATGGCTATTCTGGCCATTCCCTTCGCGCTCTCCATGGGGCGCAAAGGCTCGCTCGCTGGAATCGCCGTCGCCATCGGCGTCGCCATCGCATATTTTGTCGTGGACGGGACCTTCCAGGCCATGGGGGATGTAAACATGCTTCCCGCCATCCTTGCGGCGTGGTTTCCCGACCTGGTTTTCGCCCTCGCGGGCGGCTATTTGCTGCTGCGCTCATCTACATAACTAGGAATTTATGCTGAAACGACTCAAACCGTTGCTGCCCTACATGCGCCGATATCGGCGCGGCTACGCCTGGGGCGCGCTGGTCATTGTGCTGAACAATGCCGTCTGGATCTTCTTCCCCATGGTCATCGGCGTGGCCACCGACGACCTGCTGCATCACGGCGTCTCGAAGCAAAAAATTCTAGCCTACGCCGGAATCCTGCTGGGCATCGCGCTCGCCAAGGCGGTCTTCCTCTTCTACACCCGCTGGATCCTCATCGGCATCTCCCGCGATATCGAATTCGATCTTCGCAATGACCTTTTCCGGCAACTGGAAAAACAGTCCTCCGCGTATTATCAGGAGCGGCGCACCGGTGACATTATGGCGCGCATGACCAACGACCTGAGCGCCGTCCGCATGTTGCTCGGTCCGGCCATCATGTACAGCGTCAATACGGTGCTGTTTTCCATCGGCGCGCTTTTTTTCCTGCTGCGTATCAGTCCCTGGCTTACGCTCCTCGCGCTGGCGCCGCTGCCGGTTGCGAGCATTCTGGTGCAGTCGCTGGGACGCAAAATCCACGATCGCTTCGAGCGCATCCAGTCCATGTTTTCGGACATATCCGCTCAGGCCCAGGAAAACTTCTCCGCCGCTCGCCTCATCCGCGCCTTTGCGCAGGAGGAGGCGCAGATCGAATCCTTCGACGCCTCCAACCGGGAATATGTTCGTCGCGGCCTGCGCCTCGTGCAGTTAATGGGCATGCTATGGCCCACGCTGGAATTCATGCTCGGCATCGCGATGGTCATCGTGCTGCTCGTCGGAGGACACGAGGTCCTCTCGGGCCGCATCTCCGCCGGCGACTTCGCCGCTTTCACCATCTACACCGTCATGCTCACCTGGCCCATGATTGCGCTCGGCTACGTCGTGAATCTGTTCGAGCGCGGGACCGCCTCCATGGTCCGCATCCATGAGCTTCTCATCGAGGAGCCCACCATTGACGACCGCGACGCCGCGCCCGAAAAAGTCCATCCCATCAAGGGAGACGTTGAATTCCGCCACCTCTCGTTTTCCTACGGCAACACCGAAATCCTCCGCGACATTTCGCTCACTATTCCCGCCGGATCAAGCCTCGCGCTGGTCGGCCTCACCGGCGCGGGCAAGACCACGCTCGTCAGCCTCATTCCTCGCCTATACGACGCGCCTCCCGGCACCGTGCTCATCGATGGCCGTCCCGTGCGCGACTATCCCCTGGCGCAGTTGCGCGCTGCCATTGGCTTCGTCCCGCAGGAGACGTTCCTCTTCAGCGAAACTATCCGCGAAAACATCGTCTTCGGCAAACCCGATACCGGCGCCGAAGAGATGCTTGATGCCGCCCAGGCCGCGCACATCCGCGCGGAGTTCGAAGAGTTTCCGCATGGATTTGAAACCAGGGTCGGTGAGCGCGGGCTTACGCTCTCAGGTGGACAGAAGCAGCGCTCTTCCATAGCGCGCGCTCTGGTAACGAATCCCCGAATCCTGATTCTCGACGACGCGCTGGCAAGCGTCGATACCTACACCGAGGAGCGCATTCTCGAAGAGCTTCGCAAGCGCATGGAGGGCCGCACGACGATCCTGATTTCACATCGCGTTTCCACCGTGCGCAACGCCGACCGCATCGCCGTGCTGACCAACGGCCGCATCGCCGAGCTTGGCACCCACGAGGAGTTGCTGGCCCGGGAAGGCTACTACTTCAGCCTCTACGAAAAACAAAAAATGGAAGAAGAGCTCGCCGAAGTTCGGTAGTGTTGCTAAGTAATGAAGACAAATCTGGGTGCCCCATCTTTGACGTGTTCTTTGCGTCAAAGGTGGGATCGACGATCACGCGTTCCAGCTTGACGCGATGTGTTCCGGCGATGGCGGCACCGATGCCGGCGAAGGAGTGTGAAGCATTGCCGGCGTCTGATTTTCCCGCAACGTGCGAAGCACCTCCGGGTCTTGTGCGATGGTGTGCCAGGCCTCGCGCACGTCGCGGATGCAACTGATTGCTTCCTTGAGCCGCGCGGTCGAGACCAGCCGCGATCCGTCAATGCACAGCGCGAAGATCGCTGCGTAAAACTCCGCCAGCGCCTTCGCCGATGAACCGCCCGTATCCATCTTCAGGCGAGATTGCAGGTGCATTAGAATGTCGAGCGTGCGCTTAATCGCAATGCGCCGCTCGGCCACATCATTGGCCTCAATGGCTTGAATCGCGCGATACAAAAAGCGCGTCATCCCGTCGTAAAGCGCCACAATCAGCTCGACGCCGTTTTTTCCGGCGAGGCTGCGCTGCTGATAATTCATGCCCATCCTTAAGTCGTCTACGGCTTTTCGTTATAGCCGGTAATGGCGCTGTAGAGTTGGTTGACTTCGTTGATCTGCGCCGGAATCGCCTGAAGCATAAAGTTCGCCTGATTCAATTCCGTCGTCAGGTTCGCCCTTTCTGTGGTGATGATCGCCTCTTCATTGCTGATGTTCTTGTTGAGAGTCGATTCCTGTGTGGCATTCTCCTTCAATGCGAGAGTCACAATGCCGTTTGTGGTTGAGTTGCCCGTGTTGTTGAGCACGGTCGTGAAGTTTCCGCCAAAAGAGGTGAAGCTGCCGCTCGGCTGGAAAAACTTCACCACATCCTGGTAGTTGCTCCCCAACTCGCTCTGCAGTGTATCGGTATTCAGGGACAAAGTGCCGTCGTTGTTGACGGAAATGCCAAGCTGGGTAAATGAAGTCACCGCTCCGCTCGATTGAGTGAAATCAAGCGCCTGCTGCAATTGACTCTGAAGCGTGGAGATTGTCGGGCTCCCATAGAGCGGCTGCGGATTTCCGGAGGAGTTGTTCCCCTCTTCGGTGTTCAGGTCTCCCACCACCGCGTTGTAGGCATTCACAAACTTGCTGATCGCCGACTCCACATCGCTGTTGTTGTTCGTAATTTCCACCTGAACATTCGTTCCGGGCGCTGCGCTCAGCAATTGAAACGTGACCCCCGGAATTACGTTGGAAACGGAATTAGAGGCGCTCGTCGCGCTGATTCCATCCACGGTAAACTGCGCGTCCTGCCCGGCCTGGCCCTGCGTAAAGCCGACCGCGGCGCTCGTCGTTGCATCACTCAGGGTGCCTGAAACCGTCAGGTCCCCAACCGCCCCGCTCGTGTTGCTCACCAGCGAAAGCCGCTGCGTCGTTCCATTGGTTATCACGCTGGCCGACACTCCGTAGTTGCCGGAATTAATCGCACTCGCCAGCGACGCAATCGTGTTGTTGGTCGGATCAATCGTGATGGTCTGCGCCGTGCCTCCACCCACTGCGAGCGTAAGGCTGCCGCTCAATGTATCGGAGCCGGAGATCGCATCGCTGTAATACGAAGACGTCTGCGCGAGGCTTGTCACCACAATCGTATGGCTGCCGGCCACCGCCGTCGTGGCCGCCGAAGTTAATTCCAGCACCGACGTGTTCGAACTTGATCCCTCTTTCTCCGCCAGTACACCCTGAAAATCCGTCAGAGTTGAAAGCGCGCTCGACAAGCTGCTCAGGTCAGACCCGATCGCGGTAAGCGCCGCGTTTTCCGATTGCAGCGTGGCCACTTGCATTTTCCAAGGCGTCTCGACCGCCTGCATATTCGTGATGATCTTATCCACGGTGCTGGCTACATCGAATCCCTGGCCGCTTGTCGGCGACCCGAAGGAAATCCCGACTGTTCCCATGCCCCCTCTATCGGCTGGGTTCAAGGTCAACTTCAATCGTGGACTTGCATTCAATCGACCCAAATTCCAACACCGGAATTGAAACTCGCACAAAAAAACGGGGAGCCGAAGTGCCCGCGTGAGAACTGCGCAATCTCACACGGACACCCAAGCTCCCCGCGAGGGAGGGTTGCGAATGAGGGTTACTGCAATAGCTTGGTTACAAGCTGCTGAGTGCTGTTGGCCTGGGAAAGAGCGCTGATGCCAGCCTGAGTCAGGATCTCGAACTTCGACAGGTTCGAGGTCGCGGCGGCATAGTCCGTCGCCATGATTGAGTTCGTCGCCGACACGACGTTCACCTGCTCCGTGCTTTCCACATTGCTGACCGCGTTGAGCGTGTTGATCTGAGCGCCCGTATAACCGCGCTCGGCGGCCACGGCCTGCACTGCCTTATACACGTCCTGCAGCGCGGTCTGAGCGTTCGCGCTGGTGGTTAGGCTGTCCGCGCTCAAGTTCACGGAGTTGGCCGCCACAGGTGCGTAGACCAAGGTTGAGGTTGCCGTTCCGGCGCCCGACGTGTAGGTCAGCCCAGCCGAACCGGTGGAGTCTCCGACAGAAGCGCTGGAAAGAGCCGCGAGGCTGATGGTATCGCTGAATCCGCCTCCGGCTGTTCCGTCACCCGTGAAAATGGCGACCCCCGCCGCTGCCCCGAAGACCTGCTGGCCGTTGTACGTGGTGGTCGAGCCGATATTGCTGATTTCATCCAGGATCGACTGAAACTCCGAGTTCGCCGCACCCGCCTGATCGGCGTTGAGCGTCCCGTTCGAAGCCTCGGTCGCCAGCGTCACGGCCCGGTTCAGCAGGTTGGTCACCTGCGAAAGAGCGCCGTCAGCCACCTGCAGCAGCCCCACGCCTTCGCTCGCGTTGGTCGCCGACTGCGTAAGAGCGGCGGAGTTCGCCTGCAAGCCGTTCGCCAGAGAAAGGCCGGCGGCGTCGTCCGCTCCGGAGTTAATGCGCGAACCCGACGAAAGCTGCGTCAGCGTATTCTGCAGACTGCCCTGCGTCTGATTCAGGTTGTTTTCCGCGTAAAGAGCGGAGATGTTGTTCAAGACACCCAGTGACATACCGTTTGCTCCTGTTTTGATCGAGTGAACTCCCGGGGTGCCGTGCCGGATTCCAGAACGCGCTGCCCTGGTCCGCGCCACCTTGCGGGAACTACCGCGTGACACATTGCCTTCATCGGCGATGGGGTGGGGCGCTTTATGCGGACACAGGAGTTTGGCACCCAGCGTGCGCGAGGGGCAAAATGGCCATCAACATCAGAGCTCAGAAACCTAGAATCCGCGATCAGCGGGAGCGACCGCAGATATGGGATGCGTCGAAGGCGCCGCTGCCTGGACGGCCAGTCCCGGCTAGTCCCAACCCAGGCTCATGCGGTCTTGCAAAATGCAGCGGTCCATCACCACCTTCACGCCCGCAGCCTCCGCCTTCGCCGCAGCCTGATGATCAACCACTCCCTCCTGCAACCAGAGGTAAGGAACCCGCAGCCGGACCACGTCCTCCACAATTGCCGGAACAAATTGCGGAGCGCGAAACACATTCACGAGCCGAATCTCCGGCACTGCCGCGCACGCCTCGTCCAGCGTTGCATACGCCCGCTCCCCCAGCGCGCTCTCAATCATCGGATTCACCGGAACAATTCGATAGCCGCGCGACTGCATGAAGTGCGAGACGCCCCACGACGCCCGGCCTTCGTTACTGGACAATCCAACCACCGCAATCGTGCGGCACTTCTCCAGAATTTCTCGGACCAGTTCCGGCTCATTCATGGCAGATCATCCTCCTGCTCCACCGCTGCCGGAACGCCTCCATTGCGGCGCATCTTCAGATATCCCCGAATGAAAGGCTCAAGGTAGCCGTCCAGCACGCGGTCCACGTCACCCACTTCCACTTTGGTGCGATGGTCCTTCGCAATCCGATAAGGTTGCAGCACATACGACCGAATCTGCGACCCGAAGTTAATGTCCAGCTTCGAGTCTTCCAGCTTCTTCGTCGCCTGGCGCTTCTTCTCCAACTCATATTCGTAGAGCCGTGAACGAAGCATCTTCATCGCGCGGTCGCGGTTCTTGTGCTGCGAACGTTCGTTCTGGCACGCCACCACAATGCCCGTCGAAAGGTGCGTCATACGCACCGCCGAGTCCGTCGTGTTCACGTGCTGGCCGCCCTTTCCGCCGGAGCGGTACGTATCAATGCGCAGGTCCTCGGGCTTTATGTCAATCTGGATCGAATCATCGATTTCCGGCGAAACATACACTGACGCGAATGACGTGTGCCGGCGCTTGGCCTGATCGAAGGGCGAAATCCGTACCAGCCGATGCACACCCGTCTCGCCGGAAAGCAGCCCATAGGCATACTCGCCCGTAATGGTAAAGGTCGCGGACTTGATGCCGGCCTCTTCCCCATCCTGATAATCATTCATTTCCGTTTTGAAGCCCTGCTGCTCGGCCCAGCGCAGATACATGCGCATCAGCATCTCGGCCCAGTCCTGGCTCTCCGTGCCGCCCGCCCCCGGATGCACCACCACAATCGCATTCAGCGGATCGGTCTCGCCCGAGAGCATCGTGCGCGCCTCAAGCCCATCGGCGTATTCGTTGAGCGACTGGATTTCCTTTTCCAGCTCGGCTTCCACCGGCTCGCCTTCGCGTGCCAGATCGAAATATGCCTCAATGTCGCCCGTCCGCCCCGCCAGCTCCTCATCGCTCGCAAGCTGCTCTTCCATGCGCTTGCGGTCGCGCATAATGGGCTGCGAAAGCTGCGGATTCGACCACAGCGAAGGGTCGGAGAGCTTCTGCTCAATAGCGGTTAATTCAGATTTAAGTCGGGGCGCGTCAAAGATACTCCCGCAGGTCGCGGACTTTGTCGCGCACGGGAGCGTAGGCGAATTCAAGATCGTTCAACACGATGACAGGACCTGACTTTTTCTCGAAATTGGGCGGCGTCTGAAGCAGAAAAACAGCAGCGCGCCAATGCTTATTATCCCACACACATAACCAAACACATCGCCGTAGCGGGTATAGAAAGTAATGTCATGCGAGTATCCGTAGCGCGCCACCAGCGACGTTTCCACATTGCGCGGCGCGCTATAAGTCACGCGCCCTCGCGGATCAATCACCGTGGTAATACCGTTGTTCGTATCCAGCAGAATCCAGCGATGGTTCTCAATGGCCCTCATGCGTGCCATATTCAGGTGTTGCCACGGTGCGCTGGTGTTCCCATACCATCCGTCATCCGAAATATTGATGAATACATCCGCGCCGTTCAGCGCGAATTTCCGCACTTCATCGGCAAAGATCGACTCATAGCAGATAAAGATCCCGAACGCGTGCCCATCCGCGTGAAACACGCTCCGCGTCTTTCCGCGCTGTAGGTCCGCAAGCTGCTGCGTAAGTTGGTGCGCAAAGAAGAACAATCCGCGATAAGGAATGTACTCGCCAAACGGAACCAGATGGATCTTGTCATAGCGCCCCAGAATCTTCCCATCCGGCGCGGTAAACACCGCCGAGTTATACGTCCCGCTTGCGTCGCGCCCCAGCATTCCAGCCACCACCGGAGCGTGTGCTGTAATCGCCAGCGTGTGCATCAGGTCCGCCGCCCTCGGATCATCACTTATCAGCGGCGATTGCGCCTCCGGCCACACAACCACTCCCGGAGGGGGCGTGTTCGCATTGCACGGCGGCTTCACCATCTGCCCATTTAGCGAAGGCAATCCCGCAAACGCCGGAGTACACGTCCGAAGACTCTGCTCCATCATCCACGACGCATGTTCGTCCCAGACCGGCCCCGGCCACACATTGTTCGTGCCCACATCCAGATTCGGCTGCATCAGCACGGCATAGCTCGAAGTCGCTGCCGGCGGCTTGGAAATAAATGACCCAAGTTGCAGCGCAATGATCAGCAGCACCGTCCCCACCGCAATGCGTAGCCTCGTATGAATGCTTCTGGCCAGCCACGCCGCCGCCAACAGACAATTCACCGCAATCAGAACAAAGCTGATTCCATAACATCCCGTATAAGGAGCAATCCCCGTAAGCAGCAGGTTGTCCACCTGGGAATAGCCAAGCTGGTCCCACGGAACACTTGTCAGGTGCGCCGCCAGCAACTCCAGCGCCGTCCACAAAAACGGCGCAACTACCAGCGGAACGACTATACTTCCCGACCTCCGCCGCAACCACGCAATCCCCAGCCCCAAGGCCCCAAAGTAAAGCCCCAGCACCAGGCTGAACAGGATAAGTATTCCAACTCCGCCCGCTGCGGAAACACCTTCCGCATACTGCGTCATGGTCTGGTAAATCCAATAGCAGTTCAGGACATACCACAGCACGCCGCAGACATATCCCGTCACCGCGCCGCGCAGCCAATACCGCCGCGATGCCACGCTTTCCGGCATCAGCAGCACGTAGAGCAGCGGAACCAGAGCGAACCACGCCAGCACCGCGCGCCAGACGGGTAGCGGTCCCGCTACCGGAAAGCAAAGATTGAGCAGGAACGCCGAAAGGACCGCGAGCAGAATAGTAATCATCCAGGGCGTCCGGTTGTAAGACACGGGCATTCAAGCCGAGTTTACCATCGGCGCCGCGCCCACGCTGTGTTTGCAAAGTGCCCGCGCGCCCATACAATACTAGCGATGGGCTCACTCGCGCACCTTGGCATGGATGTACTTACAGTGCTGTTCTTTATCGGGCTGGCAGGCTCCGCTCTCGTCATCATCATTAGCTTCGCTGAGGACTTAACCGAGTTGTTCGGCCATGAATAACAGCCGGCGAAACATTCGATTGATGTGACGCGTTCATGACCTCCAGCAAAACCTTTTCCGCTCCCCAATCCAACCGAGTCAAGCTGGTCGTGGCTTCCTCGGTCATGCTCACCTTCATCTCCTTCTGGCGGGCAGCCGCCATCGTCCTTAACGACCTTGGCTCCTCGGCGTTCTATGCCGGAGGCATTGCCGAGCAGGCCGTCGGCAAGGCCGCGCCCTGGTTCATCCTCGGCGTCATGCTGTTTTCCTTCGCCGTGCGCGCCGTCTACGTGGAAAGCTGCTCCATGTTCACGCGCGGCGGCGTCTATCGCGTGGTCAAAGAGGCGCTCGGCGGAAATTTCGCCAAGCTCAGCGTCTCGGCCCTCATGTTCGACTACATCCTCACCGGGCCAATCTCCGGCGTCTCCGCCGGACAATACATCACCGGCTTGCTCAACGAACTCATGGACGTTGCCGCGGTACACGGCTGGCTGCCCGTGGCGCTCGTCAACGGACACACCGCCTTCCACTTCCCGGTCAACGAAACCTCCGCCATCTTCTGCGCAGCCGTCACCATTTACTTCTGGTGGCAGAACATCAAGGGCATCGAAGAGTCGAGCAACAAGGCCCTCGAAGTTATGAAAGTCACCACCATCATGGTGGTGCTGCTGCTTGGCTGGAGCATTTGGTCGGCCATTCACGTCCACGCCAAATTTCCTCCGCTGCCCATCCCCTCGAACCTGCACTTCTCCAAGGACGCGCTCGGCTTCCTCTCTGGATCGAAGCTGGCCACCAGCCTCGGCCTCTTCGGCATCATCATGGCCTTCGGCCACTCCATCCTGGCCATGAGCGGCGAGGAGACGCTCGCGCAGGTCAACCGCGAAATCGAGCACCCCAAGCTCAAGAACCTCAAGCGCGCCGCCATCGTCATCGCTATCTACAGCTTCGTCTTCACCGGAATCGTCTCGCTGCTCGCCGTCATGCTCATTCCCGACTCGGTCCGCATTCCGGTCTATCGCGACAACCTTATCGCCGGCCTCGCCATGCACGTGGTTGGGCCGCTCACCCTTCGCATCATCTTCCGGGTCTTTGTCGGCATCGTTGGATTCCTCATCCTCTCCGGCGCGGTCAACACCTCCATCATCGGTTCCACCGGCGTACTGATGCGCGTCGCCGAAGACGGCGTCCTTACCGACTGGTTCCGCCGCCCGCATCGCCGCTTCGGAACCAGCTATCGCATCGTCAACCTTGTTACCGCGCTCCAGTTATTCACCATCATCGTCACCCGCGGCAACGTCATCATGCTCGGCGAGGCCTACGCCTTCGGAGTTATCTGGAGCTTCACCTTCAACAGCCTTGCCATGCTTGTCCTTCGCTGGAAATACCACGGCGAGCGCGGATGGAAGGTCCCCATCAACATCCGCATCAAAGGCGTCGAGCTACCTATCGGACTGTTCTGTGTCTTTCTCGTGCTGCTCTCAACAGCAGTAGTGAACCTGTTCACCAAGAGCGTGGCTACCGAAAGCGGACTCGCCTTCGCCGCCGCTTTCTTCATCATCTTCACCATCTCCGAACGCAAGAACCTCAAGCGCCAGCTTGCCACCGCCAAGCAGATGAAGGAACACTTTCAACTGGAGCAGTCTGAGGAAATAGGTCGCGAAATCCTCGACGTTCGTCCCGGAGCGGTGCTGATCACGATGCGCGACGCGGCGAATCCTTTCGCTTTAAAGTGGACCCTTTCCCGCACCAATACTGACGACCAGGACATCGTCGTTCTTACCGCCCGCATGATGGGCGTGGGCGGCCCCGAATATCTTGCCAACCAGTTATTCAGCGAACACGAGCAGATGCTCTTCACCAAAGCTGTCTCCGTTGCGGAAAGCTTTGGCAAGCATATTTCTTTACTGGTTGTGCCCGCCGGCGATGTCTTCGCTGCGCTCGTCCAAACCGCGAACCTCCTGGAAGTATCCGCACTTGTCTCCGGACTTTCCTCCAAAATGACCGCTGCCGATCAGGCCTACCACGTCGGTCAGGCATGGGAGGCACTGCCCGAACCCAAGCGGCAATTTACTTTTTACGTCGTCAGGCCCAACGGTGATGCGCAGGCGTTCCACATCGGCCCTCATGCTCCCGCGCTACAAGGCGAAGACGTGCAACTCGTCCATCGCCTCTGGCTCAACTTCCGGCGTGACCCCGGAATGGAGTACCTGCACCACACCGATATCGTGACCTTCGCGCTCACCCGCCTCGCCTCCGAATACGCAAGAAACAAGGAAGAAACCCTGAAGGAGTTGCATACTTATACAATAGCTTCCCAGCATGACGACAATATCCTTCGCCACTTGCCTCAGGGCCCATCCACGCCGATCGATAAGTACGCCATTCCTGCGCCCAAACCACAGCGCGAATCGCCAGATGCTTTGGATGAGTAGCTAATCGCTATCCACTTCTCGCGTCACATGTCTAATTTGTGTATTAACATACAAGTGTGTTACCAATTGCCTAGTATTTGCATCTACCATAGCACCTTCACCGGGACTAAACGCAAGTACAAGAAATACCTCCGGAGGATCAATGCAGGTATCCGAAATACTTTCTGAAATTGACAATGAGATTGCTCGCTTGCAGGAAGCACGCAGGCTATTGGCAGGTGAAAGCAGCGGAGCCACCAGTACGCGCGGCAGGAAACCAGCAGCAGTAGCAGCCGCGGCCCCGAAGAAGCGCAGAAGGAGACGCAAGCTGACTCCGGAAGGCCGCAAGCGGCTCTCCGAAGCTTTAAAGGCACGCTGGGCCGAGCGCAAAAAGAAGGCGGCAAAGGCTACCAAGTAATTGGATCAAATAAAAGAGGCCGCTCCAATTCAGGCGCGGCCTCTTCATTTGAATCCAACCCTCACGACTCCCGCAGCGTTTCTCCCGGCTTCGGCGCCCTTACGGAAATACCCTTACCCTTCAGGTGTTCTTCCAACTCCGCCGGAGTACCCGTAAGTTGCGGAAATGTCCCATAGTGGATAGGAAGTACCGTCTTCAGTCCCAAAAATTCCGCCGCCAAAGCACCTGCTTTCGGCCCCATTGTAAAGTGGTCTCCAATCGGAACCATCCCTACTTCAGGATGGTATAGCTCCTTTATAAGCTTCATGTCTGAAAACAGCGAAGTATCTCCCGCATGGTACAAAACGGGAGCGCCTTCCGCGGCAATCACAAACCCCGCCGGGTCGCCCGCATACAAGGTTTTATCTCCGTCCTGAATACTGGAACTGTGGCGCGCTTCCACCATGCTCACCACAACGTCCTTGTACTTATAGGAGCCACCCAGGTTCATCCCGACTGTATTCTCAATTCCCTTCGATCCCAGCCAGCTTGTCAACTCGTAAATCCCTACCACCTGCGCGTGGTGCTTCTTCGCTACCGACACAGCATCGGCAATATGGTCAGAGTGTCCATGGGTCAGCAGCAGCAAATCAATCTTCTCCGGCAGCTTGTAGTCTTTTGGATACTTCGGATTCTGCTCCAGAAAAGGATCAATCAGAATCTGCGTTCCCTGCGGTGTCGTAATGTGAACGGCGGCGTGCCCCAGCCAGGTAATTGCGAGTCCATTCCACTGAGTCATTGCGCGGCTCTCCTCCCAGAATCTTTTCTACTTCGATTCTAAATTCCGGAAGCGCGACCGTCAGCGCGTAATCAGCACTTCATACAAATTGTCTTTGGCCAGGAAAAAACGATAATTGCTGAAATCCGAGAACAGCTCCTCGATCCGGCGGTTCGTATATACCCGCTGCACCGGATGCTGCTCCGCGTCCTGCATCTCAATCGCATCAGTTTCTGTCACGTGATACCTACAGAAGCCGGTGTTCGGTCCCGTCGCCTTGCTGTGAAAAATCGCCAGAATCAGCCCGCCCTTGCGGACCGCGCCCTTCAGGTGTTCGATCAGCGGCTCAACAAGTCCCTGAGGAATGTAATCCAGCGTGTTCCATAGCAGCACCACGTCGAACTCGCGTCCGCCAAAATTCAGGTTCTGCTCAAAGAATCCCGCCGCTTCAAAACGCGGAGGCCCATCTTTTTCCAGCGGCGGCAGGTTCCACGGACCCGTAATGGCCTCATGCACAACATCGGCCATGTACACGCTATGCCCAAGCCCGGTCAGAAAATTGATGTTTTGCGATGACGTCGGCCCAATGTCCAGCACCCGCTGGTTCGGCTGCTCCTGAAGAAACTTCAGCATGGCCACCCAGCCGCTGGAGTGCCGCGGCACACGCGGCCCCGTAAGCGTCGTGGTGCGATCAGATTCGCTGGAGGTTCGCTGGAAAATTTTGCGAAACACGCTGCGTGATTGTCCTTACCGTTCTACAAAATTGAAATTGGCCCGTCGCCTGCTTTATCTAGGTCGTCCCAAACAACGGCGCTGGAGCCGACGGCGCCGAGGCCCCGGTCGTGCCTGTCCGCTCGCCTCCGGCAAGCTCGACTTTTCCGGATAACGATGCGTTCTCCTCAATCGAAAGCCGCCCCGCGCGGATATTCCCCGTGAGATTCGCCCCCGCCCTCAGTTCCACCCGCCCGGTCGCGCTGATGTCTCCCACCAGCACGCCCAGCAGAATCACGTCCCGCGCCGCCACATTCGCCTTTACGTGCGCATTGGGGCCAATTGTCAGCCGGCTCTCGCTTAACGTGATGGTGCCCTCAATCGTCCCATCCACCACTAGGTCTTCGCTGCCCTTCACCTCACCGTGAATCTGCACGGACTTACCAATCGTCGCGGCGTTTCCTTCTCCAGTAGCCATTTCCGGCCTCCAAATTTATGTGGCGCTTTCATCCGCACTATACGCGGCGCGATTCCGAGCCGCAACCTGACTATGGTTTCCCAGCGTCTCGGTGCCCCATCCTGGCCACGTCTTTTGCGGCCAGGGTTGGGAAATATCGCATAATCCACAGTCTGACCAAGTATGAGTTTCCCTCAACTTGTCCGCCCGTTACGGCTTCGTCGCTAACACCAGCGGTGACGGCCCCGGCCCTTCCAACTGCCGCGGATTCGTGAAGCCCGCCTCCCGAAGCCAGCTGCTGATCTCCTCAAAGCTGTACGTGGCCCCGTTCTCGGTGTTCACCAACATGTTCACGTTAAAGATCAGCCCATTCAGCGGCCCCTTTCGGTCCGGATTCACCAGGAACTCCGCAATCGCAATCGTGCCTCCGGGCGCCAGCGCCGCAAAGGTCTTCTTCAGCAGCTCGCGCCCGCGCTCCGCGCCTTCGCTATGCAGAATATGCCCCAGCGTCGCAACGTTATATCCGTTGCCAAAATTAGCTTCCAGCAGGTCTCCGGGAATATAACTGAACCGGTCGCCCACTCCAAACTTCTTGGTCGTTTCCTTCGTAATCTCCAGCACGCGGGGCCAATCCACAGCACTCACTTTCACCTCTGGACTGCTCTGCGCCAGCGCAATTCCCCACACGCCCGACCCGGCCGCAAGATCAAGTACGCTCGCCTTGCCCAGCTTCAAATGCTGCGCCAGCGCCTGTGCCGGCGCATAGCTCATGTTGAAGATTTTGAGCACGAGTTTCTCAAAGAACGCAACGCCGGTCTCTTCCTCATTCACAACAATAGCCGGCTTGCCGGTACGCACAATTTCGTCAATCTGGAGCCATTTGGGAAGAATCTCGCTCGTATGCGCGATCAGCCCGCCCATAAAGCTGGGCTTCGTGCTCACCAAAAACGCCGAGCTTTCCGGAGTCAGTGAATACCGACCCTTCTGATCCTTATCCAAAAATCCCAACCCGCAGAGCGTGTCCATAATGGCGCTCAGCCCGCGCGTCGAGGCCCCGGTCGCCGCATGAACTTCCTCCAGCGTCTTTGCTCCCGAATCCAGCGTGTCAAAAACCTTGTTGTTAATGGCGGCTTGCAGAATCAGGGGGGTGGTATATCCCCAGGCCATCTGCATTATGCGGTCCGGCGACACAGCGCCATTCGTAGGTGCGCTCATTTTCTCTCCTCACAACGTCTGAGTTTTCACCAACCTCAGGCGAAATGAGTTTACCTGAGCGGCAGATCGACGCGAAAGCGCGTCCCGATGGTGGCCCACACAAGCTGCTTTTGGTTGTGTGGGGGGAAACCCTGCTTGGATACAAATTCAGCTCAATGCCCGGGCACTCACCTAAATGGCCCTTGGACCCCGCGAGAGCGGCGGCTCGTCCGCGCTCGGCCCCCAACTTGCCGGAACCGCCACATCGAGCAGCCGCAGGTACACACTCAATTGCCCCCGATGCTGATACCAGTGGTTCAACATGATGTCCCGCAGAAATTGCCCTCGAGGCACTGCCAGCACTTCCTTGTCCCCTTGCACGGTCCGCCAAGTCTCCCGCATCGCGGCGTCGTCGAACTTCGGCAGCCCCTCGCTCACCACCTTCACGCTCTCATCAAAAGCGTTCAGCACCTCCCGCAAGCTCGCCGGCTGCGGCATTATGCTGAAATCCGGAGCCAGCGCGGGATTCTGCTGCGCCATTCTCACAATGCCCCCTGGAACCGTGGCGATATGCAAGGCGAGCTGCCCAGCCGACCTCGATTTCTGGTGCGGCTTCCACGTTAAGCGGTCCTCGGGCACACGTTTGAGGTACTCCCGGGCAACGGGCACCTGTTGTTCAAACTCCGCGAATAAGACTTGGGCAAGTGACATAAGCAATTCTCCTTCAGTAGCTGATGACACTATTCCAATGCGCTCTCAACAGCTAACGACTCAAATTCTTTGAGACTGTGCCCCGTCTTTCACCCAAACGTAAACGAAAACGCCTCCACCCCCGCGTCCTCAAACTCAATCGTGAAGACGTGGTCCTCCACCGGCCCTGATTGGCGCACTAACTGATATAGCCTGTATTCCGTCACCACGCCGTTGCCTTCCGCGTCCGTGTCCACTCCGTGGTTCTCTCCCGGTGCCTTCCCATCAATCGTTATCTTGAACCGAACCGGCTTCCCATGCTTCCCCGGACCCAGCACCAGATGCAGGTCCCGCGCATGGAAGTGGAAAATGATCTTCCCTCCAGCTTCCTTCAACTCCGCAAACTGCCGTTGGTCGACCCACTTCCCCTCCAGGCCCCACTGGTTCAGCTTGGGATTCACCGGCGCTTTATACACATGGTCGTCATCATGCTTCAATCCGCCCGGGGAGGCGAAGTTCGCCGCCCGTGCATAGCCAATATAGGTCTCCGGCGACTGGACCGCCCTCAGATCGGCGGCCTCTTCAATGCCTTCACCCTGCACGTTCACCGTGCCTCCCGGCATCGGCTGTCCGCGCTCCTTCAGCAGCCCCTGAATCAACTCCTCAGCCTTTGCATAGCCCCCCTCGCCAAAGTGCGAGTAGCGAATCTTCCCATGAGCGTCGATGAAATAATCCGCCGGCCAGTATTCATTGTGGAAGGCCTTCCAGATCGCATAGTTGCTGTCCAGCGCAACCGGAAAAGTAACGTGGAACTTCCGCACTGACCTCTGCACGTTTTCCAGCTTTGTCCCAAAACCAAACTCCGGCGTGTGGACACCGATAACCACTAGCCCGCTGTCCTTATATTTCTCCGACCATGCCTCGATATAGGGGAGCGAGCGCAGACAATTAATACAGGAGTAGGCCCAGAAATCGACCAGGACCACTTTCCCCTTCAGGTCCTTCGCTTTCAGGGGCTTGGTGTTGATCCATCCCGTCGCGCCCGACAGGCTGTCGAACGGCGCGTCTTTACCAATCATGCTCGGCGGCTGCTGTTCCTGCGCCTGCGCCCAGACCGCCGGCCCGCTCAGCATCCCGCAGCAAACTGCCGCCGCCACCCCCGCAACTGCACATCTCCTCAAATACCGAATAGAAAGGGCAAACATACCGCGCATCTCCTCTGCCTGCAACTATAAACAAATAGGATGAATCTACTACGATTTCAACGTGTGGACGGCTTCAAACGCATTTCGAAGCTGCGATGCTCACAATTGAGATTTGGGCCAACTGTGATATTTCAATCCGTCTATCGACATCTCAGCCAGAGGGACCGGCGGTGGATTTGCCTGAACAAGGTCCGCCTCAACGGTGATTCTTGATCGTTCTTGGGGTACTGCTGTTTATTCCGATCTCGCTGGTGTTGGCCTATTGGGTCCACGCGTCGCCGGTATGGATCTTTGTCACCGGCGCCATTGCCATCCTTCCGCTCGCGGACGGGACCCGGCGCGCAACAGACAGTCTGGCCAACAGCGCGGGGCCGGCCATTGGCGGCCTCGTGAGCATTACCTTTGGAAGCATCGCGGAATTGGTGCTTGCCTTGTTCGTGCTGGCTACCGGCGACACTGCCACCGTGAAAGCGCAGATCACCGGCTCTCTTATCGGCACCAGTTTGCTGTCTCTGGGAATTTCTGTCCTGGTGGGCGGCTGGAAGCGCGAGAAGCAAACCTTCAAAAAGGAACGCGCCGGGCTACTCGGCAGCTTGCTAACACTTTCAGTCATTGCGCTTCTGCTGCCCGTTTTCTTTCACTACACCGAACTTCACACTGCCACTCACGGCAATCTTGACGCGTTGGACGAGAAACTGAGCTTAAGTGTCTCGGTCATTTTGCTCCTCGTCTATCTGGCAAACCTTGTCTACACCCTGGTCACACACCGGGATGTATTCGCTTCCCGCGAATCGAACGAGACGCCTGCCTGGTCGGTCTGGAAGTCATTGGGGGTTCTTCTCGTCGCCACTGTTCTTATCGCGGTGGAGTCAAACCTAGTGGCGGGCAACCTGCAATCAACCGCAGTCCAACTCGGCCTGACATCGTTGTTCCTTGGCGTCATCGTACTCGCATTGATTGGCAATGCGGCCGAGATCATCTCCGCTGTGTTCTTTGCCCGCCAGGACCGGATGGGGCTGGTCATGGGAATCTGTGTTGGTTCGACCGTGCAAGTGGCCTTGATGCTGGCGCCCGTCTTGGTCCTGATTTCCTATTTCATCGGCCATCCCATGAACCTGGTCTTTACCAATCCGCTGGAATTGATCGCCATCGTGGGCGCCGTGCTCGCCGTCAACGCAATCGCCGCCGATGGCGAGACAACATGGTTCGAGGGCGCGCTATTGATCGCCGTCTACTGCCTATTCGGAGTGGCTTTCTTTTTTGCTACTCCATGAGGGCCCCCGTCTAACATAATCCCTATTGCCCGTTGCCTATGCCCATCAACAGCGAACATCTTTGAATCAACCAACGCCACGTGTGCACCAATACACAACGAAATTAACGCCCGATTGTAGAAAGTCCCGCGCCCCCTCCTGAATAATGCTTTCAGAATCTCTTTCAGGGGAAAAAGAAACCATGAACAAGCGCGGAAGAAGAGACTTTCTCAAAACGGCGGGCGGAGTTCTCCTCTCGTCCACGATTTTGCCTTCCCGATCGTTGCTCGCCGAAGCCGCCACCCAGGCGCACCCGCGCCAACGCCAGACAGCCCGCCCTAATATCCTGTTCATCATTCCCGATCAGCACCGGTTCGACTGGCTCGGGACCAATCCGCATCTGCCCGTCCGCACGCCCAATATCGACAAGCTTGCTCAGCGAGGCACGCGCTTCAGCCGAGCCGCGTGCGCCGCTCCCGTATGCGCCGCGTCCCGTGCCTGCATGGCTTCCGGCAAGGTCTACGAGCGCACCGGGGTTCCCAGCAACCGCGTTGACTACCCGATGAACGAACCCACCTTCTACTCCATGCTGCGGGACGGCGGCTATTGGACCACCACCTGCGGAAAGCTCGACCTGAACAAGCCCGACCGGGACACCGGAGTTGACGGCAAACTTCACCTCAGGGAATGGGGGTTTTCCGATGGTATCAACTGCCTCGGCAAAGGAGACGCCGCAAACTCCGACAGGACGGCGCCCCATGATCCTTATATGGCCTTTCTCTACCAGCACAATCTCGCTCAGGTTTTCATTCAGGAGATCACCAGTCGCGGAGGAGGCGGAGGCTCGGCCCATACTTATGTCGATACAAAGCCCACCACCTTGCCCGATTTTGCCTATCAGGACAACTGGATCGGCCAGTGCGGCCTCGATCTGATGAATCGCTTTCCCAAGGGCAAGCCCTGGTTCATGCAGGTCAATTTTGCCGGTCCCCACAATCCCGAAAACGTCACCCGCGATATGTGGGAGCGCTGGAGAAACGTCAACTTCCCTCCGCCCAACGGCGCGAATGGACTCACTCCGGAACAAAACAACGACATCCGCAGAAACTATTCGGCCATGGTCGAGAACATCGACCGTTGGGTGGGCATCTTCGTTCAGCAACTCGAAAAGCGGGGCGAACTCGACAACACGCTCATCGTCTACTCAAGCGATCACGGAGAAATGCTGGGCGACCACGGCCGCTGGGCGAAGCAGGTTCCATACCAGCCATCGCTCTGCGTACCTCTGATCTTCGCGGGCCCCGGCGTGAAAGCCGGAGCCGTCAACGACTCCGCCGTTACCACTCTCGATCTTCCCGCCACATTTCTCGAATACGGAGGCGTGCCCCGGCCTTCAGACATGGACAGCCTTACGCTTCAGCCTGTGCTGAGAGGCGAAGTCGAGAAGAACCGCGCCTATATTTCCTCGGGACTGAACGACTGGCGGCTCACTTTCGACGGACGCTACAAGCTCATCCGCGGCTTCGACCCGAATCCACGGCACCAAAACAGCGCGAAACAACCGCGCCGCAAAAGAGAAATAGTGAACGGATACCAGCCAGTCGCCGAGGATCCAGTTCTTCTTTTCGATCTCGAAACCGACCCGCTTGAGAACGTGAACCTCGCTGCGTCCCTGAGCAGCTAAGGCGCAATCGAAACAGATTCACCGCCGCGGACGATAGACACACCCACCGGGACCCTTCCCGCCGCCACCGCCTCGCGCGCGGCCGCGACAAACCGGTCGGCCTCGCTGTCCGTCATCCGCACGAACCGCTGCCCCGCGAACGACCGCCCAAGGTAACGCGGCGAAGCCTCAACCCAGCGCGCCCTCGCGTCTCTCTTCTCCAGCGCGCCAATCGCCAGCCCATCCAGAACAGGCAGCCATCTCGCGGCTTCGCGTTCCACGCCCCACGTAATCGGAACCAACCCACGGCCCGCATCCGCCCCGAGCGCCCGCGCCCCCAGCGCCCCCAGCTCCGGCACTGGAAAAGCCAACACGTCCGGCTGCACGCCGCGCGCCACAATCTCTGCCAGCATTGCGTCCACCGCGCCGGTCAGCACTACCGACACGCCCCGCCGCTGGCGAATTTCATTTTTCAAGATCCGCAGCGCCTCGCCCAGCTCATTTACCACAAAATCGCATACGCCCGCCCGCAGAGCCGCTTTCGCACGCTCCGCGTCGGGCTCCAGACCCAGCGACGCCGCGCCCGCCACATTCGAGGCCATCGCCACGGCAATGCCGCCTGCGTCCAGCCCCGCATACGATAGCAACCATCCGCCCACGTCTGCGGACAACTCCGTCAGGGCCGCGTATCGCCCATACACCACCGAAATGTCAGGAAATTCCAGAACGCCGCCCGGCATTCCTTAACTCTAGAACAACTTAAAACCGCAGCACCGGCCCCACCTGATAGGTCCAGTTCTCGTTCGTCATAAATTGTTCGTGCGAGAGCCAGTTGTAATTCGGCGCTGTCCCCACTCCCGGCGCGGTGTAGTTATGCAGATACCGCACCGGCGTGTTGCCAAACTCCCAGCGAAGCGCCACATGCCGCACCACTACGTAGTCGCCGTTGATCGCCAGCGCCGTCGCAAAATGCGTCACACGCCCAATCGCCGGCGTGGGATTCGTCTCCGTGGGCAGCGCCAAATAAGCGTGGTCGTAGCTTACGAAGCCCGGCCTCAGCGCCACCTTCAGCGAATAGCTCGGCGTCGCGAACCCGGTCCGCAGTCCGAACGTCGCCATCAGCAGGCTTCCTCCCGCGCGGTTTGAAGGCACCGGGCTGATGTTCGGCTGATAATCCACGTCGGAGTCAAAATCCACCCACCGCGACAACCGCATGGAAAACCCGACCCCGGCGCCCTGGGTCCATTTCCGGCAGAACCAGCACGTGGCAGTGTTCACCGGAATCGACAGCGCATTGAAGTGCGGAAATATCTCATAGCGCGGTAGGTCCCGGACCGCCCCCTCGTTGTCCACATAGACCCCTGCCGCTCGCGGCGCCTCCGCCGGATGCTCATAGTCGCGGTACCACGGAGTCTTGCCGCGCAGCGCGTTTGCCGCCGTCCGTGTCGGATTCAGCGCGCCTCGCAGAATCTTCGGAAAAATCGCGCCGGGATGCGCCTCCACCACCGGGCCGGTCACATAACGGTCCAGCAGGTCTTCTCCCACCACCCACGCCATGCCTCCCACAGGAGTCGCGATGAAGTCCGTCCAGCCCGTATCATTCGTGTACTTCGCGTTCGGGTCCCGGCACGGTTCCGTGGCGCAGTGGAGCCCATACGTAAAGCCGCCATCACTGCCGACCGCCGCCTCGCCCAACGGCCCAATCTTCTGCTGAGTGCTGAAGGCCGTGGCCCACAGGAATGCCTTGAAGCGGCTTTTCCAGTAATCCCGCGTATTGCTGAAGCGCAGATTGCGCTGTGTCGGGCTGTTCTGAATCTCGAGAAACGCCGACACCGCTCCCTGCATCGGATGCCCGATGTCATCCACCAGAAAATCGTCGCCGTCCGACCAGCGATTCATATCCCAGTGCTTCAGCGACGCCGCATAGTTGTGCCAGTAAGGTCCCTCGGCAAGCAGGTATCGCAAATAGTGGTCCGTCGCCAGCCGAAAGCCGTTCTCCGCCCCGATAAACGCGAACGACTGCCACAACAGCCCCTTCCAGTGATAGCCCTCCACCTCGCGGTCTTCGTCGGCATCCGCAGTCTGGTCCTGCGACGACTGCTCTATCGCATCCGCGCGCGACTCCGAAAACAAAGGAGACAAATCCAGATGCGCCGCCGCGAATCCCTGCGAGCTTACGCCGTCTGGCATCGGCCCCACTTTCACAGCATGCGGGGGTTGACCGGAGCGGCCGCTCAGGCTGAATTCCGGAGTAAATTCCGGCGCGGCGAAATGGCCCCGCGCAGCGGATGAATCGTATGTCTGCGCTCCGGCCGTGAACGGCAAAGCTAGAAAAAACACGCCTGGCAGCAGGCCCAGATAGCAAATACGGCGCAGCAAGGGAAGACCCCTCCAACGAACCCAAAATTTATGTGGACTGGCGACTCAGACTACCAGATACCCGCCCTGGATTCATCCAAAAACCGCGCCCCCGAACCACCCTGCCAACCACCGCCGGCTGCCCTGAGCCCTGCTCCCTGAACTCTGCACCCTGATAAACTCCCTCTCAGATGCCCTCTCGGAAATCCAACCTGAACGCCGACCCCGAGCGGCTTATCTCCGCCGCGCGCGCCGACGACGAAAGCTTTTTTGAACTCAAGCTGCGTCCGCGCCGCCTCAACGAGTTCATCGGACAAACTAAGGCGAAAGAACAGCTCGCCATCGCGCTTGAGGCGGCCCGCTCACGCGGCGAGGCCCTCGACCACGTTCTGCTCTTCGGCCCGCCCGGACTCGGCAAGACCACACTCGCCACCATCATCGCCAACGAACTCGACGTGGGCTTCCAGCAGACCTCCGGCCCCGCGCTGCAAATCCAGGGCGACCTCACCGCCATTCTCACCAACGTCCGCGAACGGCAGGTGCTCTTCCTCGATGAAATCCACCGCCTCCAGCCCGTGCTGGAAGAAAAGCTCTACACGGCGCTTGAGGACTACAAGCTCGACATCATCATCGGCCAGGGCCCGGGGGCGCGCACCCACGTCATGGACATCAAGCCCTTCACCTTTGTCGCCGCCACTACCCGGCCCGGCCTCCTGTCCTCGCCACTGCGCTCCCGCTTCGGAATCCTCCTGCGCCTGGAGTTCTACTCCGACGACGACCTCCGCTTCGTCGTCCAGCGTTCCGCCGAGGTCCTTAACGTCCCCATCGACCAAGACGGAGCCTCTGAAATCGCCATGCGCTCACGCGGAACTCCGCGCATCGCCAACCGCCTGCTGCGCCGCGTCCGCGACTATGCCCAGGTGCGCGGCTCAGGAAAAATCGACCGTGCCACCGCCGAATACGCCCTCAAAATGCTCGAAGTCGATGCCCACGGTTTCGACGAACTCGACCGCCGCCTGCTCATGACCATCATCGAGAAGTACGATGGAGGCCCGGTCGGTCTCAACACCCTCGCCGCCACCCTCGCCGAAGAAGAAGACGCTCTCGAAGAGGTCTACGAACCATTCCTTATTCAGCGCGGATTCCTCGACCGCACCCCGCGTGGCCGCGTCGCCACCCGCCTCGCCTACGAGCACTTCGACCTGCCCCTTCCCCGCAAGCAAACGCCGCTGTTCTGACCGCAGATCACTGAACGCTGACCGCTCGTCCCTAAGGCAACCCCGCTCCATTACCCCCACTCCAACCAAAAAGCGGAAGAGAAATCTTCCCCAAAGGAGAGAGTAGACAAATGACCATCAAGAGAATCGGCAACGAGGCTCGCGATTGGTCGCGAGTCAACTTATACAACCAAGGTGACACCGGGAGAACGAGGGAAACGCGGGCCGAGCTCGCAGTCCTGGGTGATTCCGGGATCAAGTAAGTTGTAGTCCGGTATGCCGAGCCGGATCTTCATAATTCGGAAGAGGGGGCGGATCTCATAAGGATTCCGCCCCTTCGTTTTTTGCATCGAACCACCATGCCAGTCGCCGTCGCCCTCAATCCCGGCAGCGCGTCGCTCAAGTTCGACCTCATCGAGCTACGCCCCGGGCAGGACGTCGCGTCTGATGGGACCAAGCTCTTCAGCGCCTCCATTGAGGGCATCGGCAACCACGCCCGGCTGCTCGTCTTTCAGGACAGAAAGGTCGCCCACTCCGAATCCTGTGACATTCCCGACGCGCATTACGGCGCCGCCTTCGCGCTGCGCTGGCTGCGCGATCATCCCGAAACCGCGCCGCACATGGACCATCTCGCCTTCGCTGGGGTCCGCGTCGTACACGGAGGCGCGAAGTACACCGAAGCCGTCCCGTTCACGCCCGCCGTAAAGGCCGATATTGAATCTCTCGCGGAACTCGCCCCGCTGCACAACAAAAACTCGCTTGCCATTTTCGATACGCTGCACCGCGAGCTTTCCGGAGTGCCCGCCGTTGCTGCCTTTGACACGGCCTTCCACCACACCCTGCCCGAGGTCGCCTGGCGCTACCCTATTCCGCGCGCCATTGCCGACCAATACGGCATTCGCAAATTCGGCTTCCACGGCCTCTCGCATCGCTACATGCTGGAACAATACGCGCAATTCACCGGCAAGCGCGTCGAGGACTGCTCCATCATCACGCTGCATCTGGAAAGCGGCTGTTCCGCCGCCGCCATCGAGCGCGGATGCTGCATCGACACCACCATGGGCCTTACTCCGCTGGAAGGCCTGATGATGGGCACGCGCAGCGGCAGCATCGATCCCGCCATTTTGCCGCTGCTCATGCGCAAGCTCGACCTCAGCGCGACGGACGCCCTCAAGATGCTGAACAAAGACTCCGGTCTGCTCGGAATTGCCGGCCAGAGCTTCGACACGCGGGAGCTTGCGGCCCGCTCCGACCCCGCCGCAAAGTTGGCTCTTGAAATGTTCAGCTACCGCCTGCGGCTCGCCATCGGCGCTTATCTCGCCGCACTTGGCAACGCCGAGGCCATCGTCTTCGGCGGCGGAATCGGCGAAAACACGCCCTCAGTCCGCGCCATGGCCTGCCAGGGACTCGAAGCCCTCGGACTCGACTTTGACGAGGACGCGAACGCCCGCTCCACCTCAGGCCCCGCCTGCCTCACTCGCGCCGGATCGCGTCTTCAGGCTCGCGTCATTCCCACGGAAGAGGGCCTGCAGATCGCACACGAATGCTGGCTGGCTCTGGAATCAGGCCGCTCCTCCGAAGAAATTCCCCAGGCCGCCTGAGCGCCTTACGCTGCTTTCGCCTTCAGGTCGAACGCCTTCGCTCCGGCTTCGGCCACAGCCTGGTCCTGCTCGCCCATACCGCCGCTCACGCCAATGGCCCCCACTACAACGCCGTCGCGCTTCAGCGGAATGCCGCCCGCAAAAATCATCACACGCCCATGGTTCGAGTTCTGAATGCCGAAGAACTGCTCCTTCGGCTGTGACAGGTCAGCCAACTTCTGTGTCTCAATATCGAACGCCCGCGCCGTGAACGCCTTGTTCTGGGCGATGTCGATGCTGCCCAGCCACGCGCCGTCCATGCGCTCAAACGCCACCAGGTTCGCCCCCGCGTCCACTACCGCGATGTTCGATGGCTGGTTGATCTGCTTCGCCTTCTGCTCCGCTCCCGCAATTACTCGCCGCGCCTCTTCCAGCGACACGCTCAACACAGTCCCGTGTGTTTGCATGACTCCTCCTGATTTTTGAATATGATTGGGCCGGCTCGCCCGCCCCTCCTAAGCTCAGATGCGAGCCATGTCTCCGCGTGGCAGGCGCCGGAATGTGGCATTCCGATACATCCTTTTTCTCGCGCCTTGAGTTCCAAACCCCGTTGGATACAGTGGATGGATTCCCCCGTTCCTCCGCCGTATTGAACGCCAGATTGAACCCGGACGACCTTTGAGGCCCATCATGCCACTTCTGCCAGAATCCACATCGTGCGCGTGCGCCGGCGCCCGGCGTGTCGGACGCGCCGTAACCCACCTCTACGATCAGGTGCTCGTCCCCACCGGACTGAAGGCCACGCAATTCATGATCCTCCGCGCCATCGCCGAAGCCGGAGAAATCGCCCACTGCGATCTTGCCGCCGAACTTTCCGCCTCTGTTGAAACTCTCTCGCGGCGCTTGGCCTCCGCCCGTCAGTCCGGCCTCGTCCGTGTCCACGCAGGCGAGCACAACCGGCGACTCTACAGCCTCACTCCGCGCGGAAGGCAGGCGCTTGATGAGGCCACGCCCTATTGGGAAAAGGCGCAGGTCCGTCTGCAATGCGCCTTGGGAGAAACCGATTGGCGGTTCCTGCTTGGCTTTTCGCGGCGTTTGGCCGATGCCGCCGCCGAAGCCGAAGCCCTGCACCTCCCCAACGGAGTTCCCTCGGGCTCGCGTCGCCTGGGGTTTTATGGTGATGCCAGATATGTTGCTATAGCAACGCGGGCCACTCGCCAGCAAAGACATCCATGAGCTAAACCCACCCATCTACTTGGATATATACAGTTCCACCTGCCGCAAACCAGCGGTCCGGTTCCTTTGAAAGCTCGCATAAGCGCCGTCACTTGTTGCACCTACCCGCGGAGAAGAGCGCATGAGCACCGCAACTGTCGAACAGCGCCTCACCGAAATCTGGGAGACTCCGAAAACCGTCTGGGGATGGTTCACAACCGTCGACCACAAGGAACTCGGTAAGCGCTACATCTTCACTGCCATTGTGGTCCTGCTGGTCGGCGGAGTCGAAGCCCTCATCATGCGCCTTCAGTTGGCGCAGCCCCATGAGAGCCTTCTCACGCCAGAGATGTACGACCAGATCTTCACCATGCACGGCATGACCATGATCTTCTGGTATGCCTCGCCCATTCTCACTGGATTCTCCGTCTTTCTCATCCCGCTGATGATCGGCGCGCGCGACATGGCCTATCCGCGCCTGAATGCCTTCACCTACTGGAGTTACCTGGCGTCCGCCATTCTCCTGTACGTCGCGCCCTGCATGGGACAGGCCCCGCACGCCGGCTGGTTCGCTTACACGCCCTACACGCTCTCGCAATTCTCGCCGGCGCGCGGCATGGATTTTTACGTCTTCTCCCTGATCTTTCTCACCATCTCCACCACCGGCGGCGCCATCAATTTCATTACCACCATCCTGCGGCACCGCGCGCCCGGCATGTCCATCAGCAAAATGCCGCTGCTGTGCTACAGCACCGGAACCATCTCCGTAGCCGTCCTGTTCTCACTGCCCGCCCTCACCGCTGACTGCGTTTTTCTTTATCTCGACCGCCACTGGGGCACGCATTTCTTTACCCTTGCCGGAGGTGGCGTCGAACTGATGTGGCAGCAGCTCTTCTGGTTCTTCGGACATCCCTGGGTCTACATCATCTTCATTCCCGCTCTGGGCATGATCTCCATGATGGTCCCGACTTTTGCGCGCCGTCCCATTGTCGGGTACCCCTACATCGCCATTGCCACCGTCCTCACCGGCGTTGTCGGCTTCAGCGTCTGGCTCCATCACATGTTCGCCGTCGGCATGTCCGACATGGTCATGAGCTTCTTCAGCGCCGGCAGCATGTTGGTTTCCATCTTCACCATCATCCAGATCTTCGCCTGGGTGGCCACGTTCTGGAAAGGAAAAATAGTCCTTACCACCTCCATGCTCTATGTGCTGGGCGGCATCGTCACGCTGGTCATCGGCGGGCTCAGCGGAGTCTACACCGGCAT
>JAICYR010000277.1 GCA_025934135.1 Acidobacteriaceae bacterium | reverse complement strand
CGATTGAGCTGGGCGGCTCGATGATCTTTGAAGCGCGTGGCGTTCAGTTTGGCACGATCACGACAGGCATTTTGAATGCGATTTATGGCGGCGCAATGGAAACAGCCAACTGCGTGGCGGGTTTCCAGATAAGCCAGGGCAGCGGAGACACACAGATCAGCGCGCTGATCATGGGGGCGGCGGCGGGTAGCCCGTTCACCGTGACTTCCGGACATATGTACACGCTGCGGCTGCGCGTCTATTGCAATGAAATGCAGCGCATGGACCAGGCCTACCACTCGATTGACAGCAGCGGCCCGCACACCTACGGCGGGGTTTATATGATGTCGGGCGGGACCGTGATGCTGGAGGTCCAGGACACGACGAACGGCGTGGCATCGGCCCCGGTCGTGCTTTACTCCGGCGCGCTCGGAAGCCTTCCCGCCATACCGAACCTGGGATTGATCAACAGCACTGATCTTTCGTGCAGCATCGCCAGCGTTGAGGTGACACAGCAGGGGCCGGTGTGGGTCACGAGCACTCCGCCGGGCGGCAGCACCACGATTCGTCGCATGGGCACTCCGGCTCAGGGGGCCGACTGCATCATGGCGAGTACAGGCAAGCTCAATTTTTATCCCACAGCGATTCCGCAGTCCGGCGAGTTGATCGCGGTGTCGTATCGTGTGAAGCGCCGCGCCGTGGCGCGTAAGGCGGATGCGGCCAGTATCGCCGATGAGAGCATGGGCGGCAAGCGTCCGGGCACCTCGGTGTGGATCGGCACGGTGGTGAGCCCCAGACCGCGCAGCTCGCATGATTGCGAAAATGCTGCCTCGGCGTTGCTGGATCTTTCGACCGATCGCGCTGCGGCGTGGAAGGGAAAATACACGGCGTGGAACATGGAGGCGCAGGGCGACGTGTGGCCGGGAGACGTGCTGGCGGTAAGCGCGACGTCCATCGATCTAGCAGCCAACCTGGTAGTGCGCGCGGTGGAGATTGAATTGATGTGCGGCGTGCCGGGGCTGGCAAAATACGTCATCAGCTTTGCAAACGACTGGGCTGACGCGCTGGCGATCCGGACTACTTCCACGGTCCCAGCTGACGTATGGCTGCCGCAACAGCCTCAGACCACGGTTCCGCTGGACAATCTTGCGGAGTTGACGTTTTCGGCTTCCAGCAGCGCCATTACAGTGGACGCCGGGACCGTGCCTCCCAGCGGAGGCGGCTTCGAGGTGCGGCGCAGGGACTGGGATTTTGGTCCGGGAACGGATTCCGACCTGGTGCTGCGCAGCCCGGTGAAAAACTTCACCGTTCCGCGCGAGTCGGTAGTGGAGCGGTATTACGTCAGGATGTATGACGGTTCGACTCCGCCGAACTACTCGCGGTTTTCGAGCGCGGTAATCGTCAACGTGGCGATGTAGAGGGAGAACAGGAGCGGCTTCGCTCCGCTGCCGGTGAGGAAAAGGGAAATGACAGAATTTGAGGCGCAGGTGCTCGCGGACTTGTCCGTGCTGAAGAACCAGATGAGCACGCTGCTGGGGGACGGAAATTCGGGGCGCATTGCGGCCATTGAGGGCCGCGTGGAGCAGCATGAACGAAGCTTTCAACGAGCGAAGGGATTCGCCGTGGCCATGAGCGCGATCTTCACGCTGATTCAGTGTGTGCTTGAGTTGCTGTGGAGGAAATAGGGTGAAAGGCGGTTCGCGCCGTTAAATTACAATAAAGCCAAGAGAGAGACGAATGGCGCATACCGTATTTTGCTCGCGTTACAAGCAGGAGATGGAGGGTCTGGACGAGCCTCCGTTTGACAACGATTTTGGCCGGAAGATCTACGAGAACGTATCCAAGAAGGCGTGGCACGACTGGACCGAGCACCAGAAGATGCTGCTGAACGAGTACCGCCTTCAACCATGGACCCCGCAGGCGCAGGAGTTTCTGGCCGAGCAGATGCAGAGGTTCTTTTTTGGGGATGGAATGGTTCTGCCGAAGGAGTATGTTCCCCCCAGCAAATAAGGGTCGGACTGGTGTCGGCGGCGCGCTCGCCATTTCATGTAAACTAGCTCAGTGACCCTGGTCGTCGGGACGTGGCTCAGCCTGGTAGAGCACTCGCTTGGGGTGCGAGGGGTCGGCAGTTCAAATCTGCCCGTCCCGACCATTTAAACCAATCACAATTATTCCAACTTCCTAAGATATGGGGGCATCTTTGCGGCCCCCCGCGGTGTCGCGTTTTGAAGGAAAGCCGGGCTTGGTCCGCAAGCCCGGCTCCATTGCTACTCGGGCAGGGCAATCTGTCCGTTGATGTGGAAATGCCCGCTGGCGACCTGTGCGCCGGTATCCGGCTGGCCGCCACCGATGCTGATGGTGTAGTCTCCGCCGGCGATGATCGGATCACCATTCTCCGTGACCATGCCGAGATCGCGTTTCTTCAGTTCGAAGTGGACGTTCTGGCTTGCTCCGGGTTCGAGGTGGATCCGTTGAAATCCACGCAAGGCGATCCGGGGCGCGCCGGCAACGGGTGGAAACTTCAGATAGAGCTGCACCACCTCGTCGCCTGCCACTTTACCCGTGTTGGTCACCGTCACGTCCGCATCCACAGGATCGCCCGCGTTTACGGGCGCCTGCGGCACGTGAAGATCGCTATACGCGAAGGTCGTGTAGCTCAGACCGTATCCGAACGGATAGAGAGGCTTCCCGGTGAAGTATCGATAGGTGCGGTTTTTCATCGAGTAATCTTCAAAATGCGGTAGCTGGTTGATCCCGG
>JAICYR010000165.1 GCA_025934135.1 Acidobacteriaceae bacterium | reverse complement strand
CTGGGTATGCGTGACTGGACAGGAGCGCTCGTGCTCGGGCTGCCTCGTGGAGGCGTTCCTGTCGCCTATGAAGTGGCGGGCGCGCTGGGCCTGCCATTGGACATCATCGTCGTGCGCAAGCTCGGCGCTCCGGGCCAGGAAGAACTGGCCATGGGCGCAGTCGCGAGCGGCGGTATGCGGGTTGTGAATGAAGGAGTGGTGCGGGAACTGGGCATTTCTCCTGAGACCTTGGAAGCTGCAACCGGGCGCGAGATAAAAGCAATTGAGCGGCGCGAACGGGCGTACCGCGACGGGCACCCCCCGGCGCGCATTGACGGGCGGTCCGTGATTCTGGTGGACGATGGGCTGGCGACCGGAGCCAGCATGATGGCTGCCGCGCACGCTGTACGGGCGCGGGCCAGGGAGGTCATTGTGGCTGTCCCGGTAGCGGCCAAGGCGACTTGCGACGAAATCAGCCGCGAGGTCGATCTGGTGATCTGCGCGGAGACGCCAAGGTCCTTTATGGCGGTCGGCATGTTTTACCAAAACTTTCAGCCTACATCGGATGAGGAAGTCCGCAACCTGCTGGCGGAGTCCCGTCGCGGCGACGACAGGAAAGCAGCTTAGGAGGAGTTTTGGTTTCGGCAATCACACTCAGCAGGATCAATCGCGAGGCAATTCCACTCAACTACCGGGCTGGCGAATACGGCGCCCTGCTGCGGTGGATAGGAGACCGCCGCTTCGTGCTGATAGGAGAAGCGTCGCACGGCACGCACGACTTCTATCGCGAACGGGCGCTGATTACGCAGCGGCTGATTGAGGAAAAGGGCTTCAACACCGTGGCCGTGGAAGCGGACTGGCCGGACGCCTACCGTGTGAACCGCTTTGTGCGCAACGCGGGAAATGACACAAACGCACGCGGCGCGCTGGGCGACTTCCTGCGCTTTCCCGCGTGGATGTGGCGCAACATGGACGTGCTGGCATTCGTGGATTGGCTGCGCGACTTCAACCGGAACGCCGCCCCGGAAAAGCAGGCGGGCTTCTACGGGCTGGATTTATACAGTCTGCACGCCTCAATGCGAGCGGTCCTGGATTACCTGGACAAGGTGGATCCCGAAGGCGCGCGGCGGGCGCGCTTTCGCTACGCATGCTTTGAGCAGTTCGGAGATGACCCTCAGGCCTATGGCTATGCGGCAAATTTTGACATAAATCATAGCTGCGAAGACGATGTGGTGGCCCAACTGGTGGAGATGCGCCGCCGCAGGGCCGAAATGTCGGCGCTGGATGGACACGTCGAGCCGGAGGAGCATCTGTTCGCGGAGCAGAATGCGCGGCTGGTCCAGAACGCCGAGCGTTACTACCGGGCCATGTTCGGCAGCCGGGCGGAATCGTGGAACGTGCGCGACCGGCACATGGCCGAAACGCTGGAGTGGCTGTGCCGAATCCGTCCTGAAGCGAAGATCGTGGTATGGGCGCACAATTCGCATCTGGGAGACGCCAGCGCAACAGAAATGGCGTCGCGCGGAGAGATCAACCTGGGCCAACTCGCGCGCGAGCGGTATGGCGAAGATGTATTTCTTCTGGGCTTCACAACCTACTCGGGAGAAGTCACGGCGGCATCCGAGTGGGACGCCCCGGCGGAGCGGAAAATTGTGCGCCCGGCGCTGGTGGGCAGCTATGAGGCCATGTTCCACCACACGCGGATTCCCGCGTTCCTGCTGCGGACGAATCGTTCGACGCTGGCGAACATCCTGGGAGGCCCGCGCTTGCAGCGGGCCATCGGAGTGATCTATCTGCCGCGCAGCGAGCGCGTGAGCCACTACTTCCAATGCCGGCTGCCGCAGCAGTTCGACGCCGTGATCCACATTGACCGGACAAAGGCGCTTATTCCATTTGAGCGCACCAGCGGATGGAATGCCGGCGAGCTGCCGGAGACATATCCCTATGCGGTGTAGGGAAGCGACGAACAAGGAGTTGAGTCATGGATGAGAAACGTGAAGATGAGCGGCGGGACAGCGGAATGCCCGGCGGAGGCGCGGGACGAAAAGATGAAGTGGGCCGATCGGGCGTCTATCCGGCGTCAGGGCCGTATCCGCCGGGAGAGGCGGAAATTCGAGGACAAGCCTCCTGGGGACAGGGAGAGCGCGGCGCGGCCGGCTACGAGGACCATGGCGATTCAGGCCTGAGTTATTCCGGCGGGCAGATCTTGGGGGCGTATAGCGGCGAGGAATTCGGCGAAACGCTGCATGTGCAAATTCCTGCTGACGACGCAAAGCTTGAAGGCGAATTGATCGCGCCGCGCGAGTTTCACGGTGCAGTGGTGTTCGCGCACGGCAGCGGCAGCAGCCGCCACAGCCCGCGCAATCAGTATGTGGCCCGCGTGCTGCAACAGGCCGGCATGGCCACTCTGCTCTTCGACCTGTTGACGGAAGAAGAAGACGCAATTGACAGCAGGACTGCGGAACTTCGCTTCAACATCGCGCTGCTGGCGAAGCGGCTAGCGCGGGCGACAGACTGGCTGATGGGGTCTTCCGAAATCAGAAACGTGAAGCTTGGATACTTCGGCGCAAGCACCGGGGCTGCAGCTGCATTGGTGGCGGCCTCCGAGCGCGCAGACGTGGCGGCCGTCGTCTCTCGCGGTGGAAGGCCGGATCTGGCTGGGGCCGCCCTGAACCGGGTGACAGCGCCGACCCTGCTGATTGTGGGTCAGGAAGACCAGCAGGTTTTGGAGTTGAATCGCGGTGCGCTGGCGCAGCTTAATTGCGAGAAGAGGCTGGAGGTGGTTCCGGGAGCGACCCACTTGTTTGAGGAACAAGGAACACTGGAAGATGCGGCCCGGCGCGCGCGCGAATGGTTCGAGCAGCACCTGGGGCTGCGTGGCTGGGAGAAGGGCGTCCAGGCTGCATGAATCAGGAGTTCCAGGCTGCTTGAATCAGCGGATGGTCAATGCGCCGTTGTCTGGGCGGATTTCGCGCTGAGACGTGCGCCCAGCGCCCCTCCTGCCGCGGCGAAGATCAGCATGAAAAATACCATTCCGGCGGCATTGCTGAGCATCATGGCCGCCGCGCCGGCAGGCGTGAACCAGAAATGCTGGGCCCTGGTAATGGCCGCGGCCACGTCCGGGTTGGAGGACGCGAACATATCCAGATACATTTTGCTATTTAGCTGAATGGTTTGATGGTAGGCCTTGTCGAGTGCCGCTCCCTGATGAAGCGCAAAGCGTTGCACTACCAGGCTGACTCCATCAACTACGTTTGCGATGACCGCGGTAAACAGGCCGAGCATCACGCCGATGCGCCATCCGATGCGGCCGGTGGGTAGGGTGGCCGTGCGGCGGCGGTAAATCGAGATCACGAGTATGCCGCCGACGATCAGCCATACGGCCCAGATGGCTTGCAGGCCGAGTCGCGAGGAGAGCAGACCCGCGGGAACCGCGATAATGGCGGCCGCGCGAATGGCGTCCCGCCAGTGGACCGAATCGGGACTTCGGGCAGCGAACCGCTGCGGCGCGGCTGGGGCGGAAGCAGGCTCATCCGGGGCCTCATAGCGAAGCTGCGGCGCTCCACAATGCGGGCAGAACGGGCCGGATTCCTGCACTGTTCCGCCACAGCGATGGCAAATGGGCTCCATACCTTGACCCTATCGCAGCGATCGAGGGAGCGCAATCGGCGGTATCCGAAAAGGCCTGAGGGGAACTGGCCGGCAGTTTTTGTTGTCACCTGCGGGAATAGTGCGCTGTTGAGGCAAACCGTGTGGCATCCAGTTGGACTCCTCAGCCGTCACAGCAAGAAACAACTCCAGGGCTGCGCGGCCGGAGTGTAGGCGAAAAGGAGGCTTTTGGTGAGTCACTGTAAAAAGATGTCGGACCCGCCCCATTCTGAAACATGGTTCGTCTAACCTGAATGAAATTTGGCCGTGGCTCGCTTGACGCGCCGCCTCGGTTCTAACAACATGAACGAAGCCAATTATGGAACAATCCTGTCAGGCCCTGTCTCCGTGGAGGAAATATGCCGATTTGCCCTGAATGCGAAAGCCCGCTCGACTTGGTAGCCGATGAGGTCGAGGAAGGCGATGTCGTGGTCTGCGACGAATGCGGAACCGAGTTTGAAGTAATTGCCACTGACCCGCTCGAAATTGTAAAGGTCGAAGATGGATATGAGGACGAGGAGGATGAGCTCTCCGGTAAAGACGAAGAGGAAGAGTAAAGAATGAGGAAACTGACAGCCTGCCCTGAATTGAAAAAACTGTCGATTTTAGTACTGATCGCAATTTTCATGGTCCAGATGTTTGCCCTTGCGGCCGCCGCGCAGAGCGGCGCCCGCACTCTACAGGGCAAGGTGTTGAGCAATAGCGACAAGCCATTGTCCGGCGCAATCGTGTATCTCAAAGATGACAGAAGCAACAGCATTCGGAGCTTCATTTCCACTTCGGACGGAAGCTACCACTTTGGCCAGCTTTCGAGGGACGCGGACTACCAAGTGTGGGCCCGCTACAAGAACGATAAGAGCGACACCAAGGGAATTAGCGCCTACGACTCACGCGAGAAAGTGGTCATCAATTTCCGGATCAAGACTGAATAGCGCCGCCCAGGCGCGGCACGCTTCCTTCAGAGCCGCTTCACTTCGTCTCGCGACGAAAGCTCTTCCAGCAGTTGACGCATGGTTCTGCCCAGCAGCGGATGCTGCACTTCCGGAGCAATCTCCGCAAGCGGCTCCAGAACAAAACGCCTGCGCGGGAGTTCCGGATGCGGCAGCTTGAGCGCGGGCGACTTGCACAGCACTGGCTCGTCCCCGCGAAGCACAAGCAGAAGGTCCAGATCCAGCGTGCGCGGCCCCTTCGGGACACTCTGCCGCCGATCGCGCCCAAAACCCCGCTCCATCGCCAATAGCTTCTGAAGCAGCCGTTCCGGTTCAAAGTCCGTCTCCAGCCGCGCGACGGCGTTGATAAACTCCGGCTGCTCACGAATCCCAACCGGCGCCGTGCGATACAACGAGGACCGGGAAGAAACCATGCCCAGCTTTTCCATGTCGCGCATTGCGGCCTCTACGGTTTCCGCCGGGCCCCCGGTGAAAGATGGCAGGTTCGACCCGAGTCCAATGTAAGCTGTGTATTCCATGCGCCTTTTCCAGCATAGCCGTAGCGATACGATGGAAGCACCATGCGAGTAGCGCTCTTCGGTGGAAGTTTCGATCCTCCCCATCGCGGGCACGTGGCGCTGGCTCGGCTGGCGCGGGAAAGATTCGCGCTGGATCGGATTCTGGTAGCGCCCGTGGGTGCGCAGCCACTCAAGCCCGATGCCGCTTCAGCAAGCTTCAAGGACAGGCTCGCTATGACCCGGCTGGCTTTCGACGGGGAGCCGGCGGTGGAGATATCCCTCCTTGATGCTCCAAACGCGGATGGACTCTCGAATTACACCGTGGACACGGTGGAAGCGCTGCGGCGGCATTTGGGTCCGCAGGACGCGCTGTTCTGTATTCTTGGCGCGGACTCGCTGCTGAACATCCGGAAGTGGCGTCGGCCCGCCGATCTGCTCCTTGCCTGCGACTTTCTGGCAGGCGCGCGGCCCGGCTTCGACTTGGACAAAGCGACGGCTTCGCTGCCGCAAAAGTTGGAAGCAAGACCGCTCCCGGCTGGCATCCCCGCCACGCGGCTCCTTGAGCTGACAGCGCGGGATGACCGCCGGTCGCGGCTGTACCTGCTGACGGACTTGAACGAGGACATATCGGCCAGCGAAATACGCGCGGCGCTGCGAGGCGGCCAAGGGGCTGAGAAGGTCCTGGATCGAGAGGTGCTGGAATACATTCGGGCGCACCGGCTTTATCAGCATCTATAGAATGGATGAAAGTTGTGGCCCACGATGGATATGTCTGGCGAGGCTGCGCGAAGCGAGGAACCTGAACAGGATGGCGTCAAACGAAGTTCGTGCGATGGTACTGGCCGCGGTGGCGGCTTGCGAAGAGAAAAAAGCTACTGATACGCGGGTGCTCGAGCTCGACGCCCAGGACTCCGGCTTCACCGATTTCTTCATCATCACCAGCGGCGCCAACACGCGCCAGACCGAAGCCATCGCGGACGAGATCGAGCTTCGGCTCAAGCGGAGCTTCGGCGCATATCCGAATGCGGTGGAGGGTCGCCGCGTGGCGGAGTGGATTCTGTTGGATTACTTCGACTTCGTGGTCCATGTGTTTCTGGAAGAAAGGCGCGCGTTCTACGACATCGAGCGGCTGCGAAAATCGGCCCGCAAAGTGGATCTCGACGAGCTGAAGGCCGCGCTGATCAAGAAGACCCTGGAAGTGCGGAAGAAACCGGCTGCAAAGAAGGCCGCGGCGAAGAAGACATTTGCGAAAAAATCCGCTCCAGCGAAAAAATCCATGCCCGCAAAAAAATCTCCGGCGAAGAAGACGGCGAAAAGCGCACCGAAAAAGACAGCGGTAAAGAAGACTGCGGCGAAGCGGGCGAGGAAGGCGCGTGGTTGACACCCCTCGCCCGCTCCATTTACCTTTGTCTCAGATGCAGATTCACCCCCATTCTCGCCAGCACCATCATCATCATGCGACGAATATGCCGGCGAATCTGTGTGGCTTGAGTTAACGGCCTCGAATCAGAGAATCCAGAAGCCCGCCGGCGCAAAAGCTCCGGCGGGTTTTTTACGTTCAGCCAACAACATGAAAAAATTGAGGAACAATGAGCGATAAAGAGCAACCAGAAATTAAGATCGATTTTTCCAAAGTCGAGGGCGGACTCGTTCCCGGCATTGTGCAGGATGCGAAGACCGGGCAGGTCCTGATGGTCGGCTTCCTGAATGAGGTCAGCTATCAGAAGACCCTCGAATCCGGCTTCGTCACCTTCTGGAGCCGCACCCGCAAAAAGCTCTGGATGAAGGGCGAAACCAGCGGCAACCGCCTGCGCATCCTCGACGCCGCAACGGACTGCGACAACGACACGCTGCTCTTCCGCGTGGAGGTTGAAGGCGACGGCCTGGTTTGCCACGAAGGCACCGTGAGCTGCTTCACCAAAAAGATCGCGCTCGCCGCCGCCCCGCAGGGGGTGCGCTAGTGGCGAACAAACTCCGTCTCGGAATTCCCAAGGGCAGCCTGCAGGACGCGACCATCGCGCTGTTTGAGCGCGCGGGCTGGCGCATCTTCGCCAACGGCCGTTCCTACTTCCCCACCATCGACGACAAAGAAATCGAGTGCATGCTGATTCGCGCGCAGGAAATGGCGCGCTACGTGGAGAAGGGCGTGCTCGACGTTGGACTCACCGGCATCGACTGGGTGGTCGAAACCGGACTCGAAGTGAAGAGCGTCACCAGCCT
>JAICYR010000174.1 GCA_025934135.1 Acidobacteriaceae bacterium | reverse complement strand
CGAATCCGACCAGCCCGAGGAGTCCCAGCCCCACCGCACTCACGGCGAATTTCGCCAGCACGAAACCCGCCTCGCCATCATCGGACGCCCCAACGTCGGCAAATCCACCCTGCTCAACGCCCTCAGCGGAACCACCCGCGCCATCGTTTCACCCATCGCCGGAACCACGCGCGACGCCGTCGATGAAGTCATTGAGCACGCAGGCAAGCGCCTCCGCATCATCGACACCGCCGGGATCCGCCGCAAGGGAAAGACCAATCTCATGGCGGAAAAACTTTCCGTCGTGATGGCTCGCCGCCATCTCGAAGCCGCCGACGTTTCGCTTCTCATCATCGACGCCACCGAGGGTGTCACCGCCTCCGACGCCACTATCGGAGGATACGCGCACGAGAGCGGGCGCTCCGTCGTCATCGTCGTAAACAAGTGGGACCTCGTCACCAGCGGCCGCACCGATGGCAAGCCTCCCGCCGACCGCAAAATCTTTGAAGACCAGATCCGCCAACACCTTAAATATCTTGATTACGCTCCGGTCGTCTTCCTCTCCGCGGCGCACGCAACCAGCCCGGCCCTCAACCGTGTCCTCGACACCGCCATCCGCGTCGCCGAGGAGCGCCGCAAGCGAGTCTCCACAGGTCAGATGAACCGCTTTCTTGAAAAAGTTGATTTCCAGCGTGCGGGAGTGCCCATGTCCAAGCGCCTGCGTATTTTCTATATGACGCAGGCTGCCGTCGCGCCGCCCACATTTGTCCTGTTCACCGACCGCGACGTGAAGCTGCATTTCTCCTTCGAGCGATTCCTCGAAAACCAAATCCGCGCCTCTTTCGGATTCGAAGGCTCGCCCATCTGGTTCAAGGTCAAGCCCCGCAACAAAAAATCCGCGGAAATGGAATCCCGCGCATGAGCAGTATTCGCATCCGCCCCGCCGCGCCCGCCGACGCGCCGCTCATCCTCACCTTCATCCGCCAGTTGGCCGAGTACGAGCGCGATCCGAACGCCGTCGTCATGACCGAAGACCAACTTCTCCGCGACGGCTTTGGCCGCGACCGCTACTTTGAATGCCTCATTGCCGAATCCAACGGTCAGCCCGCAGGCTTCGCCCTCTTCTTCCCCATCTACTCCACCTGGAAGGGCCGCAGCATTCATCTTGAAGACCTGTTCGTACTGCCGGAATTTCGCAAGCAGGGAATCGGGAAAGCCCTCCTGCGCCGCGTCGCTTCCATCGCCGTTGAGCGCGGGTGCGCGCGTCTTCAATGGGACGTGCTGGAGTGGAACAAGCTTGCTCTCGACTTCTACCGCGCCCTCGGGGCCGTCACGCTAGACGAGTGGCGCATCATGCGCGTCACAGGCGCGGCCCTCAACGCACTTGCCGAGCCAGAATCATGAAGATTCGCGTCATCGGCGGAGGACTCGCTGGCCCCGAAGCCGCGCTCACCCTGGCGCGTCGCGGCCTTGAAGTTGAACTGTACGAGATGCGCCCCGTCCGCAAAACCCCCGCGCACGAAACGGACAACTTCGGCGAGCTGGTCTGCTCCAACTCCCTCAAGTCAGAGAGCGAAAACACCGCGCCCTGGCTCCTCAAGCAGGAAATGCGCCGCGCCGGCTCGTCATTGCTTCAGTGCGCTGATGCCAGCGCCGTTCCCGCTGGACATGCTCTTGCCGTCGATCGCGTCGAGTTCTCGCGCCTCATTCAGCAGGCTATTGAATCCGAGCCGCGCGTCCGCGTCCATCGCGAAGAAGTCACCCAACTCGACCCCGACGACGGAATCACCATCCTCGCCAGCGGCCCGCTCACCTCCGACGGGCTCTCCGCTGAAATTGCGCGCCTCACCGGCAGCGAGCACCTCGCTTTTTACGACTCCATCAGCCCCATTGTCGAAGCCGACTCCATTGATAAGGACCGCGTCTACTTCGCCGCTCGCTACGACAAGGGCACCGCCGACTACATCAACTGCCCCTTCACTAAAGAGGAATACGACCGCTTTTACGACGCCCTCGTTTCCGCCGAGCAGGTCAAGGAGAAGGACTGGGAAAAGCTTGACTACTTCGAGGGCTGCCTGCCCATCGAAGAACTCGCCCGCCGCGGCCGCGACACCCTCCGCTTCGGCCCCATGAAGCCCGTCGGCCTCCGCGACCCGCGCACCGGAAAAATCCCCTGGGCCGTCGTGCAGCTACGCTGCGAGAACCTCCGCGCCGACTCCTACAACCTCGTCGGTTTCCAGAACCACCTTAAATACGGCGAACAGGCCCGCATTCTGCGCCTCATTCCGGGGCTCGAAAACGCAAAGTTCTTACGCTACGGGCAAATCCATCGCAACACCTACATCAACGCGCCGCACGTCCTCACGCCCACGTTGCAAATGCGTAACTATCCCAGCATCTTTTTCGCGGGGCAAATCTCCGGAGTCGAAGGCTACACCGAATCCATCGCCACCGGAATGTTGGCGGGTCTCTACGCCTCATCCCTCGCGCACGGCGCGCACCCCGAGCCCGCTCCGCGCCAGACCGCCCTCGGCTCGCTAGTCCACTACATTGCGCACGCCGAAGGGAAGCGCTTCGATCCAGCCAACATCACCTTCGACTTATTGGTCCCGCTCGAAGAAGAAACACGCCGCAAGATCCGCGACAAACGCGAACGCCATCGCATCCAGTGCGAACGTGCCCTGGCCGCCTTCGATGAGTGGTGGGCGCAAGCAGATCTCTAATGGCTGCGTTTCCTCAAAATCACCTTCCGCCGCTTCCGCCAGTCCTCATTCAGCCCAATCACTTCCCACGGAACCTCCGACGAAAAGTGCCGCAGCACTGTGTCGGTCGAGGGATGAATCCTTAAGCTCGGCGCAATCAGATATAGCAGCGGCGGCTGCTCCGACAACTCGGTTCCCGGAAAATACCCGTGCTTCTCGAACGCCCGCTCGCGATGCAGTTGCCGCACACGCGCCCAGTAGTCCAGCGCCTGGAAGGGCAGATGCAGATCATCATCAGCCTTCAACTCCAGCACCGCCAATCGTCCTTCGCGCGTCACGGCCAGCAGATCGAGCATGGCGCGATCTCCAGCGGCAAACGCCGGAACCTGTGAGTACACCACATCGGCGCGCAGCGAAGGCTCAATCTCGGCAATGTCCTGCCGCAGCAGGCACTCCAGCCACCGCTCCGGCTGCAGGCGATAAAGGGGATCGCGCACCGTTCCATCCGCGTGCCGATGCTCAAACAGCCGCTGCGTCAGTTCGCGAAACAACTCCTCTGATTCATCATTCAGCGGAGTCTCATGCGCGCCTGCGCCAAAGCTGATCTCGTCTTCTCGCGCGAATGAACCCCGCGCAAACCCGCTCCTGATCCGAGCGAACTCCAGTCCATGCAGCAGAAACGCAATCTCCGCAGCCGAGCGCGCCCGAATCTCCGTCGCCCCGCGAAGCCCCGGCCACAGCAATCCCAGCACACGGTCCACCGCAGCCCGATTGCGCTCCAGTGCAGCTTCAGGATTGAACGCGTGGACCAGCTCAGCCTTCAGATTTCCGCAGTCCCGCACGTCCACGCTCTCAAGCCGCTCCGCGCGCTCATCGAATTCATAGAGTTCCCACTTCGCCGCGTTCGCATTCAGCCAGTGCATCCGCGCGCGCACCGTCTGCGATGCTCCAGCCGGAACCACCACCCTGAGCCCTTCGAACAGCCGCCGCCCTTCGCCATGCTCGCGGCAATAGGCGAGCCACAGCACGCCCAACGTGACCATGCCGTCGATTGTGCTCTGCGTCTCTTCCGCATTCACGCCGATCACGGCCCACGCCGCCGTGCCCTTCAGCAGCATTCCCCGCGCGTAGGCCGGGCCAAAACTGTGTTCCAAATCGGCCGCCGAGCGCAGCCCTTCAATTTTCCAATCGGGAAACTCGCGCACCAACGCCCGGTCCAGCAGACGAAGATACTTCGCCCGCGCGCTCTCCCGCGACGACGGAGTCCGCCGGTCGCGGTTGGCCGCCAACTCCAGCACCTGCGGCTTCGATTGCCCGAACCGCCGCGCCTCCACGCGCAGCGAATCCTTGCGCGCCTTCAGCCCGCTCACCGTGCGGACCAGGTTTCGCTCGTCCGACCACAGGTGCAGCAGGCACCGGCCCTGTTGCGTAGAAATGGAAAAGTGCGCCGCAGCCATATCAAACAGAACATGGCCGTCTTCCCGCACCGTGGCGTGCGGATACTCGGCGAAAAACTCCTCCAGCGCGGCGGCCAGGTCGACGGCGGCAATTTCGGCGGTCACAGGAGCCATCACCCGATCATGCCCAACGCCGCGCCCCTGCCGCAAGCGGAATCGCTACCAGCCCCGGGCCTTTCGTAACTCGGTGATATGGCCCACGTGATGTTGCGAATGCCAGTCGTAGAGCGCCACCGCCTGCAGCAGCGTCGTCCGCCCGCGCTCCGGATGCTCATACCCGCGCTCCCAGTCTGCGGGTTTGAACGACTTCAGCATCGCCGTCCAGCGCCGGTGCAGCGCGTCCAACAGTTCCAGCGAAACCTCCACGGGAAGCGTTCGCGAGTCCGCCATCTCCGCCCACAGCTTCTCGTTGTAAGGCTTAATGACCGGCCACTCTTCCGTCATCGCGAGCCTCATGCGTCCATAGGCCTGCATGTGGCTGTCGGCAATGTGATGCACCACCTGCCGCACCGTCCATCCGCCTTCGCGATACGGCGTGTCGAGCTGCGCTTCACTCAGTCCATAAACCGCCGAGCGCAAATTCTCAGGTAGGGCCGCAATTCCGGCAATGTAGTGAGAAATCTGCGCGGCATCAACAACTTTGGGAGGCGCGCCGATAGGATACCGTGGGTCCATTGATGAATTTGCCATACCTGAGAAATAGCACGACCGCCTGTGCGCGCGCCACGTCCGCATTTTTGAACAATCCAATATACTTTCCGGCAAGACCTCATCTGACCGTATGCCCAAACCCTATCTTCTTTGCTGCGCGCTCGCTTTGCTTCTTATCTCTTCTTTGTCGTATTCACAAGCCTCGCCACATCGACCTGTTCCGCCCACACGCGATCCCCACTCGCCCGGCTTCGTCGCCGCTGTGGAACTCCCTAACGGCGCCCTGCCTCCCAGCAATCAGGACGGCAATTTTATCCTTGGCCCTTCGCATGAACCCGCGCCGGAAGCGCTTCCTCATTCGGACATTCCTCATGGAGACGTCTATACCTTTTTCCTGAACTCGACTGACAGCAAATACTTCCCTGGCATTGCGCGCACTCCCGGCACTTTCGGCGCTCCCGACCCGCACAATGCCGCCAAGCTGATCGTCACTACCAGCCATCCCGCGCCTTACACCCGCCGCGTTACCGTGTACATCCCAAAGCAATACCGCCCAGGCACAACCGTTCCCTTCATCGTCGGCGCCGACGGCCCGGACCCGCTGCTCTTTACCACGCTTGACTCGCTCATTGCCGAGCGCCGCGTTCCCGTCATGGTGGCCATCTCCATTTCCAACGGCGGAGGAGATGCGCAGGGAAGCGAGCGGGGCCTCGAATACGACACCATGTCTGGCCGTTACGCCGAGTTCGTGGAACATGAAGTGCTCCCGGTGGTCGAGTCGCGCTTCCACGTAAAGCTCACCCACAATCCCGACGGCCGTGCCGCCATGGGTGGAAGCTCCGGCGGCGCCTGCGCCCTCATCATGGCCTGGTATCATCCCGAGCTTTACCATCGCGTGCTCAGCTACTCCGGCACCTTCGTCAATCAGCAGTGGCCGTTCAATCCCAAAATGCCGCATGGAGCCTGGGAGTTCCACGAGCGCCTCATCCCCCAGTCGCCGCGCAAGCCGCTCCGCATCTGGATGGAAGTCGGCGACCGAGACCTGCTCAATCCCAACATCATGCGCGACGGCATGCACGACTGGGTGGTCGCCAACGAAGACATGGCGCGCGTCCTCAAGGCGAAGGGCTACCACTATCAATTCGTCTTCGCCCGCAATGCCGGGCACGTGGACCGCGCTACAAAGCGGCAAACTTTGCCCGAAGCCCTCGAATATTTGTGGCAGGGCTATCCCATCGCTCCGGCAAAGAACTAGCAAGGGGTGCGCACCGGAAATCCCGGCGTGGGCGCGCTATCGCAACCGCAGCGGCCAGCCAATCCTCACCAGCACGTCGTCCGGGCCATTCAGGCTGAATTCATACATGCCCCATGGCTTGGCCTCGGGACCGCGCTTCTCAAGGAGCTCGCCTGGAAACGCCGCGGCGGCTTCATCCACATCTTCGCGATACAGATACAGCCCGAAAGGATTGCGCCCCGGCGTGAGCCATCCCTCCATGGCGCGATTCAGGTGAAGAAAACCGCCTCGCTCGTCACTGAGCATCCGGTAATCGTCGTGTCCACCCTCGTCCCGCACAAACCCGAGCCGCGCAAAAAATGCTTCCGCCGCATCAAGATCGTTGCACGGCAGAATCGCTGTCATCCGTTGCTGTATCGGCATGCTCATTGCGTTGATTGTACGGCGGGTGCCCCGTCCTTTTGCGTCCCCGTGCGCCTAAAATCAAATGTGTCTCATCTAAACCATATGACCCATCCGCCCGCCAGCGCCCGCGACCACAAGAAATACTTCTTCGACAAGTTCGGAATCACCAATAGCCTGCTTGAGCGCTGCCTTGGCGAGGCCCTCTCCGCCGGGGGCGACTACGCCGACCTCTACTTCGAGTCCATCGCCTCCACCTCCATCGGCATCGACGAGTCCATCGTGAAGTCCGCCAGCCAGGGCGTCAGCGCCGGATGCGGCATCCGCGT
>JAICYR010000284.1 GCA_025934135.1 Acidobacteriaceae bacterium | reverse complement strand
GATAACCTGCGGCCCTGACGACTGCTGGATGTTAACGAGATTGTCCAGCGAGATCATCTGCCCGGTGCTCGAACGCACGTAGAACTTCCGCAGGTCGCTCGGCGTCATGCGCGCCGACTGGTCGGCCTGCACGTAGACGCGGTAGGTGCGGTTGTTGAAGTCGAAGTCGTTCACGTACTGCGAACCCATAAAGACGCTCAGCGTCGAGCTGATCTGGCTGAGCGGAACGCCCAGGGCCTTCGCCTTCTCGCGGTTGATCGAGACCAGAAGCTGCGGATCATTCGAGGTATAGCTGGTGTAAAGATTGCTCAGTTGCTTGTCCTGCCGGCTTGCCCCGATGATCTGGTGCGCGACGCGGTCGAGATCAGTAAGAGAGTTCTGGCCGGTGGCCTGCAACTCAAACTGGAAGCCGCCAAAGGTGCCGATGCCCTGAATGGCGGGCGGCTCAAACATCTGGACGATTCCTCCGGGCACACCGAAGAGCTTTGGGGAGAGCCTGTGCAGAACGTCGGTGGCGCTGTGGCCGGGGCCTTCCTTCGCGCGCTTGTCAATGGATTTGAGTGGGACAAAGATCAGCCCGTAATTGGAGGAGCTGCCGCCGCTCAGACTGAAGCCCATGACAGCGAAGGCCCCTTCCACATCCTTGTCCGCCGTCATCATCTTCACGGCCTTTCGCGCAACTTCGCTGGTGTAGCTGAGCGAGGCTCCTGGCGGGGCTTGCACAATGCACATCAGGTAGCCCTGGTCCTCCGTCGGGACAAACGCGCTGGGCACATGGGTGTACATGTAGACCGTGGCCGCGAGCCCGGCGATAAACACAACCAGAACCACATAGCGGAACCGCAGCACCTGGCGGGTCGCGCGCGCGTAGGCCTGAGTTCCCGCATGGATCCCGCGGTCAATAACCCCGAACAGCCCATGCTTGATCTTCTCGCCCCGCAGGAACAGCGCCGACAGCGCCGGCGAAAGAGTGAGGGCATTGAACGCCGAAATGGCGATGGAGAAGGCAATGGTCAGCGCGAACTGCCGGTACAGGATTCCCGTGGTTCCGGGGAAGAACGACACCGGAACGAAGACGGAAATCAGCACCAGCGAAGTCGCAACGACGGCGCTGGTCACTTCCGACATGGCAACCGATGTGGCCGTGTGCGGATCGGAGTGTTCGGCGCTGATATGCCGCTGCACGTTTTCGATGACGACAATGGCGTCGTCGACCACGAGTCCTGTGGCGAGAACAATGCCGAACATGGTCAGCGAATTGATGGAAAAGCCGAATATCTTGATGAACGCGAAGGTGCCGACCAGCGAAACCGGAATCGTGATGGTCGGGATGATGGTCGCGCGCCAGTCGAGCAGAAAGAAGAAGATCACGACGATGACGATGGCGATTGCCTCGCCGAGCGTCACAACCACGTCGCGAATGGATTGACCAATGACGGTTGTGGTATCGACCGGGATGATGTACTTGAGATCGGGTGGGAAGGTTTTGGCCAGCTGGTTGAGTTCGGCTATGGCGTCGCGGTCCACCTGGAGGGCATTGGCATTGCTCAACTGCTGCACGCCGATGCCGACGGCCTGCTGGCCGTTATATTCCAGATCGGTGGAGTAGGTTGCAGCTCCAAGCTCCGCATGGCCGACGTCTTTAAGCTGGACGATGCCTCCGGGAGTGTTCTTCAGAATAATGTTGTCGAACTGCGCCGGATCGGAGAGACGACCGACCACGCGCACCGGAATTTGGTAAGACTGACTTTGATCGGCAGGCGGCTGTCCCACCTGGCCAGCCGGAATCTCGACGTTCTGCTCGGCTAGCGCGGCGGTTACGTCCGTGGCCGTGAGTCCGCGGGCGGCCAGTTTCGCTGGATCGAGCCAGACCCGCATGGCGTATTTGCGCTCGCCGAAGATGACTACGTCGCCGACGCCGGGAATGCGCTTGATCGCGTCCCGAACGTAAACGTCCAGATAGTTGCTGATGAACAGGTCGGAGTAGCTATGGTGCGGCGAAACGAATGCCGCCGCGAAGACGAAGTTGCGATTGGCCTTGGTAATGGTGATACCGGTGGCATTCACGGCCGCCGGAAGGCTGCCTTGCGCCGACGCCACGCGGTTCTGCACGTCCACGGCAGCGATGTCCAGGTTATATCCGGTCTGGAACGTGGCGGTGATGGAACTGGTGCCGTCATTCGAGCTGGTCGAGGAGATGTAGCGCATGCCCTGAACGCCATTGATCTGCTCTTCCAGCGGGATGGTTACGGCGGACTCGACCACCTCAGCATTCGCGCCGATGTAGTTGCTCGTGACTGAGACCTGCGGCGGCGCAAGCTGCGGATACAGCGAGATGGGCAGCGTGGGAATCACGACCGCGCCCGCAAGCACGATCAGCAGCGCGCATACCGTCGCGAAAACTGGCCGGTGAATAAAAAAATCAACCAAGAGAAGCCTGCCTGTCCTTT
>JAICYR010000024.1 GCA_025934135.1 Acidobacteriaceae bacterium | reverse complement strand
GGCTGGCCTCGTCCCACTTCATCACATTGGGAGCGATCTCGGCGGCGGCGAAGTCGCGAACTTCGCGGCGCAACTGCTCCTGGTCCTCAGTGAGCGTAAAGGGATAGGTGGAAACCAGATTCTGCTCAACGGAAGAAGACGCCATGATGAGACTCCCACAGGATGAGATTCAGAAAAACCTGTGATGGTATCACGGCGGATGAGCGAGTGGCGAAATAAGTGACTAACGCCGAGTCAGGCGGCGGCGCGGTGCTCCTCGCGGGCAGCCTGCCACACCTCGCGGGCCGCGTCGGCGTTCAGCGCGGCGATTCCCAGCCCCACGATCAGGTCGGGCCACGCCGAGGGATAAAAGGCCGTGAACACCCCCGCTACGATAATCGCGATATTTGCCAGAGCGTCATTGCGGGCGGAAAGAAAGGCCGCCCGCATCATGCTGCCGCTATGGCGGCGATACCGCGTCAACATCAACGCGCAGGAAAGATTGACCACGAGCGCGCCGGCTCCCGTGATGGATAGAGGCAGGGGGTCGGGGGCGATGGGCAGGTGGAATTTGTTCCAGGCTGTCCAGAGCGTGGCGATGCTGGGGATGAGCAGGATGAGCGCCAGCAACATTCCGACTTTTGCGCGGCGGCGGGCGCTCCACCCCAGGGCCATAAGGATGAGGAAATTGACGGAGGCGTCTTCGAGAAAATCGATGCTGTCGGCGAACAGCGATACGGACACGATCAGCAGCGCGACAGCAAACTCAAGTCCGAAATAGCTGAGGTTCAGCAGCCCCACTCGCCGAATAGCGCGGCGCAGGGCAGGATCCGTGGCGGGCGAGTCCATGCCTTCAGTCTATTTCGGAGTCAGTTGGTTGCGACGGAGCGATATCGCCGAAGCGGATGCTTTTTACGCAGCTTTTTCTTGGTCGCTCTGGAGTTCTGCGATGGCCTGCCGCAGGTGGATGCGGGCAGCTAAGACCTGCCGTTTCACCTGCGCTTCAGGAACGCGAAGCAGCCCGGCGATGGCCGCCGAGGTGTAGCCTTCGACGTCGCGCAGCAAAAAGAGCAGGCGTTCCGAGGCGGGAAGCTCCTGAATAGCTTCTTCGAGATCGGTGCGCTTTACATTGCGGCCGGAAAGGTCATATCCGTTTGCCGACGGCGTTATTGCGGGGGCATCGGAGTGCAGCGGAAAACGCTGCTGCAACTGCTTGATGAGGGCCGCGTCCACATCCTGTCCGCTCGGCTCCTCGGCGGCGCGAAACGCGGTTACAAAGGTATTCGCAAGAATTTGTTCGGCTTCCAACTCGTTCCCTGTCATGTAGTACGCGACGGAGAAGGCGCGGTGGCGGTGACTTTCATAAATATCGCGCGGGCGGGCCTGCAGGCTCTGCTTCTCCCGGCGTAGGGCAACTACCCTCGCGGAAGCACGCGCGAATTGATTGTCTGAATTGAAGTCGAACAACTTGAGCCTCTGCCGCTACTGTACCATCTCACCCTCGGATTATGGCAGAAAAATTGCGTTCTTCGCCGCAATGGGCTGGTCGCCTGTCCCGTGGCGGCGGGTTGGCATCAAAGTTGGTTCTTCAAAAAATCTGCACCTTTGCCGATAGACCCACAAAAGGTATAAAGTTGGACGCATCCGCATAATTGGGAGTTGCCGCAGGGTTGCAGGGCCGCTGGCCTGACAGGGGTAGATTCGGGTGGCGAGCGGAGCAAGACGAACATACGACGCCGGTGGAGAACGATGTCCGAAGAGCGAATACTCGTCGTCGATGAAGACCCCTATGCGCAGGCGGCGGCCGCGGACGCATTGGGGAACGCGCATTATCGCCCGGCCCCGGCGCTGAGCGGCGAGGAAGCAGCCGCCCGCCTCGAAGCGGGGCTCGCCTGCGACCTTATTCTGTATAACATCAAAGGTTGTTCGCCCGAGACGGGCAAAGATGCCGCGACCATCGAGCGGCTGCGCGACCTGTCCCCCGACATCCCTGTTGTGGTGATTTCTACGGTTCGAGATGTAAACGTCGTCATTCAGGCCATGCGCGCCGGCGCTTCAGATTACCTGCTGAAGCCTTTCGCGCCGGAACAACTGCTCGCCAGCATCCAGCGTGCGCTCCAACACCGGCACGCAGCCCAGCGAAACGCGGCGGACAAGGAGCATCTGGAGCGGCTGGTGACGGCGCGCACCGACCTGCTGCGGCAGGCCATTGCCGACCTTGAGCAGGCCTATGACATCACGCTGGAAGCGCTGGGCGATGCGCTGGATCTGAAAGACGCGGAGACCGAAGGGCACTCCCGGCGCGTGACCGCCTACACCATCGCGCTGGCGCGGGCCATTGGACTCAAGGGTGAAGAGTTGCGGATCGTCTCGCGGGGGGCTTTTCTGCACGACATTGGCAAAATGGCGATTCCTGACGCGATTCTGTTGAAGCCTGGAAAGCTCGACCGCCAGGAACAGGCGATGATGCGCGAGCACTGCGCGCGCGGCTACCAGATTTTGAGAAAAATTCCCTTCCTTCAGGACGCGGCGCAAATTGTCTACAGCCATCAAGAGCGGTTCGACGGCACCGGATATCCGCGGCGGCTCAAGGGAGACCAGATCATTCTGGGCGCCCGGATCTTCTCCGTCGCCGATACGCTGGACGCCATCACGTCCGACCGTCCCTACCGGCGCGCCAACAGCTTTGAGGCGGCGCGGCGGGAAATCCTTCGCTGCGCGGGAACGCAGTTCGATCCCGATGTGGTGGAGGTGTTCCAGAGCCTGCCCAACGATTTGTGGGAAAACCTGCAAATTGAAATTACCCACCATGCGCGAGTGGCCGCGCTCACATCCAAGTAGACGGAGGTGGCGATGGCTGTTTTGAGCACCAGCGAAATTGAGGAGAACCTGCAACACCTGCCCGGCTGGGCGCTGATCGAGGGCGAGATTGTGCGCCAGGCGACGTTCAAAGACTTCCTTTCCGCCATGACGTTTGTGGACCAGGTGGCGGTAATGGCTGAGAACGCGCAGCACCATCCCGACATCGATATCCGCTACAACAAAGTGAAGCTGGCGCTGACTTCGCATGACGCCGGCGGGCTGACCAAACAGGATTTTGAGATGGCCCGCGCGATCGAGTCCCAAATTGGGAAAAGCGGGGCCTAGAAGATTTCTTCTTCCAGTTCCGGAGACGGCCCAGCGGGAGTGGGGTTCTCGGCGTGATGGCGAAGCCGGGAGAGTTCGCCGCGGTTCCAGAGGACCAGGGCAACGCCACTAAGGGCCAGCGAACCCATTAAAAACAAAGAGGTTTTCCACAGCTTGCGAGGGGCGGCGGGGGCGGTGTCGAGGTTCTGGTCGGCAGTCATTGAAAATGGGTCAAGGCTTCGGTGACGAAAGTGTCGCGACTTCCCCGTCGCTATGGTGTTGATTGTAAATGAGGGTTGCGAAATCGATTGATTACGATTACACTGAATTCAGCTTTAAGAGGTAAACGAAAAAAAGTTATTGCATAACGAAAAAATGTGCAATAATGATGTTTCTTCAAAAGGGCCAGTTGCATCAGATGTATTGTAAGCGGAGATCAGGCCGAGTTTGAGCAGGTGCTCCCGGCTTGATGACAGGTTTTATAAGTTGCGTCACTGGCCTCCCGGCACGGACAAAATACCGTTCGTGCCGCCTTTTTTTTGCATTTCCGATAGGATGAAATGCGGAGGTCTTGATGAGACGCATTCTGCTGACGCTTGCCGTGGGGCTGCTTACGGTTGCCGGCTACGCCCAGTGGTCGAACCCGCTGGACGAGCTTCCGGCCTATCACGCGACCGCTCCGGCGAACTCCGCCAAACTGCCTCCCATTCTTTCAGGCAAACAACTCACAGGACCGAATTTCCATTACGCCTGGCAGGTCGAGATCTATAAAGAAGCGGCCAAGGTGCAGGGCGTGCTCTATCAGCTTCCCTGCTATTGCCGCTGCGACCGCGCGCTGGGACACAAAAGTCTGCGCAGTTGCTTTGAAGGTTTGCATGGAGCCGAATGCTCCACCTGCGCGAAAGAGGGCGCCTACGCTTACAGGATGACAAAGCGTGGATGGACGGCGAAGCAGATTCGCGCCGGCATTGAGCATCACGAGTACGAAAAGATTGATTTGCAAAAGCTGGGAAAATCCTGATCGGGATGAGGCCCTCGCGGTGGCGATTCGCGGGCGAATAATTTTCCGCTGCGCGTCCGCACCTCCAAGCGTGTTGCCTTATGATTGAACTGGCGGACAGGAATTCTTCGCCGCCGCACTCTTCGCGCATCCACATCTGCACTTCCGGAGGAATTAGAAATTGGGAAAAAGCATGGTCCCGAAGCGGCTGTTCTTTACCAAAGGCGTCGGGAAACATAAGGAACGACTCACCTCATTTGAATTGGCGCTTCGTGACGCGGGCATCGCCGCCCAGAACCTGGTGCGCGTCTCGTCGATTTTTCCGCCGCAAGCCAAGCTGGTGCCGCGCAAAGAGGGCCTGAAATACCTGAGTCCGGGCGAGGTGGTCTTCGCGGTGGTCGCGGAGAACTCCACCCGCGAACCGCACCGGTTGGTGGCCTCCAGCATCGGCGTCGCGATTCCCAGTGACCGCAACACCTACGGATACCTGAGCGAGCACCACAGCTTTGGCGAGACGGAAGACCAGGCCGGCGAGTACGCCGAGGAGCTTGCCGCGGAGATGCTGGCAACAACGCTCAATTTGGAATTTGATCCGGACAAAAGCTGGGACGAGAAGAAGGAGATTTACCGCATCTCCAATAAGATTGTGCGCACAGCCAACGTAACGCAGTCGGCTGTGGGCGACAAACGCGGGCTGTGGACCACGACCATCGCGGCGGCGATCCTGATTTTCGAGTAGCCGAGCTGGAAACGAATCAGGGCGCGGGCCGCGTGGTCCGCGCCTTTTGTTCGCATAGCGTGAACCGTAACTGAATTGGATACATATATGCCACAGGAACAGAAATATCGCGTCGGCCTCATTCAGATGAATTGCGGGCCGGACCCGGACGCCAATCTGGACAAGGCCGCCGATCGCGTGCGCGAAGCGGCGCGCGAGGGTGCGAACGTCATCTGCCTGCCGGAACTTTTCCGCGCGCAGTATTTTTGCCAGCGCGAGGACGCGGCGCTGTTCGATTTGGCGGAGCCTATTCCCGGCCCCAGCACCGAACGGCTGAGCGCGATTGCCCGCGAGGAGAAGGTGGTGGTCATCGCTTCCCTCTTCGAGCGGCGCGCGCCGGGGCTGTATCACAATACGGCGGCGGTGCTGGACCGCGACGGATCGCTCGTCGGACTCTACCGCAAGATGCACATTCCCGATGATCCGCTCTACTACGAGAAGTTTTATTTCACTCCGGGCGACCTCGGTTTTCGCGCGTTCGACACTTCGGCGGGACGCATCGGGACGCTGGTCTGCTGGGACCAGTGGTATCCCGAAGGCGCGCGCATCACCGCGCTGAAAGGGGCAAACGTGCTGTTTTATCCCACGGCCATCGGCTGGCATCCCTCGGAAAAAGATGAATTCGGAACGGCGCAGTACGAAGCCTGGCAGACGATTCAACGCGCGCACGCCATCGCGAATGGCGTGTATGTGGCGGCGGTGAACCGCGTGGGCCACGAGCATGGAGACATTCGCGGCAACCGCGCCGAAGGGCCGGGGCTTGAGTTCTGGGGTGGATCATTTATCGCAGATCCCTTTGGCCGCATCATCGCGAAGGCCGCACACGACAAAGAGGAAATTCTGATCGGCGAAATCGACCCGAAGCTGATTGAAGACACACGGCGCAACTGGCCGTTTCTGCGCGACCGCAGGATCGATGCCTACACGCCGATCACGAGCCGCTTTCTAGACGGGAGCGGGCAGGAATGACGACACCGCGCGAGCGCGGCTTTCGAGTGCCGGCGGAATTTGCTCCGCACGCGGCGACGTGGATCGCATGGCCGCACAATCCGAAGGACTGGCCGGGCAGGTTCCAGCCTATCCCGTGGGTGTATGCGGAAATCGTGCGGCACCTGGCCTCGGTCGAAGACGTTCACATCCTGGTAAACGACGCGGCGGCGGAGCAGCGCGCGCGAGGAATTCTGAAGCGCGCCGGGGCCAACCTCGGGCGGGTGCGTTTTCATCGCTGGCCAACGAACCGCGTTTGGACGCGAGACTCGGGGCCGATCTTTGTCCGCAATTCGCAGACTGGCGAAACCGCCATCACGAATTGGAAGTTCAATGCCTGGGCCAAGTATGACGATTGGCAGCTTGACGACCAGATTCCCGAGCGCGCGGCGGAACTGCTCGGGCTTCCCTCATGGAAGCCGGAAATGAACGGCCAGCGAATCGTGCTGGAGGGCGGCTCCATCGATACAAACGGCACCGGCGTGCTGCTGACCACGGAAGAATGTCTGCTGAGTGAGACGCAGCAGAGGAATCCCGGACTCGGGCGCGACGACCTGGAGCGGGTCTTTGCGGATTACCTCGGCATCGAGCAGGTCTTGTGGCTGAATCGCGGTATTGCCGGAGACGACACGCACGGGCATGTGGACGACATCACGCGCTTCGTGGCAGAAAATGTAATCGTGACGGCTACTGAATCAAACCGCGAAGACGAGAACCATGTGCCGCTGGCGGAGAACCTCGACCGGCTGCGGGCCGCCCGCAATCCGCATGGGCAACCGTTCAAGATTGTGGAGTTGCCGATGCCCGCGCCGGTAGTCTTTGAAGGGCAGCGCCTTCCGGCCAGCTACGCGAATTTTTACATCGCGAACGGGCTGGTACTTGTGCCGACGTTCAATGATCCGAACGACCGGCACGCGCTCAACACGCTGGCGGACGTCTTTCCCGACCGCAAAATTATCGGTATCCATTGCGTCGATTTCATCTGGGGACTGGGCGCGCTACACTGCATGACCCAACAACAACCACGATGATGACCGAAGCCGACTTTATGCGCGAGGCGCTCGCCGAGGCGCAGGCTGCCGCCAACGCGGGCGAAGTCCCCATCGGAGCGGTCGCTGTTTATCAGGGTGAGATTATAGGGCGCGGGCAGAACCGTGTGTTGCGCGACCTTGATCCAACGGCGCACGCGGAAATCGTCGCGATGCGCGCGGCGGCGAAAGTCCTGAACAATTATCGACTCACAGGCTGCGAGCTGTACGTCACGCTGGAGCCGTGCGCCATGTGCGCCGGAGCGATGATTCATGCGCGCCTGTCGCGGCTGGTTTACGCGGCCACCGATCCTAAGGCCGGGGCGGCGGGGACCGTGCTTGAGGTGCTGAACCATCCGCGTCTGAACCATCAAATGGCCGTTATGCCGGGAGTTCTGGCTGAGGAGTCCGCTGCGCTGCTGCACAAATTTTTCCGGCAGCGGCGGACGGATTCCCCAGCCTGAGGCCCGCGCAATCAAGCGCTGGGCTGCGACCTTATGGCAATTCCTGAGTTACCGTGACCTCGCGGCCATCGTGCGGGGCCGCCGCTCCCTAATGGTCGCTTCGACTTGAGTGCAACGGCTTCAAAATAGCAACTCAGGAATTGCATTAACGCCAGCGGCCGCCGCGATAGCGCCAATGTCCGGGCACCCAGACATAGCCGCCGCGACGATGTCGCCAGTGGCCTGCCACCCATACGCCTCCGCGGCGGGGCGGAACCATCCAGCGGCCGGGGACCCACACATAGCGCGCGCCATTCCAGCGGTGATAGCCGCCGGTCCAGACGTACGCTGGTCCCGGCCTGACCGGGCGGTGCTCAACAATGGGAGGAGGCGGAGCGATCCGCACGACCACCTGGGCGAATGCGGCGCTGGTACCAAGAATCGCGGTTGCAAGCGCGGCCAGCAAAAACTTCTTCATCAGAGTGTTCTTCCTTTCTGGTGAAACGTGGACTGCACTTCAGCTAAACGCGGGTTGCGAGCGAAAGTTGCGGAGGAAAGGGATGGCCTTTATCAGGCCACGGGTGCGGCGGGGTGGTCCAGGCCGGCGAGGGTTTTCGACGGCAGATAGATGCTGGCGCAGGCGCCGGGATATTGGGCTTCGTTACAGTTGCGGAGGCCGATCGAGCCGCCATGCTTTTGGACGATTCCCATGCTGACCCAAAGCCCGAGGCCGGTTCCCTTTTCTCCCTTGGTGGTGAAGAATGGCCGGAAGAGTCGGTGGGCATCGCCATTCTGAATGCCGGGGCCGCTGTCGGCCACCTCGATCATGACGCCCGCCCCACGAAATTCCTCGGCGGGTGCTGACTGAAGCCGGATGCGAATGCGGCCTTTCATCCCCGCCGCTTCAATGGCGTTCACCAGAACGTTGGTGACCACCTGACGGATTTCAGCGGGAAAGCCCTCCACCGTGCATGGTTCCGCAAATTCGCAGGCCACATCAATTTTCTGCATCGCGATGCGGCGCTCCAGCAACAGCAGCACACCTTCGATCAAGTCCTTCAAATCCACGGAAACCGGGGCCTTCGATTCGCGATAAAGGCTGAGCATGGTGCGGCTGATCTGCATGGTGCGGGCCAGCTCCTGCTCGGCCATCTCGAGATACTGGTCGCGGCGGGCCGGGTCTTTCTCTTCCTTCAGAAGAAAGAGCAGGTTGGAAACGGAGTCCAGAGGATTATGAATTTCATGCGCGATGCTGGCGGCGAGTCGTCCCGCCACAGCCAGTTTTTCTCCGGCTATGAGCGCGGCCTCGGTGCGCCGCTGCTCGGTAACATCATGAAAGACGAGTACGATTCCGGTCATTTTGCCACCGGGCCCAAGAATCGGAGCGGCGCTGTCGTCAATCACGTATTCCCTGCCCTGGCGGGAAACAAGCGCGGTGTGGTTCGCGAGGTTAACCACCTTCTTCACGCGCCGGACCGCCTCTACCGGATTTTCAGCAGGCTCGCGGGTTTCTTCATGAATGATGTGAAAGACCTCGGCGAGCGGCCGTCCGGTGGCGTCTCCGGCGGCCCATCCGGTCAGGGACGCGGCAATGGCGTTCATGAACTGCACCCGCCCCTTCATGTCGCAGGCGATCACCCCGTCGCCAATGGACTCCAGCGTGGTCTTGAAGCGCTGCCGGCTCTCCTGCGCTTCGCGGGAGTGCTGCTCTACCTCGGCGAGCGTCGCGTCGTAGCTTCGGGAGACGGTCCGCAGCCTCTGCCGTGTAAAAATAGCGACGATCAATCCAATGATGAGTGCGGCCAGCAGAGTCGTGAGCAGGTCCCCTTTGGTCACGTAGGGAGTTTCGTCCAGGAACTGTTCCTCTCGCTGCTTTTCCTGAGTGAGCAGCATTTGATGCACGGCGCTGCGAACGTTGTCCATCAGGACCTTGTTTTCCTCGTCCACCTTCGGTCGATTGATCGGCGCTTTGTGACTGGCGACGATGCGTCGTGCGCGGCTGAGCCATGACTGATACCGCTGAGATAATGTGGAGAGCCGTTGCTCTTGCACGCTGTCGTCCGCCAACAGCGTTCTCAAGTCCGTAAGGCTTTGCTGGATGGGCTGCATTCCCGCGGTATAGGGAGCCAGCATCGCTGGATCTCCGGTAAGCTCGTAACCGCGCATTCCGGTTTCCTGGTCCAGAATCAGTTTTTGGAGGTCGATGATGCTGTTCGTTATCAGGTCGGCGCGGTGCAGGTCGTTTACGGCATTGGAGAAACGCCTGAGCTGCGCGATAAAGATAACCGCAAGCAATAGGAGCAGCAGGATGGGGACGTAGACAGCCTGGCGAAGAATTCGCCGAAACTCCCGCTGCTTCATTCTGTGTCCTCGGCGTGGTGTATGTTGCCGGCCCGCTCAGAAAGAAATTCCCGGATCTTTGACAGCAAAAGCTCGGGGCCGTCACCTTTCAGAATTGAGCAGTCCACGATTCGTATGACTTCCGGGGGCAGGTTGACGTAAGCCGAAAGAAGAATGATGGGGACTTGCGGACGCACCCGCCTCATTTCCAGCGCCACATCGCCGCCGTGCATCCCGGGCATGGAGTAATCGAGTATGACCAGGTCCACCGGCTCGCTCGAAAACGCATCCAGCCCCTCGCGGCCGTTCACCGCGGTACGCACAGAGTAACCGGCCCGTTCTAAAACCGCCTTGCGTATCTGGAGCCCGAGTTCTTCGTCATCGACGCAAAGGATAAACGGCTTCGACACCTGTGTCTTCTCCAGGACTATACCTGAAAAACCTCAAGTACTACCGGACGACGAGAAGTAATTCTGAGTATCTAAGTGTTGAAACCTCAATGGTATCACTCCGATCAGTAATCGATAAATTCATGACGTTTTCACTCTTCGCGCCCCGCCCTGAGTTACTCTTGGCTTGGCGGAGCCCGGCCGTGGCGCCGCCGCTCGCGAGGAAATGCACCGTTGAGCCAGACCATATTTGTTCTCGAAGACGAGTCGGACATTGCGCGCCTCATCCAGCACCATCTGGAGGCGGCCGGGTTTGTCGTCCACGTCTTCAGCACGCCGGCCAATCTCATTCCGGAAGCCGAGCGGCAGCCGCCCGCGCTATTTCTGCTGGACATCATGGTCCCCGGTGGGGACGGCCTCGACGTGTGCCGCCGTTTGCGGAGTCATCCCTCGCTAAGCGCGAGGCCCATCATTTTTCTTACGGCGCGGGCCGCGGAAAGCGATCGTGTGCGCGGACTCGATATGGGCGGAGATGACTACATCACCAAACCTTTTTCCACGCGCGAACTGGTGGCGCGGGTCAACGCTGTGTTGCGACGCTTTCAGCGCCCAGACGGGCCGGCCGTGATTGTGTTTGACGATGTGATCATCGACGCCGACGCCATGCAACTTCGCGTGCGGGGCGAGCTGGCCGCAACCACCGCGACCGAGTTTCGGCTGCTGGATTTTCTGGCCCGCCATCCGGGGCGCGTCTTCAGCCGCGACCGCCTGCTCGACGCCGTTTGGGGAGACGCCCGTTTCGTCACGCCACGCTCGGTCGATGTGTACGTGCGGCGCATTCGCGAGAAGATAGAAAAGGACGCGGAAGACCCGCAATATCTGGTGACGGTGCGCGGCGCGGGCTATAGGTTTGAAATGCCGAAAGGCAGGTAAACTGAACGCTGCCCGCTGATCGCTGAACGCAGTTCTGAAATGACTGGACGAGTCTTCACCAAGCTGTTTCTGTCCTTTGTGGTTGTGCTGGCCATCAGCACGGCGACGCTGGATTTCGTCCTGCGTCAATTTATGGAACATCCATTGCGCGGCGAGGTCCATTCGCTGCGGCGCGACCTGCTGCTGGCATCACTGGTCGCGATGGCGGTGGCCATTGTTCTTTCGGCCATTCTTGCTCATCGTGCCGAGGCGCGGCTGAAGCGCATTGTGGCCTTCGCCAACCGCATCGCCGCGGGAGATTTTTCCGCGCGCATGGAAGAAGGCAGCCTCGACGAAATCGCCGAAGTCGCCCACGCGCTCGACACCACCGCCGCGCGGCTGGAGGCCAGCTTCGACGCTCTGGAATCGAAGCAGCGCGAACTCGCCGCGCTGCTCGACTCGATGCAGGAGGCCGTGATCGCCGTTGACGCGACCGGGCGCATTGGATGGTCGAATGCCGTGATGCGACGCATCGCCCCCGGCGCGGAGTTGCAGGGGCAGACCCTGGCGCACGCCTTGCGCGATCCCGAGGCGCTGCGCTGCATTGAGGCCGCGCTCGCACGCGGCAAGCCGAGCAGCGGCAAGGCCCTGTCCGTGGCGCCGGGACGCGCCTTTGATGTGAACGCCGCGCCCACTCCCGGAGGCGGCGCCGTTGCCGTGCTGCACGATATAACGGAAGTGGCGCGCACCGAGCAGATGCGCCGCGACTTCATCGCCAATGTGTCGCATGAGCTGCGCACCCCGCTCACGTCCATCTCCGGCTACGTGGAGACGCTGCTGGAAAACGGCTTTGATCTGCCGCAGAATGCGCGCGAGTTTCTCACCATCATTTTGAAGAACGCTGCGCGCATGACGCGGCTCACCGAAGACCTGCTCGCGCTGGCCAGTGTGGAGTCCGGCGACTACAAGGTAAACGCGCGCCCGGTTGCCGCGTCGGCGTTGGTGCGCGACGCCATGCACGCGCTGGCCGGAATGGTGAAGGACCTCGACGTGAAGCTGGAAGCAGCCGACACGACCGACACGGTTGTGCTGGCCGACGAGGACGCTCTGACGCAGGTCTTCGGCAACCTGATTGAAAATGCCGTGAAGTACGGCAGGAGCGGCGAGCGGGTGCTGGTGGGCGCGCGCGACCGCAAAAACACAGTGGAGTTTTTTGTTCAGGACTTCGGCCCCGGCATCGCGTCCGAACACCTGCCGCGCATCTTCGAGCGCTTCTACCGCGTGGACAAGGCGCGCTCGCGCGAGTCGGGCGGAACCGGCTTGGGCCTCTCCATCGCCAAACACATCGTCCTCGCCCACGGCGGGACGATTCGCGTGGAAAGCGAACTGGGCGAGGGCGCGACGTTTCTGTTCACTCTTCCGCTGGCTCCGAAGCCACCCAGTGCCTGATCTCTATCGCCTGTTGCCTGTATCATGAAACGTTCGCTGAATTTCAGCAAAAGGGGCCCTTTCGAATGCGAGCAACTCTCCCCCGCGTCACCGGCGCGATTTTCGCCGTACTCCTCACCGCCTCCGCCCTCGCACAACAAACTCCCATCCAGGTCACGGCAAACCTCACCGACGGGCCGCGCAAGCTCTACCACTCCGACACCGAGATTCCCGTAAAGGCCGGCCCGCTCGACCTCATCACGCCAGAGTGGGTTCCGGGCACGCACCAGTCCTATGGCCCGGCGAAAGACATTGTGGGCGTGAAGTTCACCGCCAACGGCAAGACGCTGGCCTGGCGGCGCGACGACGTGGACCTGTTCGAGTTCCACCTTACGATTCCGCCGGGCGTGACGACGCTGCACGCGCATCTCGACTGCATTGTGACCACGCGCGTTTCGCAAAAGATTGCCGTGCTGGAGTGGGAACGGCTGATGATCTACCCGGCGCATATTCCGGTGAAGGACATTCCCATTCAGCCCTCGCTGATCGTCCCCGCCGGCTGGGGAGTGGGGACCGCGCTGACTCCCATCAGCGGAGGGTCGTGGCCTGTGCCCGCCGCCGGAGCGACGACCAAGTTCGCCGCGACCACCGTCGAGCAGCTTGAGGACTCGCCCATCATCGCAGGGCAGTACTTCCACGAGTTCGCGCTCGCGCCGGACATCTCCCCGAAGCATTACATCGACGTCGTTTCGGATTTTCCCAAGGACTCCAACCTCAGCCCGCAACTGCTGGAGAAACTTTCCAACCTCGTCCGCGAAGCGAGCGCCGCCTACGGCTCGCATCATTATCACGAGTACCATTTCCTGCTTACGCTTTCCGACGTCGCCGGAGGCGAAGGGCTCGAGCACGGGCAGTCGTCGGACAATGGCACGCGCGAAAAAGGCTTCTCCAGTCCGGCCACGGAGCTTTCCAATGCCGACCTGCTCTCGCACGAGTTCACGCATTCGTGGAACGGCAAGTACCGCCGTCCGGCGCATCTCTATCAGCCGGACTTCGCCACGCCGCAGTGGGGCCGTCTGCTGTGGGTCTATGAGGGCATGACGCAGTACCTCGGCGATGTTCTGGCCGCGCGCTCCGGGTTGAAGTCGCAGGCACAGTATCGCGACATGCTGGCCTCGTCGGCGGCCAACCTCGAATACAAGCGTGGGCGCGACTGGCGCGACACCGAGGACACTGCCGTTGCGGCCAGCATTATTCGCCATGTCAATCCGCCGGCGTGGAACAATTGGCGGCGCGGGCAGGACTACTATCAGGAGGGCGAACTGGTCTGGCTGGACGCTGACACGCTCATTCGCCAGAAGACCAACAACAAAAAGTCGCTGACGGATTTTCTGCACATCTTCCTTGCCAAGGGCGGCAACACCGGCCCGCTCATCGTTCCCTACACCTTTGACGAGCTATGCGCCGACCTGAACCAGGTGCTGCCCTATGACTGGGCAAAGTTCTTCCACGACCGCGTCTACCGCATCGATCCGCACGCGGATTTGGACGGAATCGAGCGTGGCGGCTACAAGCTGGTCTTTACGGACAAGCCCAGCGCCTCGTCACGGCTGCTCGCGCACGCCTCCGGCCGCGGGGATTCGATCGAATGCTGGTACTCGATTGGCCTGCGCGTGAACAGGTCCGGCACCATCTCCGACGTGCTGTGGCATGGCCCGGCGGACACGGCCGGCGTCTCGCCGACGGAAAAGATCATCGCGGTGAACGGCCAAATCTATTCACCCGACGCGCTCAAGCAGGCCATCATCGATTCAAAGACCAACAAGGGGCCGATTCATCTGATCCTGCAAGCTGACACTTTCATCAAGACGGCGGATATTGACTATCACGGCGGCGAGCGCTATCCGAGGCTCGAGCGCGTGAACGGAACGCCGGATTATCTGGACGACATCACCACTCCGCTAGTGAAGAAAGACGATAGCTCGCCCATCAAATTCGGAAAAGAAAACAGCGATCAGGACGAGCAATAGAACGCGGGAATTGAATCAATTTCCCAGAGCGGCCGCCGGCCATCCGTTGTGCCACGCCAGCGTGGACAATTGCATGGACGGCCTGCCGGTCTTCGCGTCATAAGCGTGAAACACGATGAGGTCAGGCGCGCCCTGCCGCATCAGAACTGATTCGCCTCCGGGCCCCAGCCAGCGCGCATTCGCCGCCAGCAACTGCGTTCCACCGCCCTTGAGCATCGAAGTTCCCGCCTTATCAACATAAGGGCCGGTGATGGACCGCGATCGCCCGACCATGGTGCGGTAGGTGCTTTTGGTCCCGCGACAGCAAAGGTCGAACGACACGAACAAGTAGTAGTATCCGCCGTGATGGACAATAAACGGCGCTTCAATCGCTTCCCAATCCGGAGGCAGACCCGGCTTGGCCGGAGCCGCATTCGCCGGCTTCTCCCTGCTTGCCAGCGAGTATAGCTTCGTGTCTTTCCTCGAAGGCTTCCCGGTCGCCGCGTCCAAAGCGCGCATCTTGATCCCGCTCCAGAAGCTGCCAAAATCCAGCCATGCGTGGTGCTGCGCGTCCTCAACATAGTTGGGATCGATGGCGTTGAAGTCGTCCGTGGCTTTCGACTCCAGTACCAGTCCCTGGTCCACCCATTTGTAGTCCGGACTCTTCGGGTCCAGCGTCTTGTTGATTGCCAGCGCAATGCCCGACGTGTTCTTCCCGAACAGCGAATACGCATAGTACAGCCGGTAAACTCCGTGCGAGTAGGAAATATCCGGCGCCCAGAGTTCCCGCGTGCCCGGACTCCTCTGTTGAATCCATTTCGGAATGGCATCGAACACATGGCCGCACATTTTCCAGTGTTCCAAATCATCTGAACAGCGGATAGGAAACTCTCCGCCGCCGGGAGCCTTGCCAGTGGCAAAAACGTAGTAGGTGTTCCCTTCCTTCGCCATCGAAGGATCGTGGGTAAACGCGACTGCGCCTTCGAGCGGCAAAGCGCGCGGCGCTTGCGGCCAGGTCATCACCGGCAACAGAAGCGCAAGAGCGCAGCCGATGAAACAGAGTTGTTTGAATCTCGGCGCTTTTCTCATCGTCGGCAAAATATCAGGAACGTGGTGGCGAGATCAAATCCTCTTCTGAATGTCAATCGTCCTCTTCGCGCAGAGTCGGAAGAAATATGCAGAAGGTGGTTCCGCGGTGGGGGCGTCCGGTGCTCGTGCGCAAGCGGATCCAGCCTTCATGCTTCTGAATGATCCCCCGGCTCACCCACAATCCCAGCCCGGTCCCCTTCTCTTCCTTGGTGGTGAAGAAGGGCTGGAACAGCTTGCTCACCGAGGCCGCCGGAATGCCCAATCCATTATCGGCCACGGCCACACTCACTCCGGCGCGATTGCCGTGGGCCGGGTCGATGCTGGGCGACACCCGTATCCTGATGGCCGTCGAACCGGCCTCCAGCGCGTTGTCGATCAGGTTCGCGAAGACTTGCCGCAGCTCCCCCGGGAATCCAAAGATTTTAGCGGAAGTCCGGAACTCGACCGCGACATCAATGCCCTTCGCTTCGGCCTTTCTGGAGAACAGCGTCACGGCGGCCTTGATCGGCTGCGTTATGTCGATTGGCCCGGCGGTTTTTCCGTTGCGATAAAACTCCAGCGTCTGTTTCGCAATGTGCGAAACGCGGTCCAGTTCCGTGTCCAGCGCGCGCACCAGCTCCCGCGCCGTCGGCGGCAGGTCCTCCTGCGCAAGCAGATAGCTGAGGTTCACGATGGCTTCCAGCGGGTTATTAATTTCGTGCGCGATGGTCGCCGCCATGCGACCCGCCGCGGAGAACTTCTCGGATTTGCGCAGCGCCGCCTCGGACTGCTTCTGCCGCTCGGCCGCCTGTTTGCGGTCCAGCAGATCGGCGGCCTGGCGGGCAAGAATATCCAACGTGCGAAGCTCGCGCTCTGAAGGTTCGTAGGGCCCGCGCCAGTGCGTGGAGATCATGCCCAGCAGCTTGCCGCCGCGCGAAACCAGCGGCGTCGTCTGCACCGCGCGAATGCCCGTCTGGAGATAGGTGGCGAGATCGGCGGATCCGGCCATCCATTCGCACTGCTCCACATCCGGAACGATGGCCCGTTTGCCGGACACCAAAGCGGCGCCGCAACTGCTGCCGGAATCCGGGCGCACCCATTCCCAGAATTTCGCGGCCTCGGAAGTGAATCCTCGATGGGCCAGCAGTCTCAGTTCGCCGCGCTCCGGATCGAGCATCTGCATGCTGCCGAAATCGGAACGCATGATCACAACCGCCGCGTCGAGAATTTTTTCGTACAGGTCCCCGGTATTTTCCTCGTAAATGATTTCCGAACTGATGCTCTGCAACTGGCGCATATCGGCCAACTCGGCTTCCAGCTGCCGCTCGCTTTCGCGCGCAATTTGAATGGCCCGGTCGCGCTCAATGGCGATCCCGGCGATATGCGCGCCAAACTGGCCGAGGCTGCGCTCCCATTCATCCGGCTCCTGCGGTTCGGCAAAGCACATGAAAAACGACGCGATGGCTTTCCCTGTCGAGTCGAACACAGGAGTGGAGTGCGCCGCGAAAACTCCGTGCGCAATACACAAATCGCGCCATGGCTTCGCCCATCTATCGTCGTTCGCCATATCGGCGCAGGTCACGGCCTGGCCCTCAAAAATCGCTTTGGCGCAGGTCCCAATCGCCAGGTCGCAGATCGCGGCGCCGAGTACGCCTTCGCTCATCGCATCCGGAAGTTCAGACGAGAGAGCGCATTCAATTTTTTCGCGGGCCGAGTCCGCGATGAACACGGCGGCGCTGGCCTTTGGCCAAAGCCGCTTCACGGAAGCGGTGAGCGCCGTCAGGCACTCGTCCAGCGAAGAACCGGACGCGATCAGCTCCAGCAGGGTCTTCTGTTCGTTCAGCAGATTCTCCGCGCGATTGCGGTCCGTAATGTCGCGGGTCAGCGCCAGATGGACGACTTGGCCATCCGGCATTCCAAGCGGCGTGGCATGAGTTTCCAGGCGCCGCCGCGCTCCCTGTAGCCCTACGATGTCGAACTGCAGCGATCCCTTCTCGCCTCCGCAAATCCGCTCGTTAAACCTCCGGTACTCTTCCCGGCACTCCGGAGCAATCACATCGTAGACATTTTGGCCGACGACCTCTTCCTCGCATGTGGCTCCAATGATTTCCAAGCCTGGCGGATTCATCTGCAACAAAGTGCCGTCGGCGGCCACCAGCTTCACGCATTCCGGCGTCGTTTCCACCATGGTGCGGAACCGCTGTTCGCTTTCGCCCAGCGCCTGCTCAGCCCGCTTGCGCTCCGTAATGTCGCGCGTGCTTGCGCCCACTGCTTCGATTTCGCCCGTCGGCCCCATGATGGGATAGAAAATGTAGTCGTAAATGCGGCGGCCATTCACTCCGTCGAACGGAAATTCTCCCCGCACCGGCTCACACGTCGCGATGACCCGGTCGATTTCGCGGTCATGCAGGGCCGCGTGCCAAGGCCCGAATCCAATTTCAGAAGCGGTCTTCCCCGCGACGTCGTCCCATTTGCGCCCTATCACGGCGAGCAGCGTGCTGTTCGCATAGGTGAAGCGATGGTCCAGGCCGAACATGCAGCCCAGATCGGGAGTATTGGCCAGCACCGCCTCATAAATCTGCCGCCAGCGCGCCGTCTCCACTGAGAGCAGGTGCGCCTGCTGCGCTTCCGCCGCGACTTCGCGCTTCAGTTGGGCGTTTTCCGTAATGCCGTTGAGCAGCCGCTGGACCTCCGCCGCCGTGTTGTGCTTGTTCGGGTCAAAAACCTCCGGCGGAACATAGGGCGGATTTTCGCAAATCAGATCGCCGCAGACCACAAAGGGATGAGTGTGGATCACATGCAGCAGCATCTCAGGCCGAAACCGCCGCCGGTTGTACTGGCAAATGGCCACGATATTCTGGTGCGGGAAAAACTCGTTCAGGCAACACTCATATTCGATGAGCGAGTCCAGGTGCTTCGGGGGCCGAAGAGCCCAGGTGCTCTCGCCCGTGACCCGGAACGCCGTAAACCCCTCGGCCTCGGCAGCCTCAATTTTTTCCTTAAGATAGGCGACCATCCGCTCGGGATCGAAATCGCCATTCTTCAGGTACGCCTTCTCTGGATCAACGATGGTCAGCGCGCCGGAGGCAAAAGCAGCGTTCGTGTCCACCCCATCTTCTTCCAGCGCCGCGGTAATGATCTCCGGCGTGTTTTCATCCACAATGTAGAAGCACTTCTCGCCGCGCTCCAATCCGGACCTGAGAAACGGGACCACGGCAGCAAGCTGCTCTTCCCTCGTCTCATAAATAAGGGCAATGTGGTCGTGCGCGACACAGGTCTCCATCATCCGGCGAACCGATGGAACCGACGGAACCGGAGGAACTGGAGGAGCCGGTGTCTTCTCCGGAACAACAACGCGTGGGATGGGGGCAAGTGAGGCCATGGAAAATGCCTTGAAAGAGTCTACCGCCGCCGGATACGGCTTTGCCAGCCTCGCTGGTACGTTTCGGCGCGAATAGTTCCCTTTATTTTGCTTTCGTGGATTCGGCAAGCTGGATAGTTCTTTTGTGAGATGCGCGATCGCCCCGGGATGTTTGCCAGATTTCCTAAAATTTTCGATCCAGGGAAAGCTAATAATACGAGTGATTTGGGTCACTGCCGAGGTATGCGGGAAGAAGATACTACATAGTAGGCGGCGATCATGGCGACGATGAAAGCGTTCTGATTCGCAATATCAACACACAAACTGAAAGGAGCTATTCATAATGGACCATCCACTGTATCCAGCCGCGTCGAAGGAAATCGCACACAAGCGTGAGGAGCTTGCTCCAGAAATTCTCAATGCCTTCCGCGCCTTCAGCAAACAGGTTTTTGCCGAGGGCGCTCTGCCTCCCAAAACGAAGGAGTTGATCGCAGTCGCGGTTGCCCATGTTACGCAATGCGCCTATTGCATCCGCAGCCACACCACGCGCGCCAAGCTGAAGGGTGCGACGGAACAGGAAATCATGGAAGCGATTTGGGTGGCCGCCGAGATGCGGGCCGGTGGGGCCATTTCGCATTCGGCAATCGCCATTGACACCATGAGCGATGGAGCCAAGCCCTGATCGCTTGGAAATGCAATCGGAGGACACGCGTTGCGAAACAACAAGGTGGGCGGAGGCATTGGAGGGTTTGAGCATGTCGCGGTATTGCTTCGGCGGGTCAGGCTTTCATGGCTGCTCCGCCGCTTCCCACCGCGGCTGATCTGGGCCCTCTATGTTTTCGTAAATGGTTTCATCACCATCGCCCTGCTGGCCCTGGTTGCGGTGGCCACGGACAGCCCCTTCGTCTTTCCCTCTCTGGGGCCGACGGCCTATCTGCTTTTCATTTCTCCGCTTGGCGAAAGCTCCAGCCCAAGGAACACAATCATCGGCCATGCTATCGGCCTCATCTGCGGATATGGCGCGTACGTCGTCAGCGGCGCGGCCGCCATGCCTTTTGGGATCCACGCCGGAATCTATGGGCCGAGAATTCTATCCGCCGCGCTCTCACTCTCGGCAACAGGAGCGTTCATGGTCTTGCTAAAAGCCGGTCATCCTCCGGCGGGCGCAACCACGCTGATCGTCTCGCTCGGCATCATCTCGAAGCCAAAAGAACTGGTCATTATTGAAGTAGCCGTATTTCTACTCGTAGCGCAGGCACTGGTCATCAACCGGGCGGCTGGATTGAAGTATCCCACCTGGAGATATAACGACGCGGGAAGCGCGTAGCTCTCGGCTAGGACAGGAAGTTGGAATCTGCCTAAGCGCGGCCCTCGACCGCCTCCGCTACCGCGGACATGTCCTTCTCGCCCTGCCCCTGCCGCTGCGCCTTTTCAAAAAGCCGCTCGACCGGCTCCTCCGTCGTGAGTTGCACGCCTCGTTGCGCCGCCGCCGCTTTCGCATAGCGCATATCCTTCGCCATCAGCCGAAGCAGAAAATTCACCTCGTACTTCCGCTCCGTCATGCGGTCGGCCATGGCGCTCAGAATGCCGCTGCCCGGCGCGCCCTTCTTCAGGAAAGCGAGTGCCGCATCGCGATTCAGATCGGTGCGCTCGATCCAGGCCAGCGCCTCCGCGAACGACGCCACCTGCACACCGCACAAAAAATTGTTGATGAGCTTCAACTGCGCTCCGCAGCCGATTGGCCCCAAATGGACCACCTCTTTGCTAATCGGGCGCAGAACCGGCGACACCTCTGCCAGTGTCTCCTTCTCCGCTCCCACCAGCATGGTCAGTTGCCCGCCTTCGGCCTGCAGGCGGCTGCCTGTCACTGGAGCTTCCACCAGACGCACGCCGCGTTTGTGCGCCGCCGCAGCCAGTTCCGCAATCCATGCCGGGCTGAGCGTGCTGCACTCGATGGCAATTGCGCCGGATTTCATTGCCGCCAGCGCGCCATCTTTGCCGGTCCAGGCTTCGCGTGATGCGTCGTCGTCCGAGAGCATGGCCAGCACCACGTCGGCCGTTGAGGCGGCCGCAGCTGGAGTCTCGGCCACCGCCGCCCCCTGCGCACCCAGCGCTTCCGCCTTCGCCCGCGTGCGGTTGTAAACCGTCAGCGGAAAGCCCGCCTTGAGCAGGTTCACCGCCATTCCGTGACCCATGGTGCCCAGACCCAGCAGCGCGATCTTCATGTTTGTCTCCATTCCACCCTCCCTATTCCATCGAACGCACGCGCACCGGCGCGGTCACGGGTTTGTCCTTCGCGATCACGTTCCGGAGCGCCCGGCCAAAGTTTTCAAACTGGACTTCCGTCACGTCCCCGGCTTCGAGCCGCACCCCGTCTCCATACGACAGACAATCCGCACCCATAAAGTGAATATGCACCGTTCCCGGCTGGCGATGCCCGACGAACTTGAAATGGTGATGCTCCAGGTTCGCCAGGCTGTGACACATATTTTCTTCCCCGGTGCTGATTTCCTTCTCCCACAGAACCTCGCCGCCCCGCAAGACGCGAACATGTCCCGCCACATCGCGGAATTCCGCTCCGACGACAAGCTCAGGTCCCACACTGCACGTGCGCAGCTTCGAACCCGCCAGGTTCAGATAATTTCTCCGCTCGAAAACGTGGTCAGAAAATTCATTGCCCGCCGCCATTCCCAGCCGCCAGGGCGTGCCGTCGTCCGCGATCAAATAGATCGCCGCCACTTCCGCTTCTTCGCCGCCGTCCTCAGCGTGTCCCGGAATCTCCAACGCCGCCGATGGTCCGCGCACCAGCGATCCGTCTCCTTTGTGGAACCACTCCGGTGCGATCCCCACTGCGCCCTCCGCGGGCCGCCCCTGCTGGCGTCCCCACTCGAACATGCGCATGCTATCCGTCATCTGCGCCTCGTCCTTCACATGCATGGACTGCCGGTCGCGCGCGCTGCCCAAGTGCGTCAGCCCCGTTCCTGAAACCATCACCCGCCGCGGATCGCCAGCCGCATCAATCGGCGGCAGCAGCTTCCATGCCGATTGCCCCGCGTAAACATCATCGTAGGGCAACGTATCCGCCGAGAGCAGACTACGGGTCAGCTCCGTCAGCGCACGATCCTCCTTCAGCGCTCGCCGGGCCAGCGCCAGCACGCTCATTTCTTCGCGCACCAGCACAAGCTCCGGTTCGCGCACCACGGCCACTCGCCGCTCATCCCCTCGCACTATCTGGACCAGATGCACCGGCTTCTCCTCTCCTTACTCGATTACACGAAAACGCTTCAGCGACTCTTCGTTCACGGTCAGCCCCAGCCCCGGAAGCGAATCGTCCAGATTGATATGCCCGTTCTCCGGCTCCGGCTCGCCATCAAAGATGTACCAGAAGAGTTCGTTCCCCACCTCCACACTCACCTTGGGAAAGAACTCGGCAATCGGCGAATTCAGGCTGGCCATCACCACGTGGTAATTATGCATTTGCCCGGCGTGCGGAACTACCGGGACCTGGAACGACTCCGCCAGCGCGCTGATCTTCCGCGCCTGACTGATGCCGCCCACGCGATTTGTGTCGAACTGAATGTAGTCCAGCGAATTCGTCTCCAGCAGCTCGCGGAAGCCGAAGATCGTGAACTCATGCTCGCCTCCGGCAATTGGAATCCGCCCATAGCTCTTCAACTCGCGATAGCCGCGCGTGTCGTCGGAAATTACCGGTTCTTCCAGCCAGCGCAGATTGAACGGCTCCAGCAGCGGCAGCATGCGCTTGGCATAGTCGAGCGTCCAACCCATGTAGGCGTCGGCCATTATGTCCACTCCGTCGCCCACTACTTCGCGCACTGCCCGCACCAGGTCGAGGTTTTTCCGCATCCCGGGAGCGCCGTCAATTGGTCCCCAACCGAACCGCAGCTTCATCATCGTGTAGCCCTGATCCTTATATTTCTGCGCTTCGGCTTGCAACTCGGGTATCGGCATCGCGTACAGGCGGCTGGCGTATACCGGAATCTTCTCCTTGGTCCGTCCGCCAAGCAGCCGGAAGACAGGCTGCTTCGCGTCCTTGCCCAGCAGGTCCCAGAGTGCGATGTCCACCGCTGAGATTGCGGCCATTGCCACGCCCTTGCGCCCAAAGGCCAGCGTGCGGCGGTACATCTGCTGCCACAAAAATTCCACGTCCCACGGGTCCGCGCCAATCAGTAACGGCTTCAGATACGTATCGATCAGCGATTTGGTCACCACCGGCGACAGCGCGGCGTTGCCCAGGCCCACCAGTCCTTTATCGGTGAAGATCTCCACCAGCAGCCAGTTGTGAAACGCAAAGTTCCCCATCGAAGCGGCGCGAAACGCCACCAGGTCCATGGGATTGGTGCAAAAATGCGGCGGCAGCGGGACCGTTTCCCCTTCCCACTGCACCACCCGCGTGCGGACTTCCGTAATCTTCATCCTGCGCTCTCCATCTGTTCTGTCAACATGCCGTGAAGCGGCTGAATTTTTCCGCCCCGCAAAAGAATGGCGGCAAAGCCAATCAGGTGGAAGGTCCCGACCGCCACAAACAGCGCGCCGTAGCCCACGCCGTGGCCCAGCAAATATCCGACCACCAGTCCGAAAATTGCGCCGCCCATCGCGCCGCCAAAGCCGATCAGCCCGGCGACCGTGCCCACGGCATTCAGCGGGAAGATGTCCGCGGGCAGCGTCATGACCAGTCCCGACCACGCCTGCTGCGCGAAAAACGCGGTGCTGAAGAGCGCGAGCGCCATCGACACCGGAGCGAGCGACACCAGCATCACCGCCGGCATGGCGAAGGCGCAGCATCCCAGCGCGATCTTGCGCGCCGCGTCCAGCGACCGCCCGCGCCGCAGCAGCCACGAGGAAAACCATCCGCCGATGAAACTTCCCACGCCGGAGGCCGCATACGGAATCCACGCATAGGCGCTCACCTGCTTAATGTCAAAGCCGCGCGCGTCGTACAGATATTTCGGCAGCCAGAACAGCAGGAAATACCACGCCGAGTCGCTCATGAATTTGGCGAAAACGAAGGCCTGCACATTATGCATCCGAAGCACCTGCGACCAGCGCATCGGCTTTTCGGGCCCCGTCTCCTCAACCGCTTTCACAGACGAGTTGGGACGATAGCTCACCGCCCACCAAACCACCCAGCACAGTCCCGCCAAACCCGAAGCGAGAAACACCGCGCGCCAGCCGCTCGTCAGCAGAATGAATCCGATGATCGGCGGAGCCAGCACCGATCCGACAGCCGTTCCCGCATTGATAAGTCCCATGGCCGTCGAGCGCTTTTGCGGCTCGATCCACTCCGCGACCACGCGCGTTGCCGCCGGAAAGCCTCCGCCCTCGCCCGCGCCCAGCAGAAAGCGCGCAATCACCAGCAGGACGAATCCCGTGGCCAGACTGTGCAGCGCGCACGCCAGCGACCACCACAGCATGATGAGCAGAAACCCGCGCCGCGTCCCCAGCATGTCCAGCAACCGTCCGCCAATCACGTACATCGCGGCATACGACAGCAGAAACGCCGTCTGCAGCCACGAGAACTGCTCGTTTGAAAGCGGGATATTGTGTTGGATGGAGGTGATGGCGACCGGCAGCGTGAGCCGGTCGAAGTAGCTGATGGCGATGGCCACCGCCACCAGAAGAATGAAGTACCAGCTTCGGGGTATTCTCCGCCGCCGAACCATGCGCCCCGATAACGTTTTCTCGCTCATAAACAAAAAAGGTGGTGAAGTTCAGCACCCTTCAACACCTTCGGATTTTACGCTGATGATGGTTCGTCGCCGTAAACCTTGAACTTGTGGTTTATGGCGGGGACGACGGGACTCGAACCCGCGACCTCTGCCGTGACAGGGCAGCGTTCTAACCAACTGAACTACGTCCCCGGATGGTCAATCCGGTATGAATTTTCCGCTCCGAACTTGGATTAGTGTAACAGACGATTGAGGGTTTGCTGAACAGGGCGGCACGAGGATTTCGCGCTCTGCTGCTCTTTCTTTCTGCCGGGTACCCCATCCTTCGCGCGCTTTATGCGCAAAGGGTGGGAACAAAGATTCCGGGATGGTCGCTCACCTCGGGTTGGTGGTCATCGTCGAGCGATGGCCGGTCACTGTCGTCCAGTAGTCCATCCAGCGCAGGCGAATTCCATTCACATCCCTGATCAGCTGCGCCGGAGGCGGCTCGCCATGTCGCAGCACAATCACCATGCCGGTGTTGAAATGCTTTTGCGCGTGGTCCACATCTGGCTCGCGCGGCCCCTCGGCGGCGATCACATCCTTGATCGTCACCTTGGTGCGGTCCGCCTTGAAAATCCTGTGGCCGTTGGCGTCGCGTCCCACTGGTTGCAGGTTGCGCAGGAGGAAGAAGTCCGGAACCTCGCTTGGCGCGACGAGTCCCATCAGATAAAGATCGAGATAGGAGTAGCCGGTCGCGGGCACGTAGTAGTTATCGTCGAGCTGCGTAAAAGTGCCGTCGAAGTTGTCCTGCCACACGCCGCCGCCCATGGCCGACGCCTCCGTCGGGCGCTGATATGGAAACGCTGCCGGGGCCTGCAAACCCATGTCCCAGTGCGTCGGCCCCAGCGGAATCAGCTTGCCGTCGATCTTGGCTGAGACGAAAGCCGACCAGCGATGGTCCATCTCATGCCCGATCTGCGACATCGCGTAGTCGTAGGGCGGAATCTTGCCGTTGAAGGTGCGCTCGGAAAGCTGGTGCGTGTAGGACACGATGTCGTGATCGCTGGGGTCCTTCACATCCGCGGGCGGATACTCATCCATCTGGTTCGCGTGCATATCGACCGGCTGCACATACTGCCATTGGAAGCGGCCCTTGGTGCAATAGCCAGCCAGGTTGCGCTGCTTCGCGTTAATGCCCGTGACCGCGCCGCCGTTGGGACCTCCACCAAGCGGGCCAGTGCTGGGAGTGCCGGCCTCGGGATTATCGATTCGGAAATCCGAGTAGTAGGCCAGCATGTCGAACTTGTCGCCGAGCGCCTTGATCACCGAGCAGGTCAGGTCGTTCGGCCTCGGCGATTCGGGATAATAAAAGCTCTCATAAACAGTTGGGAACGGACCGGCATTACCCTTGAGCGTTGAAAGGTCCATCTCCGGGCTGCTGATTCCCTTCAGTCGCACAGCTTGCGCCGCGAACGCCGTCGGCTGTCCCTCTCCCTTCTGCTCGCTCGCCGAAACATAAAGCCTCGACCCGGCGTGGAACCCAACCGGAAGCGTGCCCTTCAGTGTGATGGTGTTGCCCTCGACCTTGACCTCGGGACTCAGCCCATCGCCAAAGCCAAAGTAGCGCGGCCCGCTGCCTGCGCGCGAGCGGCGTCCGCGAAAGCGGCTCATGGACATCACTGTCCACACCGTCGCGCCCTTGGTCGTGTTCGTGCAGGCGCCCACGGCTTCCTTCGCGCTCAGGCACAAATGGTACTGAAGACCTTCAGCCTCGGTCGCATCCGCCGCAGGAACCGGCCCAACCGTCTCAAGCTGCGCCTGAAGATAAACGCCACCGACCTCGCTCAGCTTGATGTTCTTCACCGCGAGCGGAGAGGAGGCCGTCTGAGAAGTTAAGGTAGTCAGCGGCTGCTCCTGCGTGCTCTCGATTTTCGGAAAGATTCCAACAATGCCATCGCGCGCGGAGACTTTGTCGTAGGTAAGATCGATCTCGCCGTTCGCATGCAGCACCGCCTGGAAGCGGTTCACCGTCGGATACCACGTCCAGTCCTGAATGCCCGCGTAAGGCTCGCTCAGCGTCCATGTGATCACCGTGCGGTCGCTCAGTTCATTGACGAAGCGCTCCCCTCTCATGCGCGGCTTAAAGAAAACGCTGATTGCGGGCGTCGCGTTGATGAAGGTGCTGCCGACCTGCTGAAGCAAAGCGTAGCGCTCCACAGACAAGCCACCCTCGCGATTGCGGAACGCTGCTCCGCGCATCCGGCCAAAACGTCCGCTGGGCTGCTCCGGCTCTCCAAACGTAATGGAGCCCGTCATGCCGACGGAAAGCTTGCTCCACTTCTGCCCGGAAAACGGAAACGTCATCTTGGTCAGCGTAACGTCCGGGTCCTTGATCTCGGGGCCGAAGTCGCTGTCCCACGCCTCTGGCACCGTCTCCACCGTATAGCCGGAATCTTTCGGCGTAAAGCGAAGCGTGCGGTTCGACAGATCGAACAGGTGCGGCTTGCCCAGCGCGTCCTCATTCAGCGTAAGAATGATGAGGTTGCCGCGCGTCGTAACGGTGCCAATGGACTTGCCGGGAGCGCCGAACCTTTGCGCCAAAGCGCCTGGGGCTGCAACCAGCATCGCGAGCAGCGTAAGTACGCCAAGCAGGCCCCCCGCGTTGCGGAGCCGATTTCTTCCAATACCATCTACGAGCATGGGACGGCCTTTCGTCTTCCTGATTTGCGTAGTTTTATGGACACAAAGCAGTATACGTAAAAGTATTCTTTTTTGAAGCGTGAAGTTTCCGCGTAGTGCGTGGGTGCCCGATCCGTAGGGGATGCAGCCCTAATTAATTTGGCAACGGGGCTTCGCTCGGCTGGCGAGGTTCCGGAATGATCTTCGAATGCGGAGCGGGCGGGTTGGGGATGAACTTCCATCCCGCTTTATCGGAAGAAGACGGCTGCTGCTGTGGTGGATTTTCCTGCACGGGTTCCGAGGGTGCGGCCTCCGCATTTTCCTCAACATTCTGCTGCGGCGCGTTATCAATTTTCTGCGCGGCCTGCGCATTTGCCGTGCGCTCTTGCGGCTCCTGATGAATCTCACGCGCCGCCTCCGCATACACAGCACGTTCCCTCTGCTTGCGATCAATCTTCGGAGCAGGCTTCGCGGTCGCAGTCGCGGCGGGCTCAACGTGCTTGCGAGCAGCGCGATGGACCACCGGCGACGGCGCTTTGTTCGCATAAACAGATTCGTCTTGAATCGCGGCATTTGTCACGCGGCCGAACCGGTCGAACGACACGTTCCAGACCGTATAGCCCAACTGGCCTTCGCGCGTGGCGAAGGTGACGCGGTGCGCCTTGCCTCCCGGGTCCGTGTGGACCGTCGGCCTTGGCGCGCCGGCAATCCCGAGTTCGGAGCGAACTCCGGAACCGGCCCCGGTAAGTGCGGCGTAGCATGCGCTCAGGTCAAGCCACGTTCCCTTCGCGGCGGTCCCCTGAACAAGTTGGTTAAAGAGCTCGTAGTTGCGCGGATTCACCGGAGCGGGCAAAAACGGCGCCGCATTGCGATGGAGCACAGGAACAATGCGCACGCGGCCATCGCCCTCAAGCGGCACAACCGCCGTGAACTGCGACTCGGTGCCATCGGGAAACGCCTGGCGATAATGCAGCAGGCTCACCTTCGGCATCACCACGCATGGAACCTGATCGAGCGTCCAGTTCCCCGCCCCAAGATCGTAGCCATAGATTTTCGCGGCGGAGGCGATCCCGCCCTCCCGCTGCTGCTGCGCATTCGCCGAAAAACCGCCGAAAACGGCCCACACCAACACTGGCGCGAGCAAAGTAGCGATCCAACGGCAGACGGATTTCTTCATTGCGTGGCTAATCCCGATCCTAATGGCTATTGACTATTCGCTAATGTACCATCCAGCGCGGCGAGCGCCACGCAAAAAGAAGAGGCAGCCATTGCTGGCTGCCCCTCGAATTTCCCAACCCGGGAACTAACTCCTGTGGAACTATCTCCTGTGGCGGGTTGAGTGATGCGTCGTGCGGTGCGCAGGCCGCGCCGCGGTTTTGGGCTCGCCGTCCTTGAGGATAATCATGGGCGGGTTCTGGGTGTAGGAATCGAACGTGGCAATGTAGGTAACGGTCGTTCCGGGCACCGGCGGGTTCTTCAGCGGCTTCTTCATGTTGACGGTGAAGTCCGCCTTGTTCGAGTTCTTGGCGTCGTCGGAGACGGCAAGCTGCACCGAATCCGGCGTTGCGGTAACCACCTGTCCAGGCACCTCGGCCGTTACGCCGTCCAGCACCGCCCAGACTTTCTGCGCGTCTTCAGGCGTTCCGTTCGCCAGAATGAATTCCTTGTCGGAGAGCGCCAGTGTCTTGAGGTCCGGCGTACTCATGATGGCGTTGTGCGCAAGCTCCTGCGGGGACGGAGGTGGAGGAGCGGGCGTCGGCTTGTACTCCGCCGGCGGAAAGACGTTGGCGGCGGCCAGCGTCTTCACCTGGTCGAATCCGTCCATGCTGCCGTGGTACTTCTTGTACCAGTACTCGGCGGCTTTTTCGGCCTGGTCTTTGTAAGGCTCGGGCAGATACTGCGCGGCGCGCGCCAGGAACCAGATTCCGTTGACTAGGTCCTTGGGGTCCTGCTGCAGGTAGGCGTTGCCGAGATAGTAAGTGTCGGCCAGCGCGGGTTGCTTCGTGGTCTGCTCGGCGGGCAGGGCCTTCAGTTCCGTCGTAATGTCCGCAATCTCGGCCTTGTAGTCCTTCTTC
>JAICYR010000012.1 GCA_025934135.1 Acidobacteriaceae bacterium | reverse complement strand
GGCGAGGTGATGCAGGAGTCGATGCAGGCTGCGCTGACCTGGGTGCGCTCAAACGCCAAATCTCTGGACTTGGAAGAGGACTTCACCAAGGACGTGGACATTCACATCCACGTGCCGGCGGGGGCCATTCCCAAGGACGGGCCTTCGGCGGGAGTAACGATGGCGACGGCGCTGGCTTCGCTGATGACGAATACGCCGGTGCGTCCGCTGACCGCGATGACGGGCGAGATTACGCTGAGCGGAAACGTGCTGCCGGTGGGCGGCATCAAGGAGAAGTTCCTGGCCGCGAAGCGCGCGGGCGTGACGGATATAATCCTGCCGGCGGAGAACCGCCAGAACGTGGAGGAAGACCTGACTCCGGAGCAGACCGAAGGCGTGACCATCCACTATGCCAGCCGCATCGAGGATGTGCTGACCATCGCGCTGCCTGACTCCGCGACCGAGGAGCAGCACGACGAACATGTGCGCGAGCAGGTGCTGCAGAACGCGGTGGCATAAGGACTGGCCGTCCCGGCACACGCGGCTTCGCCGCACGGAGTACGGACTGGGAGTGGCCGCTCGCGCTGGTCGCGGATCGCGTATTCTGGCGCTTATTTATGCTGACAATTGGCCACTCCACGCTGCCGATTGAGACGTTCCTGTCGATCCTGCGGGAGAATGGTGTGCGGGTGCTGGCCGACATCCGCACGGTCCCGAAGTCGCGCCACAACCCGCAGTTCGCGCAGGAAAACCTGAAGCCCTCGCTGGAAGCGGCTGGGATCAAATATTACTGGTTCCGCGACCTGGGCGGGCTGCGCCACACGCGCAAGGACTCCATCAACATGGGCTGGCGCAACGCCAGCTTTCGCGGGTATGCCGACTACATGCAGACGCCGGAGTTCGCTGCCGGGCTGGACGGCTTGCTCAAGTTCGCTCCGCAGGAACACACCGCCATCATGTGCGCCGAGGCGGTGCCGTGGCGCTGTCATCGCTCGCTGGTGGGCGATGCGCTGACGGTGCGGGGCGTTCCGGTCGAGGACATTACCTATTCGGCAAACGGCAAGAGTCGGCGGCAGCCACACAAAATGACTCCGTTTGCCCGCGTCGAGGATGGTCGGCTCTGGTATCCGCCTGAAGAAGGCCAGGGTTAGACCCGCGCCCGGAAACTCTCTCCTCCCATTCCCGTCTAACAAGAGCGGTATTCTGAGAGGGAAATGCGCGTCCGAATCCTCGTGTTTGGCATTCTCAAAGACCTGATTTCCGAATCTTCGACGCTGGATTTGCCGGAGGGCGCTCGTGTGAGCGATCTGCTCGCGCGCTACGAGGCCCCGGCGTTCCGGTCGGCGGCGGTTGCTGTGAATCAGGAATATGCGCAGCCGGAACGCGTGCTGCACGAAGGAGACGAGGTTGCGCTGCTGCCTCCGGTGAGTGGCGGTGCGATCGAGCGGGTTGCGCTCACGCGCGAGCGCATTGACGCGGACAGCCTTGTGGCCGGGCTGAAGCGCGGTGCGGACGGAGCGGTGGTGGTCTTCGACGGCATTGTCCGCGACAACTCGCGGGGGCGGCGCACGCTGTATCTGGTGTATGAAGCCTACGAGGAAATGGCGCTGAAGAAGATGCGCGCGCTTGTGGACAAGGCCGTACAGGACTTTGAGATTCGGGACATACGCCTGATCCATCGGCTGGGGCAGCTTGCGGTTGGCGAGACCAGTGTGCTGATCGTAGTGGCCTCGCCGCATCGCGCCGCGGCTTTCGACGCGTGCCGCTGGCTCATCGACACGCTGAAGAAAACCGTTCCGATCTGGAAGAAAGAGCACTTTGAGGACGGGGCCGTGTGGGCGGACGGCGAGCCTTTCCCGGCGGAGATTGCGCGTTGAAAACGATTCCGATCTTCGCGTCGCTTCTGCTGGCCGCTGCGCCAATGCTGCAAGCGCAAACGGCTCCGCCGATCCACGTGAATGTCCGGCTGGTGAATGTTTTCGTCAACGTGACGGACGCGCACGGCGCTCCGGTGCCGGGCCTCACGCAAAAAGATTTCGCGCTCAGCGAGGATGGGCATCCTCAGAAAATTACGTATTTCGAGCGGCAGAGCAGCGTTCCGCTTTCGATTGTGATGGCCATCGACACCAGCGGCAGCACGCGCAAGGACATTCCGCAGGAGAGGGCCGCCGCGCGTGAATTTGTCCGCGCGCTGCTGCGTCCGGCGGACCGGCTGGGCCTGATGGACTTCAACTCCGACGTGCGCGAGGTGGTCCCGTTTACGTGCAATGTCCGCCTGATTGACGCGGGACTGCGGCATCTGGATTTTGGCCCGGCGACGGCGCTCTATAGCGCAGTGTTTCTGGCATCCCAGCGGCTCCAGCCGCGCCATGGACGCAAGGTGCTGGTGCTGATCTCCGACGGCGGCAACACCAAGAATGATGTGGACTATGCGACGGCGCTCGATGCCGCGCGCCGCGGCCAGGTGATGGTGTACAGCATTATCGATGTGCCGATCATGGCCGACGCCGGACGCGATACGGAGGGCGAGCACGCCATGATCGCGCTTTCGGAGGAGACCGGCGGGCAATACTATTACGCGAACTCGGGCGACCTGCGCGAAGCTTTCCGCAAGGTCTCGGAAAATCTGCGAACACAATATCTGCTGGGCTATTATCCTGAGCGTTCGCGCCGGGGGGACGAGTTCCGGAAGATTTCTGTAAAGCTGACCCACGCGCCCGCATCCAACGGTCCATACACGGTGCAGAACCGGGCGGGGTATTATCCGGACGCGGCCAACAGCCAGCAGCCGGCAGACGACGACAGCCAGGAGCCATAGCCAACGGCCGGACCAAGAGTGATTAGAATGGTTGCATGTCTCTGACCAACAAGCCGCGGCGGCAGAAGAAGGGCCCGCCTGCCGGGGAAACCGGACAGGAGGCGCTGTATCTGCGCTACCTGAGCGAGAAGCAAGTCCCGGTAAATGTGAAGCTGAGCGGCGGCGAAAGTGTGGCGGGCTGGATTGAGTATTTCGACGACCGCATGATCCGGCTGACGCGCGAAGGCAAGCCGAACCTGTTCATCTATAAGCAGCAGAGTCGCAGCTTTTCCGAGCAGTCGCGCAGAGGCGATCAGGCCGGGCGGCGACCGCGCAAACCTGGCGAGGACGGCACGGCGCCGGGCGCGGCGCAATGAGCTCGGCTGAAGCGCTGGCATTTGCCGAACCAGCATCGCGCATCGCTCTGGAAGCCGGCGCACTGCTGCGCGACTATTATCATCGCGGCGTGACCACCGAATACAAGGGCGATGTGGACCTGGTGACGGAGGCGGACCGCGCTTCGGAAAAGCTGATTGTGGAGCGGCTGCACGCAGCGTTTCCTGACCATGGAATCTACGGCGAAGAGGGAACACGGTCGCATCTGGAGAGCGAATATCGCTGGTACATTGATCCGCTGGACGGGACAACGAATTTCGCGCACGGGTTTCCGGTCTTCTGCGTATCGATGGGTCTGGAGAGGCGCGGGCCTTCGCTGCCCGCCGGAGAAGATGGCGAGATCGTCGCAGGGGTCATTTATGATCCGCTCCGCGAGGAGTTGTTCACGGCTGAAAAGGGCCGGGGCGCATACCTGAACGGCGCGCCGATTCACGTCTCTCGCACACCGGTGCTGGCCGAGGCGCTGGTGGCCACGGGATTCCCCAGCCGCAAGCGGCACAAGAATCCGAACATTTATTTTTATCAGCAGTTCACGCTGCGCTCGCATGGTGTGCGGCGCGCAGGCTCGGCGGCGCTCGACTTGGCCTACACGGCGTGCGGGCGCATGGATGCGTATTGGGAGTTCAATCTGAATCCATGGGACACGGCGGCAGGCGCGCTCCTGGTGACGGAGGCGGGCGGCAGCATGACCCGGTTCGACGGCAGCACGTTCCGGCTGGACAGCCAGGAGATTCTGGCGACGAACGGATTGCTGCGCGACGAGATGCTGGAGTTTTTCCGCGCCATGTTCGCGGGCGAGGACCTGGAGCCGATTCCCACGCCTGCGGAGTTCGCGGCGCATCGTGCGGCGCGCAAACGCAAAGAGGAAGCCGAATGAGGAAAGAAAGAATCGCTTGGCTGGTTTGCCTGCTTCTGCTGGGCGCGGTGGGATGCAAGGCCCAAGCGGTGGACGGCTATCGCATGGTCCATGCGTATCCGCATGACTCGCAGGCGTTCACGCAGGGGCTGATCTACCTGGGCGGCCATTTGTACGAGAGCACCGGGTTGAACGGGCATTCGACGCTGCGCGAAGTGGACCTGGAAACCGGGCGGGTGCTGAAGGAAGTGAGCGTGCCGTCGCAATATTTTGCCGAGGGCCTGACCAATTGGGGCAGCACGCTGATTCAGCTTACCTGGAAGAAGCATGTGGCATTCGTCTACGACCGTGCGACCTTTCGGCTGCTCAAGACATTCCATTATCCGTGGGAGGGCTGGGGGCTGACGCAGGACGGCAAGCACCTCATCATGAGCGACGGGTCGGAGACGATCCATTTTTTGGACCCCGACACGTTCAAACAGGTGCGCAGTATTCGCGTGACCGACCGCGGCAAGCCAGTGCAGAACCTGAACGAACTGGAATATATTCACGGCGAGATTTACGCCAATGTGTGGATGTCGGATCGGATCGCGCGCATCTCGCCGAGCACCGGGAAGGTGCTGGGTTGGATCGATCTGGCGGGAATTCTGCCGTCGGTTGAAGTAACGGGCGAGGGCGCCGTGCTGAACGGAATCGCCTACGACGCAGCGCACAATCGCCTCTTCGTGACGGGGAAAGACTGGCCGAGGCTGTTCGAAATTACAGTGGTGAAGAAATAGGGGCCAGGTAACGACCGGCGTCCAGCGGTCAGGAAAGGTTTGGGTACAGAAAAGAAGGGCTCAGGATCGCTCCTGAGCCCGTTGCTTTTCTGGACGCTGAACGCTGACCGCTATTTGGTTCTCACCCGCAGCACCTGAATCGAGTACGGCGGAAGCGTGTAGGTGAAGTTTCCGGAGGCCCGCTCGAAGCGCGACTCGACCGGGATAATGTTCTTCGGGTGGTCGATGGAGTTGGTCGCCGCCTCGGTTTTCGCGCTCAGCGTCACCACGTTGGCAATGGGCGCCACGCCGGTTGCGCCGTCCAGCTTGATGTCGACCGGCTGCGGCGCGGAGCCCGCGTTGACCAGCTTGATATACATCTCGCTGTTCTTCGAGTCGCGCGTTACAGAATAGAAGAAACGAGAATTGCTGCCCAACTCGTCCGTCTGCGGAATCTCGTCGCCGTGGTACTTCCCGAACATCACCTGCGCGTAGTAGCTGGGCGAGCCGTAGCTCTCCATGGCGTTGTAGCCGATGAGGTCGGGGTGCCACTGCATGGCTCCGGGGCTAACGTTGACGAACATCGGAGCGTAGCTGGACATAATGACGATGTCGCTGTTGCGCTCCATCCCGGTCATCCATGCCGCGTCGCCGAGCGCCGCGCCAAAGTCGGGGGTGGGGTTTCCTTCCATCGTGGCCCACTCGCCGACGAAAATCTTCGGCCCGTTGCGGTCGGTCTTGTCGTAATGGTGGACATCGGCGTAGAACTCGTCCGCTGACTTGTAAAAGTGCTCGTCAAGCACGTCGGGCTTCATGCTCTTAATCGGAGCGGTGGCGATCAGTTGAAGGTCCGGATACTTCGCTTTAATGGTTTTATAGAACTGAGCGTAGCGTCCATCGTAGCTGCCTGACTTGTCGAACCAGTCCTCATTGCCGATCTCGACATACTTCAGATCGAAGGGCTTCGGATGGCCGTCTTTCGCGCGTTCGGCGCCCCATTTGGTGGAGGTGTCTCCGGTAACGTACTCGATTTCATCCAGCGCATTGTTCACGTAAGGCTCGAGGTCCGGGCCGGGATCCACGTGTTCGCCGTGCAGCGAGTAGCCGGCGTAGACGGCAAGCAACGGCTGCATGTGCAGGTCCTCGCACCAGTCCAGAAATTCGAGCAGGCCCATTCCATCGGACGAGCGATAGCCCCAGGGGCCCATGTGCGTGGGCCGGTCAACGTCGGGGCCAATGGTCTGCTTCCACTGGAAGCGCTCCTTGATGGTGTTGCCTTCCAGATAATTTCCGCCGGGGAAGCGCAGGAACGTGGGGTGCAAAGCGGCCATTTTTTCCATCAGGTCAATGCGGCTGCCATGCGGCCGATTGTTGTAGGTCGGCGGAAAGAGCGAGACCATGCTGAACCAGAAGGTTCCCGGACGCGCGGCGGTCACTTCCAGCCGATACAGCGACGACGGCCGCACCGCGCCGTTGGTCGTGAGGGTGAAATGGTACTGCTTCCAGTCGCTGGTGAGCGCGGGAACGTCGGCGTGCGCCGCCTCAACTCCGGTGTTGTCGTTCACCAGCGCCACGTGAATGGGGCCGCTTTCGCCACTCGCCTTGGCGTAGAACGATCCTTTATAGGTGGTGGAGGGCCGCACGGGAATGCCCCAGTAGCCTTCATTCGCAAGGCCCGCGCGCGCGGAGGCGCTGGCGCTTTCGACAGTGACCTTGGCGCTGTAAGAAATGGCCTGGCTGGGGCCGGTGGTCTTGTCCTCAACAAAGGAGGACTCAGCCCCGCCATGATTGACCGACTTCCAGCCCTCGATGGCGGTCAGCCATGAGTCGTTCGGATGGAACTCGCGGTTGCGGACCAGCTCGCCGTAAAGGCCGCCGTCGTAGGAGTAGTTGATCTCCTCAGTCATGAGGCCGTGAAGCATGGGGCTGGCCTGAGCCTTGACCTGGTTGACGTGAATGTCGAGCGTGACGGGTGGCCTGGACTGCGCGGTGGCGGTGAGGGCAAGTCCGAGGGCTGCGATGGACACGAGAGGTTTGCGGAGATTTAAGCGCATGGAAACTCCTGAAAAGGTGTCGTTACGAGTAAACGTTGCTGCGTCGCTGCTGTCCAGTCCGCCTTCCAGTCGGAGCGGGCCCGCCTCGACCGATTTTTCAACTATTTTTGCCTTGCCCGCTCTCGCGGTACAATTGTGTTGTCTAAATCTCAACAGACCCCAAAAGAGGATTTGCCATGGCTTACGTAATCGCTGAACCCTGCATCGGCACAAAAGACTCCGCCTGCGTGGACGCGTGCCCGGTGGACTGCATTCATCCCAAGAAAGACGAAGGCGACTTCGAAGGCAGCGACCAACTGTTCATCGACCCGGTGGAGTGCATCGATTGCGGCGCCTGCGTCCCGGTGTGCCCGGTTTCGGCGATCTTCGCGGCAGATGATCTGCCGGAGAAGTGGGCCGATTACGCGGGAAAGAACGCCGCGCATTACGGCCGGTAGGATATATCTGATTATGCAACGCGCAGCCTGCGGGCTGCGTTTTGCGTTTGGGGCTTACGCTACTGCGGCCGGACTATGGCCAGACTCCGCCGACCCGGTAAAGTACCCGGACCAGGGTAGCGGTGGGAGAGACCCACAGCATAAGAGCGACGTTACATCCTGATTTCATCGCCAGGACGCAGTGACGGCACACTTTGGTGAAGCCGCTCTTTTCTGCAAACATCGATAGCGAGACTTCCGTTCTGTTCCTAGCGCGTGCGGCGAGGATCGTTGTGCCCCTCCGCGGGCGATTTGCTGTCGGCGCCGGAGTGCTTTTCTGGTTGAGTGGGCGGTGCTTCCGGGGAGGAAAAGTAATTCCACGCGACGACGTTGTTGGCGTCGGGTGCGAGGGATGCAACACGAAAGGCCATGTCTGGCCCGGCGATATAACCCTTCTTAGGGCGGCGGGCGGTGATTGGGTAAATGACCTGGCGTGAAGCGCTGATTTCGTTATTGGCGAACAGGTTGTTCCGAGAATCAGTGGAACTGGAACCGCCAATTGTGAACTTTGTGGTTTTGCCGGCGAGTTGCACAGCAATGTAGCGGTTCTGATAGAACGCATTTCCGTACAGCACGCCATTGTCCAGAACCGCCGTCCCCTTTTGAACGGTAAAGAAGCCGGAGTAGACGTTGTCGCGCATCACGCAGTTCGTGATAGTCAGGTTGCGAATGCTTGAGCCATGGCTCGCGTTTACTTCAATTCCGGAAGCCTCGTTGCCTCGCAGAATGCAGTTGTCGATGGTCAGGTTATTTACCTGTCCCGTCCCATCGGGTTCAATGTCTATACCATCCTGCGGCGCTGTTCCATGCGTATAGCTGAACTCGGAATCGAAGACCGAGATATTGTCACCATTGGTGATGCTTAGGGCCTGTCTGCGATTGCGAGTGCTGATTACATCGCAGATGATCAGATCGTTGGTGCGAGATGATGGGCCGCGGCCAACACAAATGCCATCGCCTTCGCAATCCGATATATAAATCGAACGAATGGTAGCTTGCCTGACTCCAAGGATCTGCATACCATGGCCCCATTCGTCGGTGCCCTTTCCGGAATTGGTATGCTCATGGCGGTCGCCGATAATGGCTCCATTCGCAATCTCGATATCGTGAACATCGGAAGCGAAGAGCACGTAAGCCCGCGCCACATTCGTTGGCATAGCCCTTAGCTGAACGCCGGGCTCAAGCTGGAGCAGCATGTTCGATCGCAGTTTGATTCCATAAGGCTGACCGTGATTCGGTCTTTTTGGAGAGGTGTAGGTATTGGCGGTGGTGTTTATTTTGTAAATGCAGTCTTTAGAGCCGCCAGTCTTCTGGTAAGGCACCCAGACGGTTCCACCGTCCCCCGGCAGAGCGTTGATTGCATCGTTGATTGCCTTCGAGCAATCCGAAACGCCGTCAATCGGCAGATCAACCGTGATGACAGTTGCGCCGCGCTTGCGAGCGGGAAGCTTCCTCGACGGCAGCTCAGGCGTGAGGCTCGAATTCCTGATGTGCTTCTTTTCCGCGATGGCGGGAATGGAGGCGAAGGGGAGGGCAATGGCAAGGGAACTGGTGCCGCCGAGAAAGTTTCTCCGCGATAGTTTGCTGATGCTCATAAGATAAGTTTTCTGCCTTTTTAAGTTGCGCCCTGCCAGCATTGCCACAGGGCGCTGTTGCGTCGGATTGTTATGAAAAACAGCCGGCTCGCCAAGCCCGGCTGTCTTCGGCAATGGTCAAAGAGGACTACTAAGAACCCTGTCTCGATGCGGGTTCTTGCATATTGCATGGGTGTTGCTGTGCTCCCGTGATCGATGCGTTAGGAGAGTAGAAAAAGTTCCAGCCTACAACGTTGTTGGCGCCGGGTGCGAGCGCCGTGTCGGAAAAGCTCATGTCCGAACCGGCGTTGTAGCCTTGCGCCTGTTGTTGGGCTGAGATGGGATAAATATATTTGTGGGAACCAGTCACCAGGTTATTGGCGAAAGAATTGTTGTGTGGGTCGCAGGACTGAGACCCTCCAATGGTGAAGTGGGTTGGCGCGCCGCGCAGATATATGCCTGCGGCTCGATTCTGGTAGATGGCATTGCCATAAATGGTCGCGGTATCCAAAACGCTGCCCTTGCCGCGTACACCTGCGTACACGCCGGAATAGTTGCCGGCGAGCACGCTGTTGGTAATGTTCACGTTGGTTATGGACATGCCGCCGCTTGAATTCAGTTCGACGGCATTTGCCTGATTGTTTCGGATGATGCAGTTGTCGATCGTGATATTGCTGATGGGCGCTTCTATCCATTCCACTTCAATATCAATGCCGTCAGCAGGGGCTGTTCCGTGCGTATTGCTGAATTCGGAATCGAACAGGTAAATGCCATTGCCGGCGACAATGCTTACAGCCTGCCTCCGGTTGCCCGTGCAAACGGTATCCCAGACGACAATGTCGGTGGGGAGAGTCGGCGGATTGCCTGCATAGGCCATACTGATGCCATCTCCCTCAAAGTTTGCAATGTACGATGACCGGAGAGTAATGCCGTTGCATCCATGAACGAAAAGTCCAAACCCCCACTCGTCTGTTCCGGAACCGGACATGGTATGAGCAAAGCGTTCTCCGATGAGATTCATATTGGCAATCTCGACGTCGTGGCTCTGGTTGACCCAAACGGCATACGACACAGCAAAATTGTTCGGTGTTATCTGCAACTGAACCCCAGGTTCGAAGTCGAGAAGCATGTTGGAACGCAACATAATCCCGTAGTGGGGCTTTTTGGGGCCAGTCCAGACACGGGCACCGGTGTCGATCATATAAACGCAGTCTCTGTCGCCGCTTTGCGTCTGGTGGTAACGTACCAGGACAGTGCCGCCGTCTTCCGGCAGTGAGTCGATCGCGGCCTGAATGGCGGGGGCGCAGTCGGAGACCCCATCGGTGGGCGGGTCAACCATAATGACGGTTTCGCCGCGCTGGCGAACGGGCAATTCCCTGTAGGGGATCAGCGCCGGGTGGCTTCTTTGTCCGCTAAAGTTTTGCGGCACGCTTCCGATCTGCGCCGCGGCGGGAAGCGAAGCCAGGGGGAGCGCGAGGGCCAGGGACCCGGTTCCACCAAGGAATTTTCTACGAGATATCTCACTTTTGCTCATCTTTGGGTCTCCAATAAAATTGAGTTAACCGGAATTCCGGAAGTGGAAAATGAAAGCCGCCTGCGTAGAGGATTTGGGTCCGCACGCAGGCGACTCCAGGTTGATGATGACTTTTCTGGCTTCAAGAACAGGGCCTGCTAGGAGTAATAGCTGTTCCAGCGAACGACGGTGCCTGATGACAGCGAGTTGGAACTCACATTCATGTCATTGCCGGATACATAGCCCTGAGTGTCCGCCTCAGTCTGGTTTGGGTATTGGATGTCATTGGGGAGGCGGAGCTTGTTATTGCCGAATGAATTGGTGTAGTTGCCATATTCATCGCGTGCGCCGACGGTATAGTTTGAAGTGGTGCCGCTAAGGGACACACCCTCCTGGCCATTCTGGAAAAAGGCGCTGCCATAAATCGACCCAGTGGTGATTGAGCCGACCGCTCCAGATTTTGTGGTGCCCATTTGAGCAATGAACCCAGTCCATTCGTTGTAGCTGACCAGACAGTTCATCACATTTACGTTGGAAATATTGGTCCCTTGTGCGTTTAACTGGATGCCACACCCGCCATTGCCCTTGATGATGCAGTTCTCGATTGTGACGCCGTTCACGTGCGCGCCTCCCTGCGGCTCAATATCAATGCCATCCATGGGCAGCGTGCCACTGGTATAGCTGAATTCGGAGTCGTAGAGGTATATGTTTTCGCCGGAGGTGATGCTGATGGCCTGCCTTCGGTTTCCGGTGGAAAGCACATCGCAGAGGACGATATCGTGGGGTGTGCCGCCCAGACATATGCCGTCTCCGGTGAAATCCGAGATTTGCGTGGCCCGGATATTCATGCCGGTTACATTCGTGATCGAAATTCCGTAGTAATGCTCGTCCGTCCCTGTGCCGATGGTGGAATAGACGTGGGTATAACGCTCCCCAACCAGCCAGCAATTCGCAATTTCGACGTCCTGGATTCCATTACAACTGATCATGTACCCCCGATCTGTCTTGGTGGAGCCCGTGTTGGCCGTCATGGCCTGCAACTTCACTCCAGGTTTGCACTGGAGTCGGACGTTAGAGTTCAGGAAAATTGCGCAATCATTACCGCCGGCATCGGTTCGGGCCTGCGTATTGAGCATGTAAACGCACTGGTTCCCGCCCGTATTCTGCCATGGAATGATGATGGTTCCGCCGCCCGTGGGCAAATTGTTTATCTCGCTTTGAATGGCCCCTGAAGCGTCGGATGTTCCATTCGAGGGTAGATTTGCGATAGGAATGGTCACGGTCGTTGAACCGATCGTTCGAGCTGTCAGGACCCGGTTGGGAAGCAACTGCATGGTGTCTTCCATGCTTGCCGCCTTGACTGCTTTAGGGGACGTGGCTTCGATGGCAGCGGGAATGGCCGCGGCCAAGGGCAGGGCCAAAGCAGCGGTGCCGCTTCGACCAAGAAACTTCCTTCGAGAAATTTCACTTTTGCTCATCATTGCAATCTCCATCAAGTTGCTGGTTATGTTGTGGTCCGCCATGCGGGCGGCTCAAGGTGATGGTTGAATTGGCTCAGAACAAGAGCTAGGGATTGGTGTAATACCTGTTCCAGCGGATGACAGTGCCAGCCGATAGCGAGGCTGCGCTCACGGTCATGTCAGTACCGGAAACATAGCCATAAGTGCTTGTCTCGGTCTGGTTGGGGTACTTGATGGCGTTGTAAAGGTTCTGGTTGTCACCAAAGGCGTTGCCATTGCCTTGAACGTTGGAGCCGACAATATAGTTTGAAGTGGTGCCAGTAAATGCCAGCCCCTGATTGCCGTTCTGGAAAAAGGCATTGCCGTAAAACGAGCCCGTATCAACAGCGCCGGCGCCGGTCATTTGCGAATAGAATCCATACCAGTAGTTGTAGCTGACCAGGCAGTCCTTCACATTCACGTTGGTGATATTGGCTCCATTCGCGTTCAAATGAATACCGCAGCCGGCATTGCCCGTGACGACGCAATTCTCGATCGTGACATTGCTCACAGACGTCTGCGACGTTGCATGCGGTTCAATGTGAATACCATCCATCTCATTCAATCCGCCGGTATTGGCGAATTTGGAATCGTAGACGGAAATGGAATTGCCGGAGGAGATGCCCAGGCCCCGCGTCCGATTTCCCGTGGAAAGCACATCCTCCAGGACGACATCGGAGGAGGGATTGGTTGAGGTGGCGCTGATGCTGATGCCGTCTCCAGTGCAGTTCGAGACTTGCGTGGCCCGGATGGTGAGGCCAGTTACTCCCGCAAGGGAGATTCCACTGCAGTACTGGTCTGAGTTCGGGGCGTCGAGTCCGGAATAGACGTGGGTGTAGCGCTCCCCAACCAGCCAGCAGTTCACAATTTCAACGTTATTGACATTGCGACATTGGATCATGTGCGCATTGTCAGTAACGACAGGACTTTGGGTGACAGTCATGGCCTGCAACTTCACTCCAGGTTCGCACTCGAGCCGCACGTTGGACTTCATCCAAATTGCATAATAGGTATTGCCATCGGTATCGCGTGTGGTGTCGAGCATGTAAACGCACATGTTCTTTCCGGGTATGGTTTTCCAGGGAATGCGGACAATTCCGCCGCCCGCGGGCAAATTATCGATCGCACTTTGAATGGACGCCGAGGCATCGGATGTTCCATCAGTTGGAAGAGGAATCGTGAACTGTGCAACCGTTGAGCCAATCGTTCGTGTCGGCAGGACCCGGTTGGGAATCAACTGCCGGTCGTCTTCCGCGGTTGCCGCCTCGACTGCTTTGGGCGACGTCGCGTCAATGGCCGCGGGGATTGCCGCAGCCAATGGCAGGGCCAGCACAGCGGCGCTGGACTTGCCGAGGAATTTCCTTCGAGATACATCAGTCTTATTCATTGAGCCTCCACAACCACTGAGTTTCGGGGGAACGCCCCCGTTTCACTACACCAGGACAGAGCTGGAGCGTGAATTCGACCAGTACTTCTCCGCCTGGCACGAAAAAACGTCGTATGGAATCTTGGGTAGCCGGAGCTGGTTAGACCGGCGGACCGCTGGCATCGTTGCCATCCTCGATACTCCTGCGGTCAAATGTTTGTCAAGATAGCTGGCGTGATGATGAAGGAGAATAGAAGATAACCAACACAATCTAAATGACTTATACAAAGCTTTGGGGTATTCCCATAATGGTATCGTTGCCAGAATCGTACCTTGGCCCTGATCCTAGGAGCGATTTGGTGGGCGCGGTCCAGTTCAGACTTGGTCCAGAATTTGCTCCTGCCAGCCGGTCGTCGGGATGTCCGAACGCGTAGGGTAGAACGGCGGGCTCGAACGTGAATCCTTGTCCATGGGCGCAACTCCGGACGTATTGATGAAGTGTTCCATCAGACGAATCTGCAGATTGGCCTTTATCGCCACTGATGAGGATTCATCGATGAGGTTGCGAGTAAGGCCCGGGTCCGCAGTGATGTCATAGAGTTCTTTTTGTCCCTGCGAGCGCCAAATGAGCTTATGGGTCCGCGTGCGCACCATCGCCGAGCGGCTCACGGTTTCGGGCATTTTATTTTCAAGCGTGACCTTCGGCGTGTATTCGTTGCTCACAGCCGACACAGGCTCGAAGCACTGGGGTTCGTAAACGTTGTAGCCGCCCTCGGCGAATGCGGCGCGGCCCGCATCACCGGCTTCTCCGTTGAGCTGTGGAGCGAGATCGCGTGCAAAATGCGTGTGTTGCGCCTGCACCCCGGCGAGACCAAGGCAAGTCGCCATCACGTCATATAGCTCCGTCATCTCGTTGACGGTGTGGCCGCTCTTGCCGCCCGGCGCTTTCATAATCAGCGGCACATGCGTAAGACAATCCTCAAGCCCGCTGGGCCACTTCTCTGTTAGTCCATAGTCACCCGCGTAATCGCCATGGTCTGAGAAAAGCATGACGGCAGTATCTTTTTCGCGTCCATTCTTTTCCAGCGCCTCCAGCACTTCACCCATCAGCCAATCGCTGAAGCTCACCTTTCCGTAGTACACGGCGCGAACTTCACGAAGCTGGTGATCGGTCATGCGGTCCAGGTTGTAGTGCCGTCGCATTGCTTTCTGGTAATCCGGCTTTTTGGGGAGATCCGGCGGGACCAGCTTCCCAACTGAATCCGGGCTGTACATGCTGTAGAAATCGGCGGGCGTGGTGTATGGAGGATGCGAACCCTGCATGGGCAGAAAGAGACAGAATGGCCGGTCAGATTCCTTCCGCTCGATGATTTTGATGGCTGACCGCACGATTGAGTAATCCAGATCGTCGCGGCGGTCCCCGCCTTTTCCATGCAGCATGCTCGTAATGTCCGGAGTAATGGAGTGCGTCGGCCGCTCATGCGAAGAGCCTGTGTCCCAATAGGTGACGCTGTCGTAGAAGCTTTGTGCCGCGAGGGCGTCATTTTTGCCGAACCAGAAAACGTCATACCCCGATTGCTTGAGGTACCGGAAGAGATTCGGCTCATCCGGACGCAGAAAATAGTAGAGACTGCGGTGGCCGCGCACGCTGGTGGGCCATCCAGTCAGCAGGCTGCAGCGCGATGCGCCGCACACTGGAAACTGCACATGGCAATTCGCGAAGCGTGTTCCCTCGGTGGCGAGGCGGTCAAAATTCGGCGTCTTGGTCACGCTGTTTCCGTAGCAGGCCAGCGCGTCGGCGCGCATCTCGTCCGGCATAAAGAGCACGATGTTGGGCCGCTTGCGAAGTGAGCCACGGTCTTGCGCCTCAGGCAGTCCAAGTTCCGCCGGGGCGGTCTCTTGTCCATTCAAATTGATTGCGCCGCCCGCCATTGCGCCGAGTACACCCGCACCAGACATTCCTATAAAGCTTCTACGGTCCATACCGCCGCTCCTTGTTCTATGGTCTTGCTGTTGCCAATTTATTACCCGCCGGCTTCGTGTGCGGGCCGCTGCCATCGTGTGCCGGAGATGCGACCTTCTCGCCCAGCGCAATCTTTCGGCCTCGCGCCGCGGTGATCTCGCTGAGCTGCTGCTTCAGGCGGTTTTTCAATGTCTGAGCTTCCGGCGCTTCCGCTAGATTGACCAACTCGCGCGGGTCGGTTTGGTAGTCGTAGAGCTCTTCGCCGACAGTGGTCCCCTGCCAGCTCGTGTAGCGATAGCGTTCAGTGCGCAAGCTGTATCCAAAGATCGTAGGATTATCGGGGATGGTTGGCCGTGTTTGCTGCGTGACCGCCGGCTTATCCCATGGCGCCTTGGCATTGCTTAACAGCGGAACCACGCTGCTGCCGTGCAGATGTGCGGGCGCATTTTTCAGTCCGCATAATTCGACCAGCGTGGGATAAATATCCAGATGCTCGGTGGTGCGTTCGCAAACCTGGCTTTTTTTGCCTGAGCCCGCGATGATAAACGGCACATGCGCGGCCGGCTCGAAAAGGTTCTGCTTTTCCCACTGGCCATGCTCGCCAAGGCACCAGCCATGATCGGCCCAGAAGACGACGATGGTGTTCTTTTCCAGACCAAGCGTCTTCAATTCATCGAGTACGCGCCCAACCTGCGCATCCATAAAGCTGGTTGAAGCGTGGTAAGCCCGAATCGCTTTGCGCTGCTCAAGCTCGCTCATGCCCAGGTTTGGCGGGTGCGATGTGTACGCGCACGGAGGTGCGATGGAAGTCTCGCTGGGCGAGAACGGCTGCGCCTTGATCGACTCCAGCGGATACATGTCGAAGTACTTCTTCGGGACGATCCAGGGCACGTGCGGCCGGTATAGGCCGTACGCAAGAAAGAAAGGCCTGTTTCGGTTCTTGCGCAGCAGACGGATCATCTCGTCCGCTCCGATGCTGTCGGTCATGGCTCGGTCCGGCGATGGAGACTCATAGTAGCTGATGGTAGAGCCAAGCAGCACCGCGCCATCACTCTTGCGATGCCGCGTTAGTTTTGGTGTGAAGTTGGTGACGAACGGCTCCTGCTGTGGGTGGTCCACACCTTGAGGATCGTAGACATAGTCCCAGGTCTGCGGGTCGTCCATTCCGTCCTTGCCGATATCTCCCGGCACATCGGCATGAAAAATTTTGCCGACCCGTGCCGAATAGTAACCGTTTTTGCGGAAAAGCTGGCCCACGGTGACTACATCAGGCATGGTGTCACGCACATGGTGGTTAAGGTCGTAAATATGAGTTGTGTCCGGTCCAACGCCGGTCATCAAAGAAGCGCGCGAAGGTCCGCAGAAAGGGAACTGGCAATAGGACCGCGCAAAGCGGGTGCCGCGCGCCGCTAGAGCGTCCAGGTTCGGAGTCTTCGCAACATCGCCGTAGCAGCCAAGCCGGGTGTTCTGGTCGTCCACCGCAATAAAAAGAACATTCTTCTTGCCATGGGGCAGCTTTTCAGCGAGCGCAGTGGTTGCCGTTGCCGCAGTGGCAGCGACACTGGCTTGCAGAAAATTTCGGCGAGAGATCGGCATTGTTTCCCTCCACAGAATTCATTGTGGGACAAAAGTGCGGCAGCAGCGTGACTAAGTTTACTTCCTGTAAAGCCTCACGTTCGCAAGCTGTTCCACATGCATGGGCTTGCCTGCAAGATAGTTGGTCCAGTTGCCGAGTTGCGGGTCGGTGGTCCGTTCCATGTATTCGGTCAGACCATCTTTAAAGTGCGCGATGCGCGCGGCGTGCTCAGGCCTGTCCAGCAGGTTGTGCCGCTGCCCTGGATCGGTCTTCAGATCGTAGAAGGCCAGTGGAAGACCGATAAGATATTGGTTACAACGCGCAGCGATTTTCTGGTCAGTCTGTGCAGCTTCCAGCATCGCGTTCCATGTGAAACCACTCATGGACTCCGCATGGAACTCAAGATTGCCGTCCGACCACGGCATAAACATTAAAGAATAGCGGTCATCTTGAACGCTGCGTTGCGGGTAATGAATTTTCGAGTGAAGGCTGTTCACGCAGACCACGCGCAGCTCAGGCCCAGCGTAGCTGCCGCCATTGAGCAGCGGCTTCCAGGAGACGCCATCCATGCCGACCGGCTTCTCCACGCCCATCAGGTCCAGCAGCGTCGGCATGTAATCAATATTGCAGGTGCGCTCCTCGAAGGTCTTTGCCTCGTCCATGCCCGGATATGACAGCAACGCTGGTGTGCGCGAGCCGTAATCGTATCCCGTGGCCTTCGAGAAAGGAAATGGCATGCCATGGTCGGCGGAAAAGAAGATGATGGTGTTTTCCGCCTCGGGCGATTGCGCCAGCACATCCAGCACGGCGCCAATGCTGCGGTCCGCGCGTTGATTGCCGTTGCAGTACTGCGCGTATTCCTTGCGTACTGCGGGCAATGGCTCCAGTATTTCCGGCACCGTCGTTATATCATCCGCGGTCAAAGGATGAGGGACCGCGTAAGGTCCCTGGTCATCGTGGTCCATTTCCGCTGCCCCTCGGCTTCCATAAAAAGGACGGTGCGGATCGTTGATATTGCAGTTGATGAAGAACGGCTTGCCGGCTGCGCGTGCTGCGGCAATCTGCTCTCGAACTCCGTTGGAGTAATCGGTCACGGCACGGTCTTTGCCTGGATACTCATGGTTCCACGGGAAGCAGCTCGGCGGCTGCATGTGTTCAATCTTGTGGATCGCGGCGGTGTAATATCCCGCATCCTTCAAGACCGTGGTCATGGTGGGGATGCCTTCGTAAATAGGAGTGAAGCTCAGGCCTCCACTGCGATGCGGAACCCGGCCAGTCATCATCGCCTCGCGCGAGGGCTGGCAAATGGGGACGGTGGTGCGGTTATTCACGAAGCGGTGCGATTGCGCAGCCAGTTTGTCCAGGTTGGGAGTCAGGCCGAGCTTGTCGCCCATAAAACCCGGCATGCTCCAATTCATGTCATCCACGGTGATGAACAGGAGATTGGGCCGTTTGTGATGATTCTGGGCCAGGAGTGAGGCCGGACTGCCGAGTGCAAGCGCCGCCATGGCGCCAGTCGTCGTCTTCAGAAAGTCTCTTCTTTTCATTTTCGTCGCTCAGGTTTTCGTTCAATTGCGCGATAAACTGAAATACTTTACTCGGTGAATTATTTCTGCAAGCCAGTATACGACGAAGGAAACAGCTCGGTGATGACACGAACTGGGAGAGAACATGGGTGGTGGCTTCGAATCAAATTCGCCGCAAAGCTGAATTCTGCGGCTTGATATATTCTTGATCTTCGCAGCCTGTCAGGTGAAGATGGGTACTCACACCCATAAAACGGCTCTGAGAAACAACTGATAGGTATATCCGCAATGGTAAAGAAGCGGCCGACAGTAACGGACGTGGCCAAGCTGGCCCGCGTGGGGGCCTCGACGGTGTCGAGACACCTTCGCGGCGTCAGCGTCAGCCCGGATGTGGCCATCCGTGTATCAGAGGCCATCGCGCAACTCGGCTATTATCCCGACGAGACTGCGCGCGCTTTGCGGGTCGGTCGCACGCACACTATCGGCGCCATCATTCCGCAGGTGTCGAATATGTTTTACAGCCGCGCCGTCCAGCTAATTGAGGAGGAGGCTGGCAAGCGTGGATGCGCGGTGATTCTGCTGACCCATCAGGAGTCAATCAAACAGCAGGCCGTTCAACTCGCGACCATTCGCCGATACAGGGCGGATGGGCTGATTCTGGCCCCGGCGGCGGGTTCCAACTTTGAAGAAATTTCCGCGGCCTTGCCCGGCACTCCCATCATAGCGATTGATCGCTATATCTCTCCCGCCATGGATTCGGTTGTACTGCGCAACCGCGAGGCCGCGCACGTCGCCACGGAACATTTGTTGCGGCATGGCTACAAGCGAATCGCGTGTGTGGTGAGCCGGCCCGAGATTGCCAGCTTTAAACAGCGCTGGGAGGGTTATGTGGATGTGATGACGGAGAGAAAACTGGAAACCTCGTTGATCCAGGCGCCCGACCATGAACAGCTCCGTTATGCGCTGACCTCCACATTTGTAAGCAGCCACAGGCCGGACGCGCTTCTCTCCTTCAGCAATCGCGCGACGCAGACGACGCTGCTCGCATTCGATGAACTTGCGTTGCCCCGCGCAGAGCGCCTGCCTCTGCTGGGCTTTGACGACTTTGACCTGGCCTCATTGGTTGACCCGCCGCTCTCCGTCGTTCGCCAGCCCACGGAAAACATGATGAGGCATGCGACTGACCTGCTCTTCCGCCGTATCGAGGGCACTGAACCCGTTGAGCCAAAAATCATCGCGCTTCCGGGCCAGCTTGTCTACCGCAGGTCGTGCGGATGCTCTTGAAGGCTCGCCTCCCGGGAGGCGGGAGTTGCTTAGGTCATGCGCTCGATCAACCATCCAGCAGCCCGATGAGACAGCTGGGCTAAGATTTTTGCAGCTAATTTGCGTTCAGGTATTGCGCTCTTAGATTTTTTTGATACAATTTGGCAACGTTGCCATAACTAGAGAAAAATGGGAATGGGCAATAAGTGTTTGTTTTCAGCGACATATTGGTAATTCATGTAGATTATGTCACTCGGATTGGATTTCCCCCGACAAGCGGCATGTCTTGGACGAAAGCGTCAGTAGCTCGGAAAGACGACTTTGGGTCCCAGATATATCTGAAATTCCGACCGGAGGGCTTGAGCGATGCGCGTGAGCCGGATGGCGGGCTAAGTTGCGAAGGTTGATGCATTTAGGAGGCAGGATGCGTACTTCTAAGAGGGTTTACTATCTGGCCGTAGGTCTGCTCGCGCTATGCGGCGTGGCGGGCATTTCTGGCTTTGCTCAGACAATTACCGGCGCCGTCACCGGCACCGTGACGGACGCCTCTGGCGCAGTGATTCCCGGAGCCAAGGTTACGGCCACCGCGATCCAGACAGGCGTCACCACGTCCACAACAACCAATGCGGAAGGCGTGTACAGTATCCGCTTTCTAACAATTGGCAATTACAGAGTGACGGTTGAGGCCACCGGGTTCAGTTCCCAGGCGCTCGGGCCCTTCGCGCTGGAATCCGGCCAGGTCGCGAAGTTCGATGCCAAACTGGCGGTGGCGGGTTCCACTCAGAACGTTTCCGTGGCCGGAAACCTGGCCCCCCTGCTCAACACCGAAAACGCCGAGCTGGGGACGACGCTCGATAACAACGCGATTGAAAACATCCCCCTCCAGGGCCGCAATTTCCAGGAGCTCGCGCTCTATACCCCGGGCGCGATTTCGACAAATCCTGCCAGCTTCAGTGGATCTCAGGCCGGGGAGCGTACCACAATCGGCGGCTCCGTACTGTCGGTGAATGGCAACCGCGCACAGGCCAACAACTTCATGCTCAACGGGATCGAGATCAACGAGACGGTCAACAACCTGGTTGGATACAACCCCGCGCCCAATGGGCTCGCCCAAGTCCGCGTTATCTCCGCAAATGCTCCGGCAGAATGGGGCAACGTGAACGGCGGCGCCGTCGTCGCCCTGCTCAACAATGGCACCAACCAGTTCCATGGCAGTCTGTACTACTTTGGGCATGATGCCGTCTTTAACGCCAATAGCTGGGAAAACAACCGCAATGGAATTGCCCGCCACAGCGCGACAACCAGTATGTTTGGCGCCACCCTTGGCGGCCCCATCTTCCGCGATAAGTTATTCTTCTTCGGCGACTACGAAGGGTTCCGCTTCCATACGGCCGGCGAGGGTGCGCTCTCAGTGGCCACGGCCAAGATGCGCCAGGGAGACTTTTCCGAGCTGCTCGATCCTGCGTTGATGTGCCGCGCCGGCACAACATGCACCCCTAATAAGCTCATTCAGCTTTATGATTCGCAGAACGGGTATGCGCCGTTTGCAGGCAACCTGAACGTGCCCATCACAAATCCGGCGGCGATTTACCTTTACGCGCATCCGGAATTGTATCCGCTGCCCAACCATGCTCCCACTGACGGAAGCCCCACCAGCGGCGACTATCATGGCCAAACCACAACCAAGCAATACAACGATCAGTTCGATGCCCGGATCGACTACAACGCCAGCGACAAAAACAGCTTCTTCGGCAGCTACAGTCAAAGCACCGCGGGAGATTCAACCTCATCTCCGCTGGCGATCACCTTCGCTAGTCCCAGTACCTATCCGACCAAGCTGTTCACCTTTAACTACATCCGCACGTTCAGCCCGGCGGTGGTGAATGAGTTGCGCGCTGGGTTCTTCCGCGTTGTCTGGAACCAGGGCGCTCCCGTTGATACGACGGGCGTGTTCGGGATGAACGGCAACCAGCTACTCGGCATCCAGGGCGGCAATGGCGCTCCCGGTTTTTCGTCACAGGAGTTCGGCCTTACCAACCTCGGAAACAGGGGCATCTATTCCGACATCATCAATAACAACTATACGTATGGCGACAACCTCACCTGGCAGAAGGGGCTCCATCTGTTCAAGTTTGGCGGCCAGTTTATCCGGTATCAGCAGAACATCATCTACAGCGGTGTCGCCGGAGCTTCAGGCTACATTGGCTACAACGGCGCCTTCTCGGGCGACCCGCTCATCAAAGCAAGCACGAACGTGCCAAATAACAAGGGATACGGCCTGGCCGACTTCAGCATGGACCACGCCATGACAATGGGGCGGGGTCCTGTGGCCGGTTATGTCGGGCAGCGCCAGTGGCGCGATGCCTTCTTTGCTCAGGACGATTGGAAGGTTCGTCCGAACCTGACGATCAACCTTGGACTACGTTGGGAATGGGACCAGCCGATTTACGAAGTGAATAACAAAGAGTCGAATGTAAACCTGCAGACCGGCGAGTTGGAGATTGCGGGCCAGGACGGCAACAGCCGCGCGCTCTACAATCCCACCTGGACCAACTTCATGCCTCGCCTCGGCTTCTCCTATAATCCCGTTCGGCGGATTGTAGTTCGCGGAGGCTTTGGGAGCACGACCTACTTGGAAGGCACAGGCGCAAACCTGCGGCCCATCTTCAATCCCCCCTTCCAGACTACGGTTGAATACACCGGCTCCGCGCCTGTCAACCTCGCAAATACCGGAGAGTTTACGACGGCGGAGACGGCGTTCTCGGCGCATAGCCCCGACTGCGACACCCTTAACAATCCTTCCTGCGCTATCACCATTCGGGCGTGGAGGAAGAATCTCCGTCCTTCCACCATCAATGAGTTCAGCCTGACGACCGAATACCAGTTGAGCAACACGGCGTCATTCCAGGTTGGCTATGTGGGCGAGATCGGCGCTCACTTGATCGATGCGAACAACGGGAACCAGCTATCTGAACCTTGTTGGAGTGGCACCACCCTGTTGGCCTACAACAATCCCAAATGCTTTGCTGTGAACAAGGCGCCCTTCTACCAGTTGTCGGGTCAGAGCGGCTTTATGCGCATCACGGAATCGGAAGCCATGATGAACTACAACGCCCTGCAGGCCACCTTCCGGCAACGGCCACTGCATGGTTTACAGTTCACCGCGAACTACACTTACAGCAAAGCGATGACGAACGCCACCGGGTACTACGGAAGCAATCTGGACGTTGCCGGCAACACTTCGTATCCGGAGGATCCCAAGCATCTCGACTGGGAATATGGACCTGCTTTCACGGATGCAACCCACAACGTGAACTTCAACATCATTTACCAACTGCCCTTCGGACGTGGGGGCATGTTTGGAATGAATGCTAACCGGTTGGCGGATGAGATCATCGGAGGTTGGAAGGTCTCGATGACCGGATCCGCGTTTACCGGAATTCCGATGACTATTGTCAGCGGGACCAATACGGCTGGTGTGCATTCCGCACAGCAGCGCGCGCTCCGCTACCGTCACATCAAGATCCACAACCGTAACATCAACCAGTGGTTTGGAGACGATCCTTCCGCACAGGGATGCACGAATCCTGGAGTGGATGATGGGATATGCGCCTATGGAGCGGCCGCGAATGGCGTCATTCCGAATGCTCGTCCCAGGAGTGAGCGTACTCCGGGCTACCAGAACTACAACGCCGCGATCTTCAAGGATTTCGCGATCACGGAGCGCCAGAGCTTCTCTCTGCGCGCGGAAGCGTTCAATGCTTTCAACATTGTGAGCTACGGGAATCCTGTGCAGAATATCGCGGCCTCGAACTTCGGGGAAATCAGCAGTACTCGTTCAGACGCGCGTAACTTCCAACTCTCGGCGAAATACAGCTTCTAAATCGGCCCTCTCCCAAAAGCGGGCCAGCGCTGATACGCTGGCCCGCTTTCTTATTTGCGCTCGATGCTGAAGCCGGTGCGTCCTCTACAGTTTGACAATAGTCACCCGATCTTTGAGTGTGATCAGCTTTCTCACCGTCCCGTCCATCGTCTGGACCGAGACTTTTCTTCCAGACCAAGGCTTCTTTCCCGCTCTTACTGTGAGCGTCAGCTTCCTCGAAGCGTCCTCCCAGGCACATTCAATTCTGGTGAACTCGCCCTGCCGGTACCGGAAACTGCTTCCATCATCCTCATACCAACTGAACCGCCCATCCGCCCCGGGATAAACCCGCAGCGTAACCGGTTCATCATTTGGCTCGGAGGCATATTGCCGCACCGGCCCCATCGGTACGATTGCGCCTGCGCGCACATAAAGAGGAATCGTCTCCAGGTCCACCTCGCGTGTGATCTCTGCGCCGCCCTCGACTCGCTGATTGCTCCAGAAATCCCACCAGGTGCCCGCCGGCAGATAGGTCTTTCGGCTCGTCGCGCCCGCTTCGAGCATCGGCGCCACCAGGAAGTGATCTCCCCACATATACTCATCACCAACGGTGACGGCCTTCGGGTCATTGGGCCATTCGATCCACAGAGCGCGCATCAGCGGCAGTCCGGTTCGGTGCGCCTGCTCCACTGTTGAGTAGATGTAGGGCAGCATCTGATACCGAAGGTTGAGATACTTTTGGCAGATTGGCTCCACTTTGGCATCGTGCAGATCCTGCGGCTTAGGCCAGTCACGCAGCCTCTCCGCCCCCTCTAACGGGCCCGGCGTTCCTATGTTCCAACCCCATGGCAAACGCAGCTTCCACGCGCGGCCGTGCGAGCGGAAAAGTGGACAGAACGCGCTGAACTGGAACCAACGCACGTAAAGCTCCGGGGTCAACTCGCGCGTCGGAACGAATCCTCCGGTATCTGTTCCCCAATAGGGAATGCCGCAGAGTCCCACGTTGGTCCCGTTTATCACCTGCGCCGCCAGTGCGTCCCAACTTGAGTCGATGTCTCCCGACCAGAGCCATCCGAATCGTTGAAGTCCCGCATATCCATTGCGGTGCAGCGCAAACGGCCTCCGCTCGGGATGGGCCTTTATTTGCCCCTCCCAGTACAGTTCGTTGCGTTCAAACCGTGAAGTTATTGGAAGTCCATCGCCTTCGTCCGGCCACCATCCGTCCACGCCAATCTCTTCCACCGGCATGTGCTCGGCCCAGTAGGGGACGGCATCCCCTAACGTGTGGGCAGCGGCGCCCGTGTCGGTGATCTTCCCATGAAAGTCATACGGCGGCACTACGTGCAGAACCACCTTAATGTGTTCTTCGTGGAATTTCCGAAACATCTCCCGCGGGTCCGGGAAGACATCGGAATTAAAGGTGAAAGACCCATGACCGGTATTCCAACCTGACGGACAGAAGCCGGTGCCCAGGTAGATAAGCGCGTCGCAGGGCAGCTTCTTCTCACGGAAAGTCTTCGCAATGCCCAGCACCTCGTCGCGGCTGGCCAGCGTGCGGTGCGACTGCATGTATCCAAGTGCCCACAGAGGCGGCAGATGCGGATACCCGGTCAGATCGGCATACCCGCGCAGCAACTCCGCCGGTGTGTCGCCGACAATCAGGTAAACATTTCGCGTGGAAGTCGCAAACGACGACCGCACGACCCCCATATCTTTGGTAAGGTCAAACGACCCAAACGGCTGGCCGACAAAAATGCCCCACCCCTCCGGGCTGATGAGCCATGGAATCGGCAAGCGGGCGCCAGCCGTGCGCAGGCCGCGTGAACCCTCTCCATTCCTCATCCCGTCTCTCGTGCCGCGACGGTCAATGCCGGACAAACCCTCGCCCATTCCAAAAAGTGGCTGGTTTCCCAAGCGAAAGCGCACCGCCGTGCTGTCTGGATCAAACTGGATCTCCTGCCGCACCTTTTGCGCCTCATCCATCACGGTGATCCGCAGCGGCTGCTCCTCGACGCGGATACGGTACTTGCCCCAACTTATAGGCGAGCCGGAGGACCCTTTACCGAGCTCCGCCTCGTGAGGATGCTCAATGGTCCCCAACTCCCGCGTGGGTGGCGTTGCATCCGCGGGTGCGATGCCGATTTGCAGCACGTGTGGTGTGACAGAGGTCAGCTTCAGGTCGAGTTTTCCCGGCTTGGCCGCTTGCGCAAACAGCGCGGCCGCGTCCAAGCGTTTCACAAACAGCGTTTCCGCCAAACCAGCGCCCAGCCCACCCAGTACGGACCTGCGTGTCAGCCTTACCGTCATTTCATCCACCTCTCAAGTTTTGCTGCAACCCGGTTTTCTTCGCCCCGCCTAGATCCGGACTATCTCTACCCGCGCCTTCGGCGTTCCGGCGGGAATGCGGAGCCGCAGGGGTGTCGCGCCAGGGCGAAATTCCTGCGTCTCCTGTCCGCAAACGATCTTGTACCTGTGCGCCGGCAGTCCTTTAGCCAAAAGCAGCACCTCGCCGCTGCCGGTGGCCTCGGTCTCCAGCGTGAAGCGAAACCTCTGCTGAGCGGTGGACAAATCGATCGGCTGTTCTTTGGCGAACCTCGCGCCGGTCAATTCGAAGTCGATCCTCTGGCCGGCAGTGCGCAAATGGAGACGCTTCCGCAAACCATCTCGCGGAATGATGTGCAGGGAAGTTTTTTCCTCGCGCATCTCGCCGCCAAAGCAGAATCGCCCAAACACAGGGTCGTCCGCAACAATGGTGGCGGCGGTCCGCACTGCGGCACAGTAGCCCAGGTCCGTCTCGCAGGAGTAATACCAGGGCCCGCGGTTGAGCATCTGTCCCAGCCAGGTCATGCTGTGGGCCGCCGGTTCAAAGCCTCCGCCCGTGCCGCCGTCGTTCGCCTCGCCCGGAAACCAGTATCCAAAGCCGCTCTCCTTCGTGCCGGTGTTCATTAGCGACCAGGAACTGAGGAATGAAGCGAACCCAAGGCGGATTGTGGCATCAGGTTCGTGGCGGTCGTATAGCGCGTGGTCCAGCACGCCCCAGCCGCCCATCGGTGACATGTAACTCAGTGTGAAGGCATCGCCCGCTCCGCCGCGATAATCACTGCCGTAGTAGTAATACGCCTTCTCAATGACGCCGCGACAAAACAGGTTGTCCTTAATCTGCTCGCTGCTGAACTTCTTCGTTGCTTCCGGCGTAATCCCCGGCATCGACGGATGATCGAATGCGTACCGTGCAATGGCCTGCGTGGACTCAAAACCTGTGGAGTCAAATGCATATTCCGACCCATAGAGGTCCGGGTTACCGCTGACGAAAAACGCCACCTTCTTTTCCCACTGCGCGCGCAGTTTCGAAGCCTCGTCGTGCTTTCCGGTTGCATCTAGCTCTTCGATCACGTGTGGAATAACGACTTCGTTATAGAAACCCGTCTTGTAGGCGGACCAGTGAGTGACTTCCATGGGAACGGTAAACATGGCGAGTGCGGTGCCGTACGCGCGTTCAAGGTAGGCCGCGCGGTCCAGCTTCGTTTTGATCCCCGGATAATCCCGGGCAATTCGATACATGTTGAAATACATCACTACGAGGTGCGGATAGTCGTAGCATCGCCAGATGTGGAGCTTGCCCTTGGGGCCCGGATCACTACTGTCGCGGTTTGTTTTCCAGTCGGGAATGCCATAAATCCCGTAGCTGTAGGTCTCGTCGGTCGTGCGCTGCAAGCCGCCCCACACGAAATGCTCAATGTAGTAGTCCAGCGCCTCCACCTCGGCCTGATCGGGAAACTCCGCGTTTTTGCTGGCAAGATAAGCGGGCTTGCTCAAACCGGCGTCATCGCAGGTGACTTCATAAATGCGCCAGCCCTTGATGCGGTCATAGTTGTCCGGGCCAAGCTGCACCCCCGACTCTTGGTTCCACTCGCAGAGCAGACCGTTGTACCACTTGCTGGCGTCGCGGACCTGATGCTTGGTGGTGAAGGCCGCCCGCTTGTGAATGAGTGTCTCCAGCGGCTCGGCAGCGAAGAACTCGAAGCGGGTCGTGCGGCCCTTGCCATGGTTCACGGTCAGCATGTTCTCGCCGAGCCGGTTGAACTTCACGCGATAGAGCCTGCGTCCTCGCCTCTCGCCGAGTGACTCAATGGTCGTCTGCTCCGGATGCTCGGCGACAATGCTCCTGATCGGTTCATGCGACCGGATGGCGATGCAGGTGGACAAATCTGCCGGCACCGTCATGCCGGGAGCGACCTCCACATCCAGCAGTCCCGCATCGACCAGCCGCTGCCGCACGCCTTCATAGTCCTGTGCTCCGGCCAATTGGAATCCGTAGGTATGCTCGGCGCCCGGCGCAAGCGTGAGACTGGTGCGCGGCTGACGCCATCTACCTCCGACGGCCTTCACCTCCTCGGCCGCGGCAACGGAATGAATAAATGCGCGGAATGCGGGTGGCCGTCTCCTTTGGCCTCCTTGCCCTCTTCGCCCGCGGAGATGGTCCCAATACTCCAGAGACGTATCACGTTCCGGCGTCATCACCAGATACGGGCCCACACTGTTCGCGCGCATCCAGAACAGAAATGAGCCATGCCCGGAAATGAAGCTATGCTTCAGGACCGGAATGGCTTTGGAGCCTTTGGGGCTGAATGTGGCGTGCATCGGCAAAGGAAGCGCCAGGTCGCCCACCTCAATCGGACCCGACGAAGTATTACGCAAACCAATCGTCCAGCGCAGCACGCTGCCCTGAGGTTTCAGCCCAATGGTCACGGCGAGCGCCTCGCCGCCATCGTCCTGAACTGAATATGTCCCGCTTGCATCCGGAGATGCCGTTGCTTCATCCGATTGAAATTGTTGCCACGGGCCATTGGGTCTCCGCCACGCTATGTCAACGTGCCCCAGCTTCTGTCCCGCCGCTATATAGTTCGTCGGGAAAGCGTCGCCCGCAAAACGAAGACTCGTTATAGCTATGCCATCATGCTCGAGCAGAAACGGTGAGACGGCATTGCCGGTTTTGGCCAAATTCTTCGCCTTGGCGCGTTCGGCGGCGGGCGCAAGCGAGGACAACGAAACACCGGCCGCGACGGTGGCGGCCCCCAGCAAAAACTCACGACGGTTCCCGCCCATGGATTACCTCCGGCAAATGTATACAAAGAAGTATTGCAGGAAGTATACCTACCGAAGTTTCCCTTGTGAACCTCGTAATGGAAGTTGCACGAACATTTCTCCGACCCCATTCTTAAAGACATGCGGCGAGTTCTGTTCCTCGTAAATCCATTGCTGGCATCGCAGCGAGCCAAGCATGAAGCCGTTGACCGCTGTGCCCGAATCCTTCGCGACGAGGGCTGCGACGCTGAAGTGCGGGAAAGCCTTTCGTCGCATTCCGCCGGGGGCCAGGCGCGGGAGGCGGTCGCGAACGGATTTGACACCATATTCGCCTGTGGCGGCGACGGAACGGTGTTCCACGTATTGCAGGGAATCGCCGGTTCGCCGGCTGCGTTGGGAGTCCTTCCTCTCGGAACCGGAAACGTGTTGGCGCGCAACCTCTGGCTGCCGCGCAATCCGGAAGCCGCGTTCCGCGCGCAGCGGAAAGCAGCGGTGGTTGAGATTCCGCTAGGTGAAATTATTTGTGGGGAAAGAAGCTGGTGTTTCACCATCGCGGCGGGAATCGGACTCCACGCCGCGCTTATGAACCTTGCGCCCTCAGGGCAGGCCAAGCGCATTTGGGGCCGCGCCGCTTATTATGCGGGCGGCCTACGGCTGCTGCTGCGTCATAATATCCGGCCGCTCGATGTGGAATTGACGGAAGTCTCCGGAAGAGTCCGCGAGTTTCGTGCGTGCGAGTTGCTCGCCCTGCGCGTCCCCAGCATTGACCGGTGGCGCATGGGAGGGGATTTGCTGGCGCCGCATCTGCGCATGGCCGCCGTTCCGCATACTGGGCGTCTAGGGCTTGCCTACGCTTGTTTTCAAGGCCTGCTAACGGGCCGGAGCCGAGAAGTTCCCACCGCGAAGCTAAGGCTGCCGCGTCCTTTTTATGCGGATGCCGCGCAGGTGGTTTGCCGGCCTGCGGAGAGCTTTCCGTACAAATCTCCGCTACTGGTGCAGGCCGACGGCGAAGTGATCGGCGCGGATTGCGCGACGCTGCGCATGTCGCAAAAACGGCTTCGGCTGCTTTGGCCAGGCGCGCAGCCTACCAAATCGTCTTGAGTTGGATTCCCGACATCGTTTCCCTGACGTGCGGAAGCAAGAGCCGGAGTTTATAAGGTTCGGCGGTCATTTTTTGGTGCGAACTCGCTTCTCTTCCGGCTGTAGAAGTAATAAATGACCAGTCCGATGATGAGCCACAGGAAGAAGCGGACCCAAGTCATGATGGGCAGGCCCGTCATCAGGAGTCCGCAGAAGAGGATACTGAGAATGGGAAGTACAGGGCCGCCGGGGCACCGGAATCCGCGACGCCGGCCGGGGTCTTTGTAGCGCAGAATCAGAACGCCCGCCGAAACCAGCACAAATGCGAAAAGCGTTCCGATGTTGGAAAGATCGGCGAGCGTCCCGATATCGAGCAGCCCGGCGGGAACTCCCACGACCACGCCCGCGACCCATGTCGAAACCGCCGGCGTGCGGAAGCGCGGATGCACCTTCGAGAACGCCTTTGGCAGCAGACGGTCGCGCGACATGGAAAACCATACCCGCGCCTGGCCGATCTGAAAGACCAGAATCGACGAGATCATGCCCAGCATGGCCCCGATCACCACCGCAAGATGCGTGTAGTGGAGCGTCCCGCTGGGGTGTGCCTCATACATTCGCTTCAGCGTATTCACGACGGGGGCGGCATTGTCCACAAGTTTGTCCCAGCGAATCAGGCCTGTCAGGACAACGGCGACTCCGATATAAAGAACGGTGCAGATAATCAGCGTGGCGATGATGCCAATGGGAACATCGCGCTGCGGGTTGCGGCATTCCTCGGCGGCCGTCGAAACGGAATCAAAACCAATGTAGGTGAAGAAAATGATCGAACCGCCAGTCAGTACTCCCGACCACCCATTTGGAGAAAAAGGATGCCAGTTATCGGGGTGGATGTAGCTGGCGCCGATACCGATGAAAAGCAGAATGGCCGCCAGCTTCAGCACCACCATAATGTTGTTGGTTTCGGCGGACTCGCGGATGCCGCGCACCAGAATCACCGTCAGCAGCATGACAATGAAGAACGCCGGGAGATTGAACCCGAAATGCCAGCCGGAGCTATAGAGTACGTTTCCCTGAAAATCCTGCATCCCCGAGGGCAGATAGGCCGGCGAAATCCATCGCAGCGAGGGATGAATACCGAACCAGTTCATGAAATCAACGGAGTGTTCGGCGAAGCCTACTGACACGGCCATGTTTGACACGGCGTATTCCAGAATCAGGTCCCATCCGATGATCCAGGCAATAAGCTCGCCCATGGTCGCGTAGGTATAGGTGTAGGCCGACCCCGCGATGGGGATCATGGATGCCAGCTCGGCGTAGCAGAGCCCGGTGAAGGCGCAGACGATGGCCACCAGAACCAGCGACAATGCCAGCGCCGGGCCCGCACCTGGCCGTCCCGCCAGTGCGGTGTGGTGGACGATGTAATCCAGCAGCGGTGTATTGAAGATGGACGAGGTGTCGAACTTCTCGCCCGCAATCGCCGTCCCGATCACGGTAAAGATGCCGGAGCCAATGACGGCCCCGATGCCCAGCGAAGTGAGTGAGACCGGGCCGAGGGTCTTGCGTAATCGGCGCTCGGGCTCCTCCGACTCGGCAATCAGCTTGTCGATGGATTTACAGCAAAAGGCCTGGCGTGGCAGAGTGCGGCTCCCCTGTTGGAAAAATGCGATAAGGGGAGTTTACTCCGGGGACTTGCCGTCCGGGCAACTGCTTCGCGTGGCCGCTCACCGATGGTCGCGGGAAAGAAGCGGAGTCAATCGCCTCAGCCTTGCACGATATGCCCCATCGAATCGACCAGATGACCCGATGGGGCTCTATTAATTACCGCTTGTTCTGGCCGCGCACCAGTTTCTTCACCCTTTTCTTGCTTGACCCGCGTGGGGTCGTCCGGGCGGCCTTGGGAGCGGCCTTCTTGCGCGCCGTGCGCTTTACTTTTTTCCGCTCCGCTTTGTCTTCAATCGTTTTTGTATTTGCCATTGGTTTCCCTATCTCGTGTGGAGCGCGGTTACGGCCATTTACAGCCGCTCAAGCTGCGCGAATTTTTCCACCAGCTTTTTCACTCCGAACTTTGAAAATTGTACCGTAACCTTCGCGTCTTCCCCATCGCCTTCGCGACGAAACACGATACCCTCTCCATATTTCGGATGCCGCACTCGCTGTCCGCTCTTGATTCCTGTCGAGCCGGTCGGCTTGGGAACATCCATCCTGGGCCGCAATTTTGGCACAGCCGCCCCCCTCGATGAAAAGAACTGCGCGATGTTGTCGATGGAGTTGCCGGGCTTGGCTGGCCGGCCTTCGCTGGAAGGGAAGCGCACCCTCTGGTCCTCGTCTTCATAGCTATAGTGGCGAGCGGAGCCTTCTTCGGCATAGCCGTGGCGGGCGCGCTCGACTGCGGCGGGCGCGGTGCCGCCCACCGGCTCCAGCAGGTGCGCAGGAATTTCTTCCAGAAATCGGGAAGGCAGGCTCGCCTCGGGCATATCGTTTCCGTAGCGGCGGCGGTAGCGCGCGCGCGTCACCGTGAGCGCGTTCATGGCCCGCGTGAGGCCCACATAACAGAGGCGGCGTTCCTCCTCCATCTGGTTCGGATCGTTCAGCGTCCGCGAATGCGGGAAAAGTCCCTCCTCCAGCCCGGCCAGCACTACAAATGGAAACTCCAGCCCTTTGGCAGCGTGCAGCGTCATCAGCGTCACCCGCGCGTCAGGCTCGTATTTGTCCGTGTCGCTGACCAGCGCTGCGTGGTCCAGAAATTCAGCCAGTGTCTCGCCGCGTTCCTCGGCATCTTGCGCGGCGTTGGCCAGTTCCTTCAGGTTCTCAATGCGGGAGAATGCCTCCGGCGTACCCTCTTCCTCCAGCGAGCGAATGTACCCCGTGCGGTCGATCAGAAACTTGATCAACTCAGGAAGGGTTGCCGCATCACCCGGCTTGCGAAAACCCGGAACCGGCTCGGGTTCAGCTTGTTCTGATTCGACGGGTGCGGCATGTTGCACCGGAGGCTCATCAGCAAATGGATTGAACGCCGTCGCGTCAAGGGCCGGCTCGTGCGACAGCGCCAGCGAAGCCTGCGCGGATCCGCCAAAATCAAAGCTGGTATCGTCACGTTCACTTGCGACGGCGACAACATCAAAACTGGTGTCCGGGGCTTCTGCTCCTTCGTCCAAATCCGCAGCCAGCTTTTCGGCGAATCCCGGCTGAAGCAGCGCGCGGGCGTCTTCGATGATTTGCCGGAACCCATCGAGCGCAACCAGCGCACGGGAAGGGAGCAGCTTTTCGCGTAGAGCGCGATGGATCGCCCTCCAGGTACTGGATCCGGTTTCAAGCGCAATGCGCTCCAGCGTCTCCATCGTCGTTTTTCCGATGCCGCGCGTCGGAGTATTCACCACGCGCTGCAGCGCAATCGAATCATCCGGGTTCTGGACGAGCTTCAAATAGCTGAGCATGTCCTTAATCTCGGCCCGCTCGTAAAACGAGAAGCCCCCAACCATCGTGTACTTGATGCCATAGCGGCGCATTGCCTCTTCAATCAGGCGCGACTGTGAGTTGGTGCGGTAAAGTACCGCGGCGCGCGGATTCTCCTCTTCCTGTCCGGCCTTGCGCAGATACTTCTGGATCGAATCGGCGATGAACAGCGCTTCGTTTTCGCCGTCCGGTGCCTCGTAATACCCAATCAGGGCGCCGCCTTCACGTGAAGTCCAGAGCGACTTGCCCTTGCGCTGCGTGTTGCGCGAAACGACCGCCCCGGCGGCTTCCAGAATGATTTGAGTGGAGCGATAGTTCTGCTCCAGGCGAATGATCTTCGCGCCCGGAAAGTCCTTCTCAAATTCCAGAATGTTGCGAATGTCCGCACCGCGCCACGAATAGATGCTCTGGTCCTCGTCGCCGACCACGCAGACGTTCTTCCCTTCGCCCGCCAGCAGCTTCATTAGCTCGTATTGCGGACGGTTCGTGTCCTGGTATTCGTCGATAAGCAGGTAGCGATAACGGCGGTTATAGCGCTGCCGAACCTCGCTCGAGACCTTCAGCAGGCGCACGGCTTCAAGCAGAAGGTCGTCGAAGTCAAGGGCGTTGGCCTTGCGAAGCTCCTTCCGGTAAGACTCATAAATATGGGCCACCCGCTCGCTGATCGGGTCGGCGGAGTTAAGGTAGTACTCCTGCGGATCGATCATGTGATTCTTCGCCCAAGAAATCTTCGACAGCACCACGCGCGGAGTAAGCTGCTTGTCGTCGAGCCCCATCCGCCGCATCGCGGCCTTGACGACGGCCTGCTGGTCGGCTTCGTCGTAAATGGCGAAACTCTTGGTCAGGCCTTCATTGTTCACGCGCAACGCTTCAATGTCGCGGCGCAACAGGCGCACGCAAAAGGAGTGAAACGTTGCGACCAGCGGCTTGGCGAGCGTGTTGTGGCCGATGAGCTTCTCGACGCGCTCGGCCATTTCTCCCGAAGCCTTATTCGTAAACGTGACGGCCAGAATGGAGTCGGGCGCGACGCCCCGCTCCTGAATCAACCACGCAATGCGATGCGTAATGACGCGGGTCTTGCCCGATCCGGCCCCCGCCAAAATCAGCACCGGGCCGTCCACGGCTTCAACAGCTTCGCGCTGTTGAGGATTCAATTTGTCGAGTAAAGGATGCAATGGGGGGAGTCTCTCTACCTATTTTAATCGCCCGGCGAAAGCCAGTTAGACTGGTTTCAGGATGACGAAAAAATCAAAGAAATGGATTTGCGTTTTCTGCGGATCAGCAGTGGGCGCGCGGCCGGAGTTTGCGGCGACGGCACGCGACCTGGGCCGCGCAATCGCGGAGCGTGGTTACGGGCTGGTCTTTGGCGGTGGCTCCATCGGTTTAATGGGCGTGGCTGCGGACGCGGCGCTTGCGGCGGGTGGCGAGGCGGTGGGCGTGATTCCCGACGTGATTGTGGACCTCGAAGTGGGTCACCCCGGATTGACGGAACTGTGTGTTGTCCGCTCGATGCACGAGCGCAAGGCTATGATGGCCGATCGCTCTGACGCCTTCATCGCGCTGCCGGGAGGCTTCGGCACCATGGATGAGTTCATGGAAATTGTGACCTGGGCGCAGTTGGGCATCCACTCCAAACCATGCGTGCTGGTGAACGTCGCCGGGTATTATGATCCGCTGCTGCGCTTTTTGGAAGCTGCCGTGGAGAATGGCTTCATTCGGCCCGAGAATCGCGGACTTATTCAGGTAGCCCAAACTCCGGCGGAGGCCCTGCGGATCATCGAGCGCGGGTGGGGATCAAGCGAGGAAGTCTCGCAGCATGATGAGCGGATGGACGAGTTGGTGAAGTGAGTCAGCGCCTCTGTTCCTCCGTATCGGGGAATAGAAAACGTATGACACCAGCGCCGCAACGGTATGTCCATCCCGCGGCCAGGAACGCGAGCGCTGCGCGGATTATATGACTACAGAGAAACTGGATATGCTGCGAGCGGAGATAGGAATCGTATGATGTGCCGCCGTGCGAGACCAAACCCGTGAAGTAATGAACGGAGTAAATCTCCGGCAGAAGAGACACCAGTTCTGAAACGAGCCACGCCAAAAAATAAACAGTGAGCGCGCGACTGGCTATAACGGCTGCATCTTTGCGAGAGAGCGGAGCGGTCAGATCGAACATGGCTACACGGTAGCAGACTGTCGCGGATGCCCGTTGAATTTATTTCTGATGATTTTCGGCGGCGCGGCACTGCTCGCACTGGCAATGCCGCCGCAGATAATCCCACGAATAGATTCCGGTTCGGTGCCCGTCGTTCCAGATGAATTGAATGGCGTAGTTGCCCACAGGAGCAACGTGTTCCACGCGCAAAGGCTCTTTGTAGATCTTTAGCAAAGGGTTCTGCCATTGGTAGGTGACGTGGCCTCCGGCGGGTGCGGTTGGCTCCTTCGTAGGCGGCGGCACAGCCGGTTTAGGCTTCGGCTCGCCCGGTGCCCGTCCGGACTTTTGCCGCTCATCATGACACGTGGCGCAAGGGCAGGCGTCGCGCAGCCAGGCGAAGCTCCAGGCGCTGTGGTGGCCATCCTTCCAGTCGATCTCTAGGCCTGTGCCTTCGGTCTTATGAACCCGCACCTTCACCGGCTCTTTGGCGGCGTGGGGTAGCTCGCGCTCGGCCTGTTCTTCTCGTTGCGCTTCTTCTTCGCTTACGAATCGAATTCCTTCGTGACTCATGGCTACTACTATTGTCCCGCAGAAGCGGCCAGAGGGCGAATGCGGCCTTAAGCCTTCTCCGTAGCCTGCGTACCAACATTTTGGAAGACGCGCTGCATGACGAAGTCCGGAGTGACCTGCTCGCCAGCCAACAGCATGGCCGTCAGCTCGCCGCCCAGCACCTGCGGGGCAATTACCACATCCGGCTGAACGAGCTTCACGCGGCTCAGGTGGCGCGCGTCGTTCACGGCGGCAACGGTTCGCACGCTGGAAGCCAGTTCCTTTACCGCAAGCACCACAAAGGCGTTTTCAGAGTCGTCGGCGAGCATCGCTAGTACTGCATTCGCTTTGTCCGCACCGGCTTCGCGCAGAATATCGGTCATGCTTGGATCGCCAACAATCGTATCTGTGTCTGCGTGTTCGCCGGGGCCGGGGGCTTCCCGCAGGATGCGGGTCACGGCGAGGCCGCGCTTGCTCAACTCACGCCAGGTGTTGAGAGCCAGCGGAGTGTTTCCGATGACGACGAAGTGATTTTCGCGTTTCATGTGTGTGCCCTTGCGATTGACGATGCGTCCCAGGCTCTGGCTGACCAGCGGGCCGATGACGGCTGTGAGCGAGGTGGCAAATACCGCCACTCCGAGAACAATAATCGATACGGTGAAGAGTTTGGCTTCGCCGGTCTGCGGAGTGATGTCTCCATAGCCGACGGTGCTCATCGTCACCATGGCGTAGTAAAGCGCGGTGATGAGGCCGTGGATAGGCGGCTTGAATTCGCTGCCCAGATAGAACGCTCCGAAAGTGGCGTACATCAGCAGCATGGCCACCGAGGTGAGCGCGAACAGTGTGCTGGCCGCCACGCTGGAGCGGTCGAAATGCCGCCATGCCAAAAGTAGCGCGATAAGGATGATGAGGAAGTAGACGACCAGAAACTCCTGATTTTGTCGTCCGAGCAGCGTATTCAGCGTGGCGGCAGTCGCCAGCAGCAGCGCCATCAGCCATGCCACGCGGGAGCGCCACAGCAGGCCAAATCCCATGGTGACCATTCCGCCGCCAATCAGCAGGTTGGGCAGCAGCCGCAGCCTGAAGTGATACTGGCCTTGGGCCAGACCCTCCACATATCGCACCCAATTGGCGCCAAAGCTCGCGCACAGCACCCAGTACCCGGCAAGGATAAGACCGACGGCGAGCGGCACATGCGGATACCAGTACCTTCCGCCAAGCAGCTTATGAATGCGCTGGAGCCGAAGGCGCAGCCGTTGCATACGCGAGACGACGGCCTGCCGGGATGTCCCTTGTGGTTCCACGAATGCCTTTTGAACTATGGCAGATCGTCCGCCGCTCGCGCAATCGCGCGCATCAGAGCCGGTCGTACCGCAGCTTGAGCACCAGGATGGACACTGCGAGCGCCAGCGTCACGGCATTCGCCAGAATCACCGGCAACGAATGAATAAAAATTCCATAAAGGAACCAGAGGAGCTCGCCCACCGAGAAGACCAGGAACATGGAGAAGGAGATATCGCGCGCGGTTTTGCGCCGGTAGACGCGCACCAGTTGCGGAACAAACGCGATGGTGGTGCAGACGGCGGCGAAGGAGCCGATAAGATTGACAATCCAGAGAGGAGGCATCAGAAGCTGTTCCGGTGAAAGAAGAAGTAAATGGCGAGCGTGAAACCAAAGATGATGATAATTGGCCGCAGGACGCGGTCGCTGACGCGACGGCTGTTGCGCGCGCCGGTGTATCCGCCGATGGCGCAGGCAATCATCATGTACCAGCAGTCGCGCCAGGCGACCGCCGCGTGCAGAATGAACGTAATGACCGCGACTCCGTTGGCGACCGTCGTCGTGACCACCTTCAGTGAGTTGATTTCGGCTACACGCTCAACTCCGCAGAGGGCAAACGCCGCCATAAGAAGCAGGCCCGCTCCGGCGCCGAAGTAGCCGATATAGAAGCACAGGCAAGTCAGGATAGCGAGCAGCGGAATGATGTGGATGCGTTCGCCGCCTGCGCCGTGCTGTTCTGTGCGTCGCTGGATGAAACGCTTGATTGGCCCGCTGAGCGCGAACGCCGTCGACCCTAATAAAAACAGGTACGGCACCAGACGCAGAAACGACTGCTGGCTATTGTGCAGAAGCGTCCATGCCCCCGCGAATCCGCCAATCAGTGCGACGACGACAATGGGAATGAGGAGCCGGAGGTGGCGGCGGACCTCTTCGCGGTATCCCGCGATGGAGGTGAACTGGCCCGGCCACAGCGCGACCGTGGTGGTGGCATTGGCCTGAATGGGCAGCAGGCCACTCTTGAGCAGGGCGGGAAATGCGATAAAGCCGCCGCCTCCGGC
>JAICYR010000132.1 GCA_025934135.1 Acidobacteriaceae bacterium | reverse complement strand
GAGAAGGGGGCTCTGGGGGACAGGCTGGAAACAGGTCATCGGCTCCGCAAAGTGCGCCGAAACGCTTGCATTTTCGTGATTTTAACGGGTAAACCGTGTTATTCTAGAATCCTTTGGTGGACGTGCGCCTACCGACCCCATGGAATTCGCTCTTATGCGTCCATTTTGGGGATACGCCTTTATGGCTTCAACCGCACTTGTCCGGCCCAGGCAGCAGACAAATCCGAAGCGTGTACGTCGAAATACGTCTACGTCTGAATTTAACATGCGGGAGATACGCGCTTGGCAATTGAAGACAAGTACGAAGAAGAGCTGGATAAATTAATCGAAACGGGCAAGGAGAAGGGCTACCTCACCTATGGCGAGGTCAACGACCTGCTCCCCGGCGACATCCATTCGACCGACGACCTCGACGACCTGATTACGACGATCGGCACGCAGGGCATTGACCTGCTGGAAAGCCCCAAGGCCGAGGGTTTTGAGAGTGAAGCCGAGGAAGGCGAGGACGTCGAGCTCGACCTGACGCCTGGGACCCTGGAAAAAACCAACGACCCCGTGCGCATGTACCTGCGCGAAATGGGGACCGTTCCGCTGCTCACGCGCGAAGGCGAAGTGGAAATCGCCAAGCGCATTGAGCGCGGACAACTGCGCGTCATGAAGGCCATCTCGCGCTCGCCTATCGTGATTCGCGAGATCATCGCGCTCGGCGAAGACCTGAAGCGCGGCGTGCGCAACATCAAGGAAATTGTCACCTTCGACGAGGAGGAAATCACCGAGGAGGTCTTGCAGGGCCGCGTTCGCGCGCTAGTCAGCAAGATTGACGCGATGGTGAAGCACCAGAAAAAAGCGGCCACGCTGGAAGAAAAGCTCGCTGGCATCAACCCCAAGACCAAGGCCAAGGAACATCGCCGCACCCGGTGGGCGCTCGCCCGCGAAAAGGTGCTGGTCACGCGCGTTGTCCGCGAACTGAAGTACACCAACCTCGAGCGCAAGCGCCTGCTCGACAAGGTGAACAAGACCGTGGACGTGATGCGGACGCTGGAGCGCCAGGTCCGCACCCTGGATGCGAAGTTCGACCAGTCGAAGAGCGAGGAACTCAAAAAGGAGTACCGCCGCCAGCAGAAGAACTGCCGCATCGACCTGGAAAAGCTGGAGCAGGAAGCCGGCGTTACTATCGCCGAACTCAAGCGCACCCAGCGCGAAATGATCCAGGGCGACATGGACGCCGAGCACGCTAAGCGCGAGTTGATTGAAGCCAACCTGCGCCTCGTGGTGTCCATAGCGAAGAAGTACACCAACCGCGGTCTTCAGTTCCTCGACCTGATTCAGGAAGGCAACATTGGCCTGATGAAGGCAGTGGACAAATTTGAGTACCGTCGCGGTTACAAATTTTCGACTTACGCAACGTGGTGGATTCGTCAGGCCATTACCCGCGCCATCGCCGACCAGGCCCGGACAATTCGTATTCCGGTACACATGATCGAGACCATCAACAAGCTCATCCGCACCTCGCGGCAGCTTGTGCAGGAACTCGGTCGCGAGCCTACCTCGGAAGAAATTGCGCGGCGCATGGATATTCCGGTGGCCAAGGTCCGCAAGGTGCTGAAGATCGCGCAAGAGCCAATTTCGCTGGAAACGCCGATCGGCGAAGAAGAAGACTCGCACCTCGGCGACTTCATCGAAGACCGCGGCGCCGTGTCGCCTTCTGATGCCGTCATCAGCGTCAACCTCAAGGAGTACACCTCGCAGGTGCTGCGCACGCTGACACCCCGCGAGGAGCGGGTCATCAAGATGCGCTTTGGACTTGAAGACGGCTCCGAACACACGCTCGAAGAAGTGGGCCAGAGCTTCCAGGTCACGCGCGAACGCATTCGGCAGATCGAGGCCAAGGCGCTCCGCAAGCTGCGCCACCCCTCTCGCTCGCGCAAGCTCAAGGCGTTTGTGGATACGGTCGCTGAGTAATTTCCCGGAATATCAACTAGATTTTGAGGCTGCCTTCGTGCAGCCTCAAGTTTTTTACACCGCTTCCATCCCTGCCGAAATATCGCGGTCGAATGCTTCAGCCTCAGCATCTCGCCGTCGCAAAAGGCCGGCATTCACCACGCCGCCGCAGTGGTCCCATAGCCTGAACTGGGACACGGCTTGCGGAAAATTCCCGGCGTTGATCTCCCGCAGCAGCGTCGAACGCCGGAAATTCTTTTCTCCCACGTTGAAGACAAAATCCACCAGCGCGTCGAACTGTCTTTGCGTGAGCCCGACCGTTACGACCTCGTTCACGCAATCCGCCGCGGCCTGAGCATCGCTGGCCAGCAGCGCCTCGGCCTGCTGTTGCGTGATGGTCTGCCCCGGATGTACGCCCGCCGTGTGTCCGTAGCCGATAGTCCAGACGCCGCGCTGGTCCTAATACGCGGTCAGCACGTCGCCCTCGAACAGCTCCGTCAGCCGCAGTCCCTCATTGCTGTAGGTAAGGTTGTTTACGCCCATGCGCTATTGTGTGCCGCCGGGCAGCGGAAACACACGCTTCCCAAGATCGCTTAGCGTTACTTTTGGAATGGCTGGGAAAGTCGCTCAGGCTGCGAAGGTCTTGTTTGGCGCGGTCTGGTCGCCCAGGCCCGTTAACAACCCTGCTATAGAAATATCCTCATCCAGCGATTCCCAATGCAAGCCCCGGGCGCTGATGCGCACGTTTTTGCGCTGCTCCGCCGTTCCCCGCAAGAGGCGCGGGAACCACGCCAGCGGAACGCCGATCGTCCGCCCATCGCTCAGATCGACCCACATGTTGTCGTCATCGAAGCGCACGCGCGTAGCGTTAGCTGAAGAACTCATCCCATGCCCTTTCAATCCGGTCTTTGTTGGCCTCAATAATCTCCAGCAGCGCGCGCAAAGTGCGGGCGTCGAAGCCTTCATTGTAAGCCAGCCTTACCTCAGGAACCAGCCAGAATTTGGCTTCCATATCATCCTTTTCTACATGGACGTGGGGCTGTTCTCGCGGATATCCCTCGTTCGAATAGAAGAAAAACCTGAACTCGCGAGGCGAAAGATGACCGGCACAGTGCTTCTCATTCTACTTGCACCATCTGGATTCTTCCGTCTTGCATTTTTTGTGCATCCTATTTTCCGTGAGATACGACGTACGACAGCACGACCCCTCGAAAAATCTCCTGAAACTGCTTGCTTTCTCCCTCGTCCTTCTCTGCTCCCTTCCCCTCTTCGCGCAGCAGAACGCTCAAAGCCTCGTCCGGACGACCGTCAATGCCGAAATCGCCGCGGACAAGGCCGACCACTCCCGCTGGATTTTCTACGAAGTCGATAAGAAACCGGACAAATCTGTCGAGCAATGGGTCGCACAAACCTCGGATGGCGACATAAGCCGCGTACTCAGGAAGAACGGCCACCCCATCCCCAAGCCCCAGCAGCGCAAAGCCGTTGAGTCCTTCATACGCGACACCGATGCCCGACAGCAGCAACACCAAGGCAACGCCAAAGACGCGCAGCATGCCGAGGCGCTCCTCAATATGCTGCCCGACACATTTCTCTGGTCTATCAAGCAGAAGAACGACGTCACCACGACCCTCCACTTCAAGCCGAATCCAAACTTCGATCCGCCCAGCCGCCAGGCCAGCGTCTTAGCCGTCATGGAAGGCGACCTCGTCGTCAACAACCAGCACCACCGGATCCAGAGCCTGAAGGGCACCATGACCCGCGAGGTGAATTTCGGATGGGGCATCCTCGGCAGCCTCAAAAAAGGAGGCTGGTTCGAGGTGGACCGCGAGCAGGTCGCTCCCGGTCTCTGGCAGATCACCAAAACTCACGTCCACATTCAGGGCCGCGCTCTGCTCTTTAAAACCATCTCCGAGCAGGAAGACGATATAAAATCCCACTTCACCCGACTGCCCGACGACGTGACCCTCCAGCAGGCCGCCGAAGCCGTGATGAAGCAGCCCAACACGCCTGAATAACCCGCTCGCGCCATCTGGCCAACCCGCCCGGCTTCCCGTATACTGGAAGCTGTTGGAAGCAAGCCGAATCAAGCAGGAAAACCATGCCTAAATTGAAAACCCATCGGGGCGCCGCCAAGCGCTTCAAAAAGACCGGCACCGGCAAAATCGTCCGCGGCCAGTCCAAAATGCGCCACATCCTCACGTCGAAGGAAACCAAAACCAAGCGCAAGCTGGCCCACAGCACGCTGGTTTCGGACGCCGACTACAAGAAGGTTGCGCGCATGATTCCCTACGCCTGATCTGCTTCCATAAAGCAAGGGCCTCAGGCCCCCGGCGTGCGAAGCACGACGAGCGATCAGGAAACCGAGCGAGTGAAGAGGTACAACCTGCCTCCAGCCGCCTAACCGCAGTCTAAAAAGGAGAAACAGCGCCATGCCCCGCGTTAAACGTGGAACCAAACGCAACGACCGCCGCAAAAAAATTCTAAAGCGCGCCAGCGGTTATTTCCTCACAAAATCCAAGCTCTACCAAGCCGCTCAGGAAGCCGTCGAGCGCGGCATGAAGTTCGCCTACAGCGGGCGCAAGCAGAAGAAGCGCCAGTACCGCTCGCTCTGGATCGTGCGCATCAACGCCGCCGCCAAAATCAACGGCATCAGCTATTCGCAGCTTATCCACGGACTCAAGGCCGCCGGAATCGAACTCGACCGCAAAATCCTGGCCGATATCGCCGTGAACGACGCTCCCGGCTTCACTGCCCTAGTTGAGCAAGCCAAGGCTGCGCTGGCAAAAGCTGCCGCATAGTCCTGAGCTAAATTCAGTAGAAAAGGCCGCGAGCTTCGCGGCCTTTTTCATTTGCCCGCCAGCACCGCGTCCGCTATCAGCGCCGCCTCCACTGCCGGTCTCACTTCATGTACCCGCACAATGTGCGCTCCGGCAAGAATCGCCGCCGTGGTCGCGGCCAGCGTTGCGTTACCGCGTTCAGTCACTGGAGCACGCGCGCCACGATAAAGCGGCGCGAGCGTCTGCCCCAGAAATGACTTTCGCGACACCCCGACCAGAACCGGCCTTCCCAGCTCGCGCAGTTCATCCTGTCCGGCCAGCAGCGGATAATTTTCGTCCAGCGATTTCCCGAATCCGTAGCCGGGGTCAATGCAGATGCGGTCGTTCTCCACGCCCGCGTCCAATGCGCGCCGCAGACTCGCCGCCAGGCTTTTCTTCACCAGTGGCACAATTTCTTCTTTTTTCAGCGGAGGCAAACTGTGCCATTCGGCAGGCCGACCCCGCGTGTGCATCAGCACCACTCCGCACTTTAATTCCGCGCAGGTCGCAGCCATCGCTTCGTCCCACGCGAGCGCGCTCACGTCGTTCACAATCTCCGCGCCCGCTTCCACGGCGGCTTTCGCCGTCGCAGCCTTGTATGTGTCAATCGAAAGCAGCGCGTCGGGCTTAGTCTTCAGAATCGTTTCAATCACCGGAAGCACCCGCCGATGCTCCTCCGCCGCCGTGACTTCGGCGCGCTTGCCGGGCCGCGTGGACTCGCCGCCAATGTCCACAATATCGGCCCCCTGCTCGAACATGCGCAGCGCGTCGGCGGCGGCTGTCTCGGGATAAAGAAAGCGGCCCCCGTCGGAGAACGAATCCGGCGTAATGTTCAGAACCCCCATCACCAGCGTGCGCGTGCCCAGTTGCAGCGAGCGCGTGCGCAGCCGCCATTCAAATTTGTCGCGGGAGGGGAATGCCATTTCGTCTTTGATGCTACACTTCGCGCAGAAATGAATACCGGATCGAGAACGACCTATAGCGCCCCGCTGCTTATCGCAATTTTGATTTTCATTCTGCCCGGAACGGCCTCCACCCAGCGCCATCACCGGAGCCGGTCGCATCCGCCAGCGCGCCACTCCGCCCGTCGCCTCAGCCTCGCCGCCCAGGTCAATTCCATCCTGCGGAACCCCGATGCGGCGCGAGCGCACTGGGGCATTTCCGTCGTTTCGGCGGACGGCAAACCCATTTACGCGCTGAACGACGGCCAGCTTTTTGAGCCCGCCTCGAACAACAAGCTCACCACAGCCTCGGCGGCGCTCGCGCTCTTTCCCAAAGGCGTGACCTGGACCACCAACGCCGTGACCTCGGGCACGCTCGACGCCCGCGGCGTGCTCCACGGAAATATTGAGTTGCTGGGCGCGGGCGATCCCACCATCTCCGGACGCACCTATCCTTACGACGGCCGCACCGAACGGCCGGGCCCGCCGCTTGCCGCGCTCGCCAACATGGCCGACCAGATCGTGGCGAAAGGCATTAAGCGCGTTGATGGCGACGTTATCGGCGACGACACGTGGTTTCCGTGGGAGCCATACGGGCAGGGCTGGGCATGGGACGACCTCGTTTGGGACTACGGCGCACCCATCTCCGCGCTCACCGTCAATGACAACATTGTGTTTCTGAACATAGGGCCCGGAGTCTCCGCTTCCGACTGCCCTTCCGGCGCGCCGCAAGCAAGCCCAGCCCCGCCGCCCCCTCCGGCACCCGCGCCAAACGCGCCCATGAATGTGGCGTGGTGTCCCGACACGCCTTATTACAAGCTGGAAAATTCCCTCACGCTGGTTCCCGCGAGCCACCGCGCCTCGTCCGGGCTGGACCGCGCCCTCGGGTCAAAGATCATCCGGTTGTTCGGCACCATGAATCCCAATGGAATCCACACCGGCATCGCCATTCAGGATCCAGCCGAATACGCAGCCATTGCGCTCCGGCAGATGCTGCTGGCTCGCGGCATCACCGTGACGGGCGAGGCGAAGGCGAATCATCGGCTCTCAACCGACACGGAAAGCTTCCGCGCCGAAGTCAACCAGCCCCTGGTGCTGCAGCCGCTCACCATCACCACCATCGCGCCTCCAACGGACGACGAGCGCGTTCTGGCCACCCATGTTTCTCCTCCGTTTGAGCAGGATGTCGCCGTCACGCTCAAGGTCAGCCAGAACCTCCACGCCGAGCTTTTCCTGCGCGCGCTCGGAAGGCTTGAGGCCGGCGATGGCTCCCTCGCGCAAGGCGCGCGCGTCGTGCATCAGTTCCTCATTCATGCGGGCGTGGATCCGGGGGATTTCGAGTTCTACGACGGCTCGGGACTTTCCCCCCAGGACCTCATCTCGCCTCGCGCGTTTACCACGCTGCTGGTCTACGCGGCGCACCAGCCGTGGGGCGCGGAGCTGCGCGCCAGCCTCCCCATTGGCGGAGTGGACGGTACGCTCTCCGACCGGTTTCAGCACCGGCCCTTGCGCGGCAAAGTTTTGGCCAAAACCGGCACTCTCGCCGGAGTCCACACGCTCAGCGGATACCTGACCGCCTCCAGCGGCCGCACCATCATTTTTTCCATCCTGTGCAACGACCACGGCCCCGATGGTGGGGAAAGCGTAAAGGCCATGGACGAAATTGTGAAGGCGATCTGGGAGCGGTACTAAGGTATTCGCTATCATGGAAAGCAGTCCCTTGCGCTCTGTCTGCAAATTGCTCCCTGCTGCCGCCGCCCTGCTCCTGCTCGCCGGATGCAGTCCGCCCCTTCCACCTTCCAAGCCTCTGAGCGAACTGACTCCGCAGGAGATGCACGGGCACGAAGTCTTCGTCGACAACTGCGCGCGCTGTCATGACGCCAACGACACGCGCGTGCTGCACGGCCCCGGTCTGCAAGCCTTGTTCAAGCAGAAGTATCTGCCCAGCGGCTTTCCCGCCAACGACGAGCGCGTCACCTTTGTCATTCTGCACGGACATGGCATGATGCCCGCCTTTGGCAATACCATAAGTCAGGAGCAACTGCGGGACCTGCTCGCCTACCTGCATACGTTATGAGCAAACTCAAACTGGAAAGCCCGGACGCCCATCTGGAAACGACGAAACTGCTGCCCGGCATGGCGGTCATCGCCCTCTGGATGCTGGCCCAGTGCGGCATCGGCCTCATCGGCGTCCTGATGCACAAGCTGCCCGTCACCGTCATCCTGATCTGCGTGCTGTTCGCCGTCGCAGCCAACGGCCTGCTCAAGCTCAAGCGCTGGGGATGGGCCCTGACCCTCGCCGCGGCCTTCCTCTCCATGACTTACGCCGCCGTCATGCTGTTTCTGTTCCACCAGATCCCCATGATCGCGATGATGCTGGTGAACCTGGTCTTCTTCCTCTATCTGATTCGGCCCGAGGTGCTGGAGAGGGTGAAGTAGCGGGCGGCAATGCAAACGGTCAGCGACTCATTGGGCGAGGAATAGATAATCCCGGAAATCAGAGGTTTTGTACTGCAAGGTATCCGAGGAGGCGACGCGGTATCCATAGCAACTGAGCAGCGCAAATAGATCTTCAATCTTCTGACCGTCTGGAAGCCATGCGGGATGGGTTGCAATGATTAGCGCCGGTCGATTCTCAGCAAGAAGACGCCTTGCGCCTTCGCAAACCCATATCTCCGATCCCTCCGTATCAATTTTGATCATGCTGGGCACCAGGCCCGTTTGTTTCGAGTAAGAATCCAGGCTGATGGCTTCCACCGGAATCACAGTACTACCTCGTTGCCCATTCCTGACCGCCTCAATGTCGACCAGCGAGTTCATTACAGAATCTCCGTCTCCCTCCAAAATGAAAGGCACCGCCGCCGAATCGCGCGCTGCTACGGCCTTGGGAACAATCTCCATATGTTTAAGCCGGTTCATTCGTTTGTGGAACCGCAAGAATTTGACCGAGGCCGGAGACGGTTCAAAAGCAATTACCCTTCCGGTGCATGTCGTCCGCCGCGCAGCAGCAATCGAGAGCCATCCCTGATGCGCCCCGACATCGAAAAAAATGTCGCCGGGCTTCAGATATTCGGTAATCCAATGCAGAACGCTTTCATCCCAAACGACATGGTTCCACAGCAGAGGATGCGTCCAGACCGGCTTTCCCCAAAGCATCTTGGGCAGCGGTAGTCCAGACCGATTTACACCGTGCCTGAGCAGGCGTTGAAACCCAGGAGCATATTTTTTCAGACCGGAATTGATTGCACCGAATATCTCGTGCCTCGCTTTGCATCCGCATTTCGCGGACACATCGGAGTCATCTTTCCACCTCGCGGCAACACAGTTGTTTGCAAAATGTAATTAGAGGTTCAAAGTTAGAAAAGAGCAGCAGTAGACCTTCGACGAGTAAAATCGGCTAGCCAAAAGCAAGCCGATGGAAGAAAATGCCGTTGGTATGAAATTCCGGGAGTTCTTCCGCACGTCGCGAAATTTCCTGCTCTTTCCGCTGATCCTGGTGGGAGTAGTTGTAGGCTTTATGGTCGCTTGCGGGCTTATGGGCGCAGCATCCTTCCGGCATCCGTGGACGTGGATTCTGCCGATCATTGGCTTGGCCATTTTCAGCGCCATCATCTGGATTTTTTATAGCGATACATCGATGGAAAATGAAGAAAATGTCCACGGTCATAAGGTGTTCGATGGGGTCGATCTGGGACTCCATCTGCCTCTCAATCCGGAGCGAGTTAGTATGAACCGAATGGCCCGTGACTGCTATGGATATGGGCATTGGGATGCGCCTTATTGGTTTATCGGCCTCGGACAGAGTAGAGGCCCGAATGAAACAGTTGAAGACAGAGCAAAGGTCTGGAGCGAACTCGATCAGGATGGTTTGTGCGATTGCCGCTCATTTCATCTGCATCGGTTAATCAATGACCAAAGGTGGCACGTGGACCGAGTAGAACTCCAGCCGACTTGGAGGCCGCTCATCCTTCTGCTCAGAACATTACTCCGGGAAAAGGCCGATAAAGAAAGCTTGCGCAAATATCAGCGAGATCATTGGGGAATGGGGAAGAACCAAACCTGCATAATCGAGTTGTTTGGACTCCCAGCCAAGAATCCAGACGACCTTGCTTTACTTATGGGCGACTTGGTTGAACAAGGACAAGCGGACAAAATGTTGAACAAACGAATTCAATTCATCCAGGAGAAAATTGTCGAGAAGGAGCCTAAGCTTGTCGTGATGTATGGCTATACCGCAGAGAAACAATGGAAAAAGCTCGCCGGTCCGTCGATTCTGAGGGACAAAGCTTTCAACGTCGGATCAACAACGATGCTTTGGACAAAGCACCCGACCGCTCCTAACCCCGAGGGTGATCCTTATTGGATAAGGATGGGAAATGATTGTGCGAAACTGATCAATTGCTGACCGCCCTAATCGCTGGCCGCTCGTTCGCTACAATAAGAGGTTATGGCAACAGCCGCCGATCTCGTTCAGATTGATCTTGCTCCGAAGAAGCCTGCTCCCAAGCCCGAGTGGCTGAAGGCGCGCGCTCCCGTCGGCGAAAATTATCACAGCCTGAAGAAGATGGCGCGGGACCTCAATCTGCACACCGTCTGCGAGTCGGCGCACTGCCCCAACATCGGTGAGTGCTGGAACCACAAGACCGCGACCTTCATGATGCTGGGCAATCTCTGCACGCGCCGCTGCGGGTTCTGCGCCGTGCCCAAGG
>JAICYR010000064.1 GCA_025934135.1 Acidobacteriaceae bacterium | reverse complement strand
CATCAGGTCCCTCGATTTCGAGAGGGGCGGATGCACGGGCGGCGTGACGAACTCAGGTACAGCGGTACAACTGGATTAGGCGAGATGCGTTGTTGGCTGCATCCCCGAATCTCATGTTCCCCGCCGCCGATCCTGTTTTGGAATCGACTTTAGGAGAGAGTTGACACCGATGTCCCAGATTGCCTGGGCCGGTTGTCGTGGCGTCACAGGGCCCGTCCCTCAGCCACTCTTCATGAAACTCAGGCTCGCTCAAAAGAGCAAACTTGATTAACCCATTTTTAGCACGTTCCGGCCTCGGATTCAAGCCGGGTTTCAGCGGTCAGTAAACAACGACAGGCGAACGGCGACACAACAAGGCTGAGTGGAGAAGGGTAAAAAGCGGGCAGCTAAGAAGCCGTCAGCGAAGCGCGCAAAGCTGGAGCGTGTTGATTACGAATACACTGTTGCCGGCGATACACTCGGGATATGTTCTCCGCGCTAAAAAGAAGCCCAAACGCTGCCTCGGCTATGAGGCGCGTAATCATTCTGAAATATGCCCTCGTTAAGGGTCTTGCAGCACCTCCAGTCGAATACCTTCAGGCGGTTATGAGTCGATGGACTCCCGAGGAAACGTCTCGGCTCATGGCAGACGCTGGGCAGATGTTTATGCAAAATGTCAATCACTTGAAAGCTGCCGGGATTTGGCCGGATGTAGACGAGGATGAGAGGAAATTCCTACAGGCTGGGATTGACGAAATCAGTGAGCAACAGCGGATTGATGCAGGCTGGCTGGCTGAATCGATCACATGTTTGCTTTGGGCACTTAAGATTATTCCGGGAATGCCATCCTACGATCAGGAATCAAGCCATGAGATCGTCAACGCGCTCCCTGCCAATTCCATCAAGGATCTCATCAAGCAAGCCCATCTACGCCCCGAAGAGGAGATCAAGAAGCAAAGGAACATCGCGGAGCTTTGGCATTGGCGGGCGCGGACACGAGAGCTACAGGAGGAAGGATATTTATTTCAGTTGCCCAGTGGTTACACGATTGAGCAGGTCATCGAATTAGCGGCATTGAAAGGTGCTGAAAATGGAGATTTGCCGCACCCAATCCGATCTGACTTTGCCGCCCGGGGGAAACCCTACCGCGACCTCTCTTTAGAGGAGTTCGCTGTTTTGACCTCAATTGCACAAGAGCGACATAAGGCTCTCAATTGGCTCTGCGGTTTCTCATCAAGTGGTCTGTGGAAAGACACCCCGACAGACACATAGGATTCTGTATTGCGAACGCCGGGTGCTGGGTGCCCCATTTCTCGAAGAGACATGGGGAGGCATACCCTCCTCATTTTTCAGGGAGCGGAGCGAAGTATCGGTTCAGGGTGCGCTGACCCGCCGGATGAAACGAACTCGTGCGAAACAACTCCCTTCTCATGTCCGTGAGACTCCGGGCCGGCGGCTGGGTCGAGAAACAGCTCTCCGGCGCGATTGGACCCGCAAATACCTCCGCCGACGCGCTCGCCTGCACGCTGATCTTTTCGCTGGCCGATTTTTGGTCCCCGGCCACTTGCGGGTGCCCCACAGCCTGCCCCGAGTTTGTCGAAGGCTCTCGCTTCTGAGACGCGGGCTCGCCGCTCCGCTGATCGCTCGCCTCCACCAGCGTGCCCGACTTGCCCAGGTTCGCGGCCATGGCCTTCAGCATTCGGAACAAAACCTCGGCGGCGCGGCGCTCCACGCGCTCCTCATTCATTGCCTGGAACAGCAGAAAATAGTCGATCTGCAACGACGCCCGGTCCTCGGGAAAGATGAAGGGAATGGGCGTGAACTCGCCGTAAGCGGCCTGATCGGCGGGCGCCCATTTGCCCAGCGCCGACTTCACCTTCGAGTGGTGGTAGCAAAGCTCGGTTCCCGACACGGCGGGCGATCCGCAAACTTCTCCGTTGGTCTTGATGTGGGTGCATTGCGGCACGATGACAGCGGCGTTCGACATCCTCATTCCTCCTTCAAAATCTCGCAAAATCTAGAACTCTAACTTGATTGGCGGGTGGCCCACTCAAGCCTTCTTTTGGCTTGAGTGGGGGACAAATTCCACGTCGAAAAAAGCAAAAGGCGCAACCCGATGGCTGCGCCTTGCCACCCCGCGAACGAAGACCTGTTCGCGGGAGCCCCGCTTTAATTTCTCTCTTAAGTTCAGAATAGCAAATCAGACCCTAATTAACTGCAAATTCAAGTCGCTGATTCTAAGCAGCTTAGAAGATTTACCTCTTGACAAAAGTTTTCCACAGGTCGCTTTTGCCTCTCTCTGTCCCCCGGAATCTTTGCCCGAAACCACCAATGTCTTTGTTTTCTAGATTTTAAGAATTAAGTCTTTTGTTCTCTAGGTTTTGCGAAATCTAAGCATTTTTCTGATTTCTAAACCCTGAACGCTGATCGCTTGAAACCCCAAATCCTTCTTCTTCTTTGAGCAACAAAAAGCGCTCGGCGGCCATTCCGACTAAAAGTACAGTTCCCGGCCTTTTGCCCCACCGGGGACGGAAGGAAAACCAATGAAACTCCCTCGCTGGTTCGCGAAAGTCTCCTTCATCCTGGCGCTGGCCGCCGTTTCGAGCCTCGCGTATTCCCAGGTCAGCATTTCCATCGGCATCGCGCCGCCCCCGCTGCCCTTTTATGACCAGCCTCCCTGCCCGGAACCTAACCTTATATGGAGCCCCGGCTACTGGTATTGGGGCGACGACGGCTACTACTGGGTCCCCGGAACATGGGTTGAGGCCCCCGAGGAGGGGCTGCTTTGGACCCCCGGCTACTGGGGATATGAGGACGGGAACTATATGTGGAACGACGGCTACTGGGCGCCCGAAGTCGGCTTCTACGGCGGCGTCGATTATGGCTACGGCTACCCCGGAGAGGGCTTCTATGGCGGCCGCTGGCAAGGCAACAACTTCGCCTATAACGTGGCCGTGGTGCAAATCAATACTACGGTGATCCACAACACCTACCGTAATGAGGTTCAGTACCGTCCGCAACCCGACCGGGTGAGCTACAACGGGGGTAACGGCGGCATCCAGGCGCGGCCCACGCCAACCCAGCGCACCGTGCGGGAGCACAAGCGGTCCGGCCCCGCCCCCGCCCAGCAGCGGCAGGCGCAACTGGCGCGCAACCTGCGCGAGAACTACGCAAAAGTGAACAACGGACATCCCGAACACGCGGCCTTGGAGCGTCCGGCGCGCTCAGTCTCGGACTTCAAGCGGGCGGTCCCGGCGCGCGCGGCGCGTCCGAACCCGAACAACAATAAGCCTAATACCAACAGGCCCAACAACAACGCCCGTCCGAATAATGAGAGGCCGAACAACAACACCCGGCCAGAAGCCCGGCCCAATGCGCGGCCTAACGCCCAACCAACGCAGCCCGAATACCGGACGACCCATCCTGAGACCCGTCCCAATGCTCAACCAACTCATCCTGAGAACCGTCCGGAAGCTCGCCCCAATGCACGCCCGGAGCCGCAGCCGCACAACAACGTGCGTCCGGCGGTCCCCAATCATGAAGTGCAGCCGCAACGGGAACAAAGGCCTGAAGCAAGACCGCAGCCGCAACGGGAACAAAGGCCCGAGGCGAGGCCGCAGGCTCGTCCGGATCACCCGGACCATCCAGAGCATCCGGCCAAGCCGGATCATCAGAAAGAGCAGCCTCAGAGCTAGCGGCTGAAGAGGTCGCGAAGGGCCAGGGCGCAGTTCCGCATGGAGAACTGCGCCTCAAAGGCCGCGAGAGCCCGTTCGGACATCGCCGCCCGATCCGGCCCGCTCAGGGCAAACCAGCGCGTGAGCAGCGACCGGGTCCCTTCCAGCGTGTCCGGCTCAACCAGTCCTGCACCGCTCTCCTTTATTTCCGGCCAAATATTTACTTGATTCGAGATGAGCGCGGGACGTCCGCAGGCCAGCGCCTCGGCCACCACGACCCCGAAGTTCTCCTGATGCGAAGGCAGGACCATGGCCTCGCACGCCCTCAGCGCTCCCCATTTGGCGTGACCGGTCAACATTCCCGGCCAGTGAACGCGGGCAGCGATTCCCCGCTTCTCCGCCAGCATCATCAGGCCGGACTGAAGGCCGGTCTGGTCAGGGCCGGCGATGACAAGATCAACGTCCGGCTGCCCTGATGCCACGGCCGCAAATGCCTCCACCAGCAGGTCGCAGCCTTTCTTCTCGTGAATGCGCGACAGAAACAGCAGGAACCGCCGCCCCGCAAGCTGGGGCAGCGCCGCTTCAAAGGCCGCGCGCTGCGCTGATTCCTCCGGCGGCGGAGGATTGGTTCCGAACGGCACAACCAGGCTGGTCCACTCATTTGGGCGGAAGCTTTGCGGAGCGAGTTCGCTTTCCATCCGGCAGGTAAACAGCACCGCTTTCGCATCGCGCAGCGCCGGATATTGCCACGGCCAGTAGAGCCGCTTCTTGATGTGCTTGAGCGGGTAGCGGCGCTGGAACCACGGGTCGAGCATTCCGTGGGTGAAGACGGCGTAAGGGACGCGGCCCCGGCAGGCGCGCGCCGCCGCCAGCGTGGGATAAGTCCAGATGCCATGCGCCACGACTCCGTCGAAGCGCGCAACGTTGCCCGCCAGCCATTCGCGCAGTCGCGGCAAACGGCCATACCTTCCGCCGCGCCAGTCAAGCGCGTGAACCATCGCCGCGAAGCTTCCGATCCAGTCCGAACCGGGCGCATCGAGGCAGACGATTTCGGTCTCTACTCCGGCCTCTGGAGAGACCGCCGCAAGCTGGCGCAGGGCCTCGGCCGTGCCTCCGGTGGCCGGGGAAAGGCTGGGAATGACGTGGAGAAGCTTCATCGGAAGATTGAAGCCGATTATAGCGACGCGCAGTAAACGGCCGCGAGTTGCATACAAAGAGCGGTCCAGCGTTTGTATACAGCCGTTATGGCCGGAGGTTAGACTGGCTTGTTTCTCAATCAATTTATTAAGGACTTGAAGAATGCAGTCACAGAAGCGGGCAGTCGTGTTCCTGGCGGGCGCGGTTTTGACGCTGGCGGGCGTCGCGCAGGGCGCGGCGGTCCCAAAAAACGAGTCGCAGGGGCCGAATATGCCGGAAGTCATCGAGCAATACTCAGCCAATCGCAGGAGCCTGTCGCAGACCTATCCAGTGGAGATTTCCCCGACCCATATCGATCGGATGGAGAAGTTCTACCGCAACGAGCTGGCCATGCTGGCCGCGATGGACTTCAAGGGTCTGTCGCACGAAGATCAGGTCGACTACATGCTGCTGAAGCATAAGTGCAACTCCGAGCTGCACCAGATCGCGCTTGAAAAGGAGCAGGACGCGCAGATGAAGCCCCTGCTGCCGTTCGCCCCCGCGATTGAAGAAATGATGACCGGCAAGCGGCTCATGCAGCGTCCCGACGCGCAGAAGAGCGCGGCCTCGCTGGCCGAGATGGTCAAGCAGATTGACGAGGCGGAGAAGAAACTGAATCCCAACCACGGTGGCGCAAACGCCGCGACCAAAATCGACCCGATGGTCGCAAACCGGGCCGCCATGGCCACGCGCGAGTTGCAGCGGAACCTGCGCGACTGGTTTACCGAATACAACGGCTACGATCCGGACTTTACCTGGTGGGTGGACATGCCCTACCAGAACGCGAACAAGGCGCTGACCGGGTATGAAACCTTTTTGCGGGAGAAGCTGGTCGGCCTGAAGCCCGGCGACACGACGACCATTATTGGCGACCCGGTGGGGCACGACGCGCTGATGGCGGACCTGGCCGACAACATGATCGACTACACCCCGGAAGAGCTGATCGCCATTGCCCAGACCGAGTACGACTGGTGCCTGAAGCAGATGCTGGAAGCGTCGCGCGAAATGGGCTACGGCGACAACTGGCACGCGGCCGTCGAGAAGGTGAAACAGATGCACGTTCCGCCGGGCGAGCAGCCGCAGGTGATCAAGAATCTGGTGGACGAAGGCATCGCGTTCGCGAAGAAGAACGACCTGGTGACGGTGCCTCCCATGGCCGAGGAAACGTGGCGCATGATTATGATGACGCCGCAGCGGCAGTTGGTGAACCCGTTCTTTACCGGCGGCAACGAGATCAGCGTCTCCTACCCGACCGACACCATGACCTTCGCCCAGCGGATGCAGAGCATGAGGGGCAACAGCACGCCGCTGTCCCATGCCGAAGCCTTCCACGAAATGATCCCCGGGCACTTCCTGCAGTTCTACATGATGTCCCGCCACCGGCCTTACCGTCGCGCCTTCTCAACGCCGTTCTGGTCGGAAGGCAACGCCTTCTGGTGGGAGATGCTGTATTACCAGAAGGGCTTCGACGCAACTCCGGCAGAGCGCGTGGGCGCGCTGATGTGGAGGATGCACCGCTCGGCGAGGGTCATCTTCACCATGAACTTTCATCTGGGCAAGTGGACGCCACAGCAGTGCATCAAGTACCTGATGGACAACGTGGGCTGGGACGTGGACAACGCCACCGCTGAGGTGCGGCGCAGCTTTAACGGCTCGGTTGGGCCGCTGTACCAGTGCGCGTACCTGATGGGCGCGCTGCAGTTCCGCCAGATGCACAAGGAACTGGTGGGCTCGGGAAAAATGACCGAAAAGCAGTTCGCCGACGCGGTCCTGCACGAGGGTCCCATGCCAATTGAGCTTCTGAGGGCTGACCTCGAAAACCTGCCGCTGACGCCGGACTACACGACCGAGTGGAAGTTCTACGGGCCGCATCCTACGCACCCGTAAAGCAGTCTGAATCCGCAAACATAACAGCGCCTCTGGTTCATCGCCGGAGGCGCGTTTTTTCGTGGCCTTGATCAGAGTGAAGAGCGGGGTTAGCGGCGGCCGCGGATGAGCCGGAGGACCACGACGAGCAGGACGGCGAGGATGACCAATTCGATCAATCTGACCATCACCGCTCCTTCGGCATCAGCATGGCGGCCAGCAACGCGGTTCGGGGAGCGAGGTGCTTCAGCAGAACCGACTCGTTGCGGGCGTGTGCTCCTTCGCCGACCGCGCCCATTCCGTCGAGCGTGGGAACGCCGAGCGCGGACGTGAAGTTGCCGTCCGAGCCGCCTCCGGTGGAGGCTTCCGCGAGGTCGATTCCCAACTCGCCGGCGAGAGCCGCCGCCTGGCGGTAGAGCGCGACTCCGGCGCGGGTTCGCTCCATGGGCGGACGGTTCAACGCGCCTTCAATCTTCAGGACGCACGCTTTGTCATGGGCGCGGAGGCTTCTCATCCGGCGGTCAATGCGAGCGAAGTCGGAAGCGCGCGGGACGCGCACGTCGACTTCGGCCCAGGCTTCGGCGGGGATGACGTTGGAGCGCGTGCCCCCGTGGATTGTTCCCACGTTCACGGTGACGCCGCGCTTCAGGTCGGTCAGGGCTTCGATGACCGCGACCTGGCGGGCGAGTTCGGCGATGGCGGAGTGTCCCTGCTCGAAATTGACGCCGCTGTGGGCGGGAACTCCGGTGACGTGGACGCGATAGTTGCCGATTCCCTTGCGGGCCGTCTTGTAGGCTCCGTCAGACCCCTGTGCGGGTTCAAGCACATAGACAGCCTCGCAGCGGAGGGCGGTCTTTTCGAGCAATTCGCGGGAGGCGGAGGAGCCGGTTTCCTCGTCTCCGGTGAGCAGCAGGATGACCGGGCGGTGCGGGAGGCCTTCGGCCCGAAGCAGGTCGAGCGCGGTGAGGGCCATGGCCACTCCGGCTTTCATGTCGAGAACACCGGGACCCCAGGCGCGGCCCTTTTCAATCTTGAACGGCAATTGGGCCAGCGTGCCGAGCGGCCATACGGTGTCGAGGTGGCCGAGCAGCAGGATGGGCTTTTCACCGCGGTGCGCTGGGCCAGCGGAGAAGCGCGCTTCAAGCACGCGGCAACGATGCCTGCGAATGGTCGCGCCAAAACGGGCGGCAGCCTCAGCCGCGAAGTCGAGGCAGCGGTCGAGAGCGGCCTTTTCCGCGGCATTCTCGGCGGTGGGAGACTCAAGTTCGACAAGGGCCCGAAGCAGCCGGAGAAGCGATTTTTCGCGGTCCCGGGCGGCTTTCAGAAGGTTACGAATTTTGTAGTCCATAGTTGCTGAAAGAGTTACGGGGAGGCCCATCCTTATACCAGATTGTGTCCAATTTGAGTTATTTGGCTCAAAACTGTGGCGAAATTACCACAACGAAACTTCTGCCGCCACGAGTAGTCTATGCCTTCATACCGGAAAAATCGGTATGAAGGGTTCTGAATTTGAGTGAATCATCGCATTTTGAGCACACGATTGCGAATGCCGTTGAGTTCAGCGGCATAGGTCTGCACAGCGGCGTTCCGGTTTCCATGCGGCTGCTGCCGGCCCCGGCGGGATGCGGAATCCTCTTCCGCCGCACCGATCTGGACAATTTTGAGATTGCCGCCACCGGGCGCAACGTGGCCAAGGTGAGCTACGCCACCAGCCTGATGAGGAAGGGCGTGCTGATTCAGACGACGGAGCACCTGCTGTCGGCGCTGATCGGCGTGGGCGTGGACAACGTCATTATTGAAGTGGACAACTTGGAGCTTCCCATTCTGGATGGCAGCGCTCTGCCTTATGTGGAGGCGTTCCGGTCCATCGGAGTGAAGACGCAGCGGCGGCGGCGGGAGTATCTGCGGATTCTGAAGAGCCTGGAAGTGCGCGAGGGAGACAAGTTCATCGGCGTCTATCCGGGCGAGGGATACAGCGTTTCCTACAAGATCGACTTTCCCACGCCGATTGGGCGGCAGGGCTTCGCCGTCGATCTGGCCACGCGCGACTATGCCGCGCAGATCGCCCCGGCGCGCACCTTCGGCTTTAAGGAAGACGAGGCCATGCTGCGAAACATGGGGCTGATTCGCGGCGTGTCGGAGCAGAGTGCGATTATCCTCAACCGGCAGCGCGTGCTCAACGGCCCACTGCGCTTTGACGATGAATTTGTACGGCACAAGGTTCTGGACCTGATTGGCGACCTGGCGCTGGCCGGGCATCATATTCTGGGCCACGTGGTGGCCGAACGCGCCGGACACGCCATGCATACGGCGCTGGTTTCGCGCCTGCTGAAAGACCGCTCGGCATGGGCGCTGACCACGCTGGGCTCAGAGAAAAAGCAGCGCGTGAAGGTGGCCGCAAGAGCGGACGCCGCGCTGGTTACGGCGTAGCAATTCAATCCAGGCACTAAATAGAACATCAAATAGTGATAGAATTGGTGCTGGAGACGGTATCATGAGAACCACTATCGCATTAGACGACAAGCTTGTTGCGACCGCGCAGGAGTTTACCGGACTGTCCGAGAGGAGTGTTTTGATCCGCGAGGCATTGAAGGCGCTCATTGAGCGGGAAGCTGCTCGTCGGCTGGCGAAGGTGGGCGGCACGGGGCCGGAAATGCGACCTATCCCGCGGCGGAGACAGCCGCCAGAATGATCTTAGCGGATACGTCGATTTGGGTGGACTATTTTCGGAAGGGCGACGCCGAACTCGCCCGTCATCTCGATGCTGGCAACATCGCGATGCATCCGTTTGTGCTGATCGAACTGATGCTTGGCCACGTGCCGAATCGTGACGAGAATTTGATCTATCTTGAGTTGCTGCCAACGGCGAAAGTGGCGAATGGAGACGAGGTTCGGCGAATGATTACAGCGAACTCGCTTTCCCGTCGCGGTATCGGATTTGTGGATGCCCACCTGATTGCATCCGCACTCATTACTCCGGAGACCCTGTTATGGTCGCGTGATAAGCGGCTTCAGGGCGTGGCGGGAGAACTCGGGGTGGCTGCGGAACTGGCGTGACATTCGCACTTAATCGCCGGCGTCTTCCGTGCTGGCGGCCAACTCCAGTGGGGCATCTTCCGCGTCCTGCTCGATCAGCACCATGGGGATCACTTTGGATGGCTTGACGCCGAGGCTCCTCAGCATTTCGGCCTGGCGAATGGCGTTTCCTTTGCCGGTTGAAAGCTTTTTGAAAGCGTCGTCGTAACTGGTTCGGGCCCTGTCGAGGTTCTTCCCAACTTCCGTGAGGTCGGTAGCGAAAGCGGCGAGCTTGTCGTAGAGTTCGCCTCCACGACGAACGATCTCCTGCACGTTTTTCGTCTGCTGCTCCTGACGCCAGAGTTGGGCCACGGTCCGCAAAACGAACAGCACGGTGCTGGGGCTGACGAGCAGGACATTTTTGTCCCATGCCTCCTGCCAGAGATGGCCGTCGCGCGAGATGGCGAGGATGAAGGCCGGCTCCAGCGGCACGAACATGACGACAAAGTCGGGCGAGTTGAGGCCGTCGAGCAGGTGGTAGTCGCGGCGGGAAAGACCCAGAATGTGGTTGCGAACGGACTTGAGGTGCTCCCTGAGAGCGGCATCGCGGTCCGCGTCTTCCTCCGCGGAGCAGTAGGTGTCGTATGCGTTGAGCGAGACTTTGGAATCGATAATGATGTTGCGGTCCTCGGGCAGACGAACCAGAACATCGAGTTGAGCGCGGAGGCGGCCATCGGCAGACCGCTCCTCGCGCGTAAAGCTCTCCTGAGTGAGGTATTCGTAGCCTTTGCGCAGGCCCGCTGTTTCAAGGATGGTTTCGAGTAACTGCTCTCCCCAACGGCCCTGGGTTTGCGAGGAGCCTTTCAGCGCGGTGGCGAGGTTGTTGGCGTCGTCGGAGAGTTTGGTATTGAGCTTGGCGAGGTTGTCGATCTGCTCTTTGAGCTGCGTACGGCCGGTGAGCCCGGACTCGTTGAGGCTCTTGACCTCTTTCTGGAACTCTTCAAATTTATCTTTGAGCGGGTTGAGCAATTGGCCGATGTTGGTCTGGTTCTGCTCGGTGAAGGCCTTGGAATTTTCCTTGAGGATTTCGCTCGCCAGCGACTTGAATTGATCGGTAAGCGCGGCAAGCTTTTCCGAGTGGCTTTTGTGCTCGGCTTCGAGAGCGGTTTTGAGGCTGGCGCGCTCGGTTTCCGAATCAAGAAGCTGGGTGCGGATTCTTGTGATTTCCGCACGCTGCTCTTCGAGGGCGTTGGCGGCTTTTTCGGCGTCCTGCTCGAACCTGGCTCGCTCGGCGGTGAGGCGGGCGATTTCGACGCTTTGGGCCTTGTCGCGCTCGGCGGCGGCGTGCTGCTGGGTGGCGATTTCCTGGCGGGCGGAGTCGCGCTCGCGCTGGGTGGAGTCTAATGCTGCGGCCCGCTCGGTCAACTGCTGTTCGAGCTGGGCAGCGCGCTGGGTTTCCATGCGCTGGCGGCTCCGGCCCAGCGTCCACGCAGCAAAGAAACCAACGGCCAGCCCGGCGGCAAGAGCGATTCCAATTTCTGGGAGCATGGCCTGACTATAAACCTGCTGGGCAGGAATCCTTGTGCATTTTGAGTAATGGTCATTTTTAGACGGCCAGGAGGGGCTCACCACTGGCGACACAGAAAGCACAGGGATTCACCGTATTCTCAGCCGGGGAACTGTTCCTTAATGCTTATCATTGATCCAGCAAGAATGAGTAAGTATCATTCATTCCACTGAGGGTGGAAAGCGGGAGAAGAGCATATCTTTTGGAAGTCGAGAGCTAATTTGCTGTGGGTCGCACTAGCACTACTTTTGCTGGTCAGCCATGCTGTTGTGCGGCTTAAATTTCCGCAATTTATTCCACCGGCTTCCCCGAATAAGTCAGAGTGGATAAGGATAGGGCTGTACGGTGAATTTGTCCTTCATGGTTTGTTTTTGGGTGCGGTAATTACAGCAATTTGGAACCGAATACCGGCTTTGCGATCTCCATCGTATGGAGACGACGGCACTCTAAGCATCGACTCATCGCAACAATCTGAGCTAGATACCTCGCGATGGGGAGAGATTGGAATCGTGACGATCGAATTTGCCGCTTATATTGCGATCTGGGCTTGGATTTACCGAATCATTTGATCCAGAAGCGAGCTAGGGCATACAGGAGCAGATCGATTCGCAATGTCGAAAATAGCCGAGCGGAATTCCGGCATCATAGGAATTCAAGATCCGCGGGAGCGGTGGCCCGTGTCCAATTCCCAAAAGGCGCGAAGCGCGTGTGCTCGTGCGGCGAGCACTCTGGGATTGCCCGTCCTTGCCGGGACGGCCAGTCCCCAGTAGACTTGGAATTTCGGGGCACGGCGAAGGTGTGTCCGGGTATTGGTGTGTCGATTGGCTCCGAAGGTGTTTTTCAGGAATTTATGAGGAGAAGCAAATGGCAGCAGTAGATGAAAAGGTAAAGCAGATTATTGTGGAGCAGCTTCAGGTGGATGAGGCCGAAGTCACGCCCAACGCGTCGTTCCAGGAAGACCTTGGCGCCGACTCGCTGGACGTGGTGGAACTGGTGATGCAGTTCGAGGAAGCCTTTGACATTGAGATTCCGGACGAAGACGCCGAGAAGATCAAGACGGTGAAGGACGCCGTCGACTACATCGACAAGAGCGCGAAGGGCGGCAAGTAGCTTTGCAGCGGCGCGTCGTCGTTACCGGAATCGGCCTGATCTGCGCGGTGGGCAATACCGCGCCAGAGGCCTGGAAGAACCTGCTGGCAGGCAAGAGCGGGATGGGACCCATCACGCAGTTTGACGCCAGCGGCTATCCGGTGACGTTCGCCGCCGAGGTCAAGGACTTCGATCCGCTGAATTTTATCGACAAGAAAGAATCGCGCAAGATGGCGCGCTTTATCCATCTGGCTCTTGCGGCGACGCAGGAGGCGATGGAGTCGTCCGGCCTGAAGATTGACGCGGCCAACTCGGAACGGGTGGGCGTGTTTATCGGTTCGGGCATTGGAGGGTTCGAGATTATCGAGCGCGAGCACTCGAACCTGCTGGCAGGCGGGCCGCGCAAGATATCACCTTTCTTTATTCCGGCGGCCATTGTGAACATGGCAGCGGGACAGGTGAGCATTAAATATGGAGCGAAGGGGCCGATCTCCGCGACGGCCACGGCCTGCACCACCAGCGCCAACTCCATTGGAGACGCTTACCGCATCATCGAACACGGCGACGCGGATGTGATGATTGCCGGAGGCTCGGAGGCGGCGGTCACTCCGATGTCTGTGGGCGGATTCGCGGCCATGCGCGCGCTTTCCACACGCAACGATGAGCCGCAGCGAGCCAGCCGGCCTTTCGATAAAGACCGCGATGGATTCGTTGTGGGCGAGGGCGCGGGGGTCCTGGTTCTGGAAGAACTAGAGCACGCGAAGGCACGCGGGGCGAATATTCTGGCCGAGATTTGCGGCTATGGCATGAGCGCCGATGCGTACCACATGACGGGCATTGCTCCGGAGGGCGAGGGCGCGCAACGGAGCATGAAGGCCGCGCTGCGGGACGCGAAGATGGCTCCCGAAATGATTGATTATGTGAACGCCCATGCCACGTCTACCCCTCTGGGCGACGGGAATGAGTCGCGCGCGCTTGAGGTGGTGTTCGGCGAACACGCGCTGAGTCACAAGCTGAAGGTGAGCGCGACGAAGTCGATGACCGGTCATCTGCTGGGCGGCGCGGGCGGACTGGAAGCCGGCATAACCGTAATGGCGCTGATGAACCAGAAGATTCCGCCGACAATCAATCTTGAGAACACCGCTCCGGAGTGCCGTCTGGACTACACTCCCAACGTGGCGAAGGATGCGAAGATCGAGGCCGCCCTGTCGAATTCGTTTGGCTTTGGCGGGATCAACGGCTCGCTGGTGTTTCGGCACTGGGCGTAGCGGGGTGGGCTAATCTTCCGAGAAGGTGTCAGGCCATTGTCTTCTTCCGTCGTAAACGGCAATAATTTTCAGCACCGAGTTGGATTCTTCAACTGCGTAGATGATTAGAAACAACGATCCGGGGACAGAAAATTCCCGAGTGCCGGGAGCCAATCCAACTCTTCCCGCAAATGGAAATCTCGTGAGCATTTCGACCGCGTCGAGTACTTTTCGGGCAATCCGTCGTGCCGCAGTTGGATTATCAGCTTCAATGTACTCGAAAGCCTCTTCCCATCGCCTGAAGGCGGGCTCCGTCCAACGAACCCTCATGCCGTCTTACGCTTCTTTCCGATATTTGCCATGCGCTGAAGCACCACCTCGTGTTCGACCCAACGCCCTTCTTTAGCGGCATTCAGGCCCTCGCGAATGGCCGCTTCAAGACCGGCGCTCCAGTCGAGATATGCGTCTACCGCCTGGTTCAGCAGAAAACTCCTGTCGCGCTGCATGTTCGCGGCGATTTTGTCGAGGGCGGCGACCTTATCGGAATCGATGCGGAAGCTGATGGTTTTCGGGGTGCTCATGGCGGCATAATAGCGCGTATTATTTCGTATTACAACCCAGGATTCTAAGCCTCGTTACAATCATTCTCTATGCCGACGACGGTACGCTCGTTTTCGAAAATCAATCTGGGGCTGGCCATTGGGCCGGTGCGGGCGGACGGGTTTCATGGGCTCACGACGCTCTACCAGACGCTGGCGGTGCATGATCTGGTTACGGTTGAGGCAAAGCCCGCGGCGGCAACACGCATTTCGGTGACGTGCAGCGATGAGCGGGTTCCGTGTGACGAAAGGAATACGGCGTTCAAGGCGGTGCGGCGGGCTCTAGAAGCGGCGGGCGCGGCGGCTGAAGTTGCAATAAATATTGAGAAGCGGCTGCCGGTGCAGGGCGGAATGGGCGCGGGTTCGGCGAATGCGGCGGCGGCCCTGCTGGCCCTGGGTCGGGAGTTGAAGGCACACGGCATGACGCCGCTTTGCGGGCCGGAGCGGCTACGGATTGCGGCGGAGGTTGGGTCAGATGTGCCGCTCTTTCTGATTGGCGGAGCGGTGCTGGGCGTGGGGCGCGGCGAAGAGGTGTATCCCATGCCAGATTTGCCGCCGACGCGGTGCGTGGTGGCTCTGCCAGAGATTGGGGTCTCGACTCCGCAGGCGTTTCGGGACTGGGATGCTCGGCATGATTCATTGACCGACCCCGGCCCGTCCGGTAAACTGAATACGTTGAGTCGGTTGCTCGCGTCCGCATTTTGCGAGCCGCACTCCTCCGGTGTCTTCGCCTCGGGCGGGGACCTGGCGCCGAATCCGCTTCTCGCGCTTGTCCGAACCGGGATTGAAAACGACTTTGAAGAAGTCGTCTTTCCTCAGAATCCCCTGTTTGGAACAATCAAGCGTGCGCTGGCGGCCTCGGATGATCCGGAGCATGCGGCGATCTATGCGGCCTTGTCCGGATCCGGGTCGGCGTTGTTCGGCCTTTATGCAACGGAGGCGGCGGCGGATGCGGCGGAAGAGCGGCTGGGGAAATTGGGCGTCAGGTCGATGCTGACGGAGACGCTGACGCGCACGGACTATTGGGGCAAGTTAATGGCTAATGGCTAATGGCTATTGGCTGCAGTTGGGCGATCGACTAACGGTAGGTCAAGTGCCTTTCTGTCGTACGCGGCCAAATGCGGGCCGCGCACGAGTAGTCAAGAGCGGTGGTGAATTGAGTTTTGTGGTATTGGGCGATCGACTAACGGTAGGTCAAGTGCCTTTGGAGCACTTTGTCCAGGTTCGAATCCTGGTCGCCCAGCCAGATTGAGAAGCGCTTCGGCGTAACGTGCCGAGAGAGGCCCTGGCGGAAGTTTTCGCCAGACAACGGACGGCAGGACATTCAGGGCAAACCAGCCCGGGAGAATCTTGTGAAAAGCGAGACGGTATTGGAAGCGGCGACAGAATCGGCGACGGCGGCACCGGCAAAGACGGTGGACGGAAAAATGGACGGCAAACCGGCGCAGGAGAAGAAGCGCGCGCGACAGCACGGTGAGGATAAGCGCTTCAAGATTTTTTCCGGATCGGCCAACCGTCCGCTGGCGCAGGAGATTTGCAAGCACATTGGCGTTGCGCTGGGCGAGACCAGAATGCAGCGCTTTGCCGACGGCGAGGTTTACTTCCAGTTGCTGGAGAACGTGCGTGGCGCAGATGTTTTTGTCGTGCAGCCGACGTGCTATCCGGTGGACCAGCACCTGGTGGAGTTGCTGATTATGATTGACGCGCTGAAGCGCGCCTCGGCGGCACGCATTACCGTGGTTGTTCCGTACTACGGCTACGCAAGACAGGACCGCAAGGACCGCCCGAGGGTCGCGATTTCGTCGAAGCTGGTGGCCGATCTGCTGACCACGGCCGGTGCGAACCGCGCGCTGTTTATGGACCTGCACGCGGCGCAGATTCAGGGGTTCTTCAATATTCCGGTGGACCACATGTTCGCCAGCCCGGTCATGGTGAGCTACTTCCGGGAGTTGAACCTGCCGAACCTGACGGTGGTTTCTCCGGATGCGGGAGGCGTGGAACGCGCGCGCTTTTTCGCGACCAAGATGGGCGCTCCGCTGGCGATTGTGGACAAGCGGCGGACGGACATGAATGTGACTGAGGTGATGCACGTGATCGGTGATGTGAGGGGCCAGAGCTGCCTGATCATCGACGACATTGTGGACACCGCCGGCACCCTAGTGAAGACTGTCGACGCACTGCTGGAAAAGGGCGCGACAAAGGTTTATGCGTGCGCTTCGCACGCCGTGCTTTCGGGCCCGGCGATTGAGCGCATTTCAAATTCGCGGCTGGAAGAGCTGGTGGTTACGGATTCCATTCCCCTGCGGGAAGAAGCCGAGAAGGTAGCAAAGATCAAGGTGCGCTCGGTCGCCGGCCTGTTGGCCGCAACGATCGAGAGCATCCACATGGAGACGAGCGTGAGCTCGTTGTTCAATTAGCGATAGGGATTAGGCAATAGGGATTAGAAAGACGTGGCGCAAGCCGCGAAATTGAATTGAGCCGGAAGGTTCAGAAAAGGGAGGGGACGAGCGGAGAAGGCAAACGGGAGCAGCGGATAGTTTAAATAAGAGCTAATCCCTAATCCCTGAACCCTGATCCCTGCCGTCGCTGCCCGAAGGAAAAGGACAAATGATCAGTCAGGAAGTAGTAGAAGCAACGCCCCGCGAGGGCAAGTTCAACAAGAATGCGGCCCGGCGCGTGCGCGTCAAGGGCAGGATTCCAGCCGTGGTCTATGGAGCGGCCGAGCCGTCCGTGGCCGTCGAGGTCGATCCCAAGCAGATCTCCAGGATCCTGCACTCGGATGCGGGCCACAACTCAATTTTCGACCTGGAAATCAGCGGGACCAATGGCAATGGCGTTGCGAAGGCTAAAGCCATGATCGTCGACTGGCAGTATGAGCCGATCAAGGGCGCTCTGCTGCACATTGACCTGAAGCGCATTGCGCTCGACAAGGCAATCCGCGTTGAGGTTCCCATTCAGCTCATCGGCGTTGCAAGCGGCGTCAAGAACGAGGGCGGCATCCTGGACCAGGTAATGCGCGAGATTGAAATCGAGTGCCTGCCGGGCGACATTCCGAGCCACCTTGATGCGGACGTGACAAACATGGCCTTTGGGGATGTGCTGCGTGTGGCGGACCTGCCGCACTCGGACAAGCTGAAGTTTCTGGTGGACGACGACGCGACCGTGGCCCACGTGACGGCGGTGAAGGAAGAGGCCGCTCCAGCGCCGGAGGCCGAGGCAGCCGCTGCCGCGACGCCAGCCGAGCCGGAAGTTGCAAAGAAGGGCAAGCAGGAGACGGCCGAGGCCGCTCCGGCTGCGAAGAAGTAGGCATTGGCGGCGGACGGGATATTGCTGGTGGTCGGACTCGGGAATCCGGGGATCGAGTACCAGTTCACCCCGCACAATGCGGGCTTCCTCGCAGTGGACCGTATTGCGGACGATCATGGAGTTGCAGTGGCGAACCGCCGCTGCCGCGCCGTGACGGCCAAAGTGGAGATCGCGGGACGTGAAGTGGTTCTGGCCAAGCCGGAGACCTTCATGAACCTCAGCGGTCTTTCGGTGGCGGCGCTGGTGGAGGAGTTTGAAGTTGATCCTCTCCGCGACCTGCTGGTGCTGTACGACGAGCTGGACCTGCCGCTCGGCGCGATTCGCGTCCGGGAACGCGGCAGCCCGGCGGGACACAACGGGGCGAGGTCGATTTCGGGCGCGCTTCGTTCAGATGATTGGGCGCGCATCCGCATTGGGGTTGGACCTGATGAGGACGCGGGCAGCGCATTCCGGCGCGGCAAGGACTACCTGCTGACGCCGCTGCGCAAAGCGGATTTGGCCACATTGGACGAGGTACTCGACCGGGTGGCGAAAGCAGTGGAAGCAGTCGCGGCCAAGGGAGTTGGCGCCGCGATGAACGAGTTTAATCGCCGGGACAACGGGCCGGCGGAGCAGTAGAAAGAAAAAATTCTGTACCGGGCATGGCTGCGAACCGCCGCCGTGTCCAGAGAAGAGAGAAGCGAAGCATGGATCGTTTTTACGAAGTAATGTTTATCGTCCGTCCCGACGTGGAGGACGCAGACCTGGACAAGCTGATTGCGGGCTTTGAGAACACCGTGACCAGCGGCGGGGGCAACGTGCGCTCGGCGGAGAAGCTCGGTCGCCGCAAGCTCGCCTACACTGTCCGCAAGTTCAACGACGGAAACTACATTCTGCTTACCATCGACGCCGATGGCAAGCTGGTGGCCGAACTGGAGCGCCGCCTGAGGGTCTCCGAGCCGGTGATCAAGTTCATCACGGTGCGCATGGACGAGGAGCAGAAGCGGCTCGATAAGGTCAAGGCGATCCGCGCGACGCGGAAGAAGGTGAGCGCGCAGCCCGTGGCTGAGGCTCCGGCTACCGAAACCGCAGCGCCCGCACCCGCTCCCGCGCCTGCAGCGGAAGCCGCCGCGCCCGCTGCAGAAGCGGCCAGCGCGTAACCACGAATATCAAGATCAAGCCCTGGGCTGGGCGTTTCCCCGTCCACGGCTGAACAGAAAAGGAAACCATTATGGCTGACGAAACAAGCACCACACCAAGCACGCCGCAACGCTCTCATGAAGGCGGAGCACCGCGGTCTCACGAAGGCGGAGCGCCGCAACGGTCCCACGAAGGTGGAGCGTCCTCATCCGGACCTCGTGGCCCTCGTACGGGCGGCCCCGGCGGACGCAAGT
>JAICYR010000082.1 GCA_025934135.1 Acidobacteriaceae bacterium | reverse complement strand
TGGTGTCAAGTCCGCCCGATTCCAGCAAAGAGGAGCGTACACAACTTCTGGGCCGGGAGATCGAAGGGCTTGTAGTAGAGGCAAAGCGGCTCGGCATCGGGCTGGACGAGGCGCTTCAGGCTCTTTCCGCACACTGGAACCGTTTGAGTGCGGGCGGACGCGACGGCGCAAAGGGGGCTGGCGGGAAAGGGGGCTGGGAACAGAGATGAAGTTCGCGATTCGGACGGAAAACCTAGGCAGGAAGTTCGGGAGCACCGTTGCGCTGAATGGTGTGGGTGTAGAGGTGCCGGAAGGAGCAATCTACGCTCTGGTAGGCCCAAACGGAGCCGGCAAGACGACGCTGATCAAACTCCTGATGAACATCTTCTGGCCGAGCGAAGGGTCGGCTACTGTGCTAGGGCAGGATTCAAGGCGGGTGGCTGCTGGTGTTTTCTGCCAGATCGGGTACGTCTCAGAGAATCAGGAAGCGCCCGACTGGATGCAAGTGGGCGAGATGCTGCGCTATTACCGGAACTTTTATCCCAGATGGGATCGTGATCTGGAGACGCAACTGGTTCGTCAATTCGACCTTCCACTCGATCGCAAGCTCAAGCATCTGTCGCGCGGGATGAGGATGAAGGCGGCGTTCGCCAGCTCGCTAGCATACCGGCCACATCTGATCGTGCTGGACGAACCGCTTTCCGGCCTCGATCCGCTGGTTCGCGATGAACTGATCGTAGGACTGCTGGACCGCGCCCCGGAAACTACGGTCTTTCTGTCTTCCCATGATCTAGCCGAAATCGAGGGCTTCTCGAGCCACGTGGGATTTCTGGAGAAGGGCCGGCTGCTGTTCCAGGAGGAGATGGCGTCACTTACGGCCCGTTTCCGCGAGGTGACGGTGACGCTGAACGGTCCGGCAACAGTACCCGCGGGCGTGCCCTCTTCCTGGCTGCAGGTCGAGGCAGCGGATTCGGTGCTGCGCTTCGTGCACAGCAACTATAGCGAAGATGAGAGCCCGGCTGAGTTGGCAACTTTCTTCCCCGCCGCGCGGGACATTCGGGCGGATGCGATGAGATTACGCGAAGTTTTCCTGGCGATTGCAAAAAGCAACCGCGGCGTCGGGCAGTCGGAATCCGAAGCCAGGCCGAGCTTGGAGGTGAAGGCGTGAGACAAAGTCTTGCCATATTTGCCAAGGACGCGCGGCGCTTCTGGCTGGAGATCCTGATCTGCGTTGCCTTGCTGATCGCACTGGTGGTGGTATATCCGTCCACATGGAGCGTCGCGGGTTTCCCCGACGGAGTTGGCAGGGTCCGGTTTTTTGGTGGCGCAGGTCCGACAGGAATCCTGGCTGGCGTCTTGGTGGTACTGATCCCAATCGCCTGGCTGGTGCTGATTGCTCGCGTTGTTCATTGCGAGCGGCTGGTGGGGGATACGCAGTTCTGGCTTACGCGCCCATACGACTGGCGCAAGCTGCTCGGCTCCAAGCTGCTATATCTTGCGGCATTTTTGTACGTGCCGTTCTTTGTGGCGCAGTGCGCGTTGTTGCGCGAGGGCGGATTTCAGCCATTTCACTACGTGGGCGGCTTGCTTTTCAACCTGCTGTTACTCACTGCCGTCGGTGTGCTGCCGCTTATGGCGCTCGCAACCATCACCAGGGGATTCGGACGCCTGATGCTCGTATTGCTGGGCGTGGCTCTGGTGATCGTTGCAGCCTTAATAACCAGTTTCGTTATGCCATCCCATGTAACAAGCAGTGTGCCAGATATCCTTAGCGGGGATCTCGCACTTACTGTAATCTTCTGCGGGTCTCTGGCAGCGATCATCCTCATGTATGCACGACGTAGCGCGAAGGCGGGTTGGCTACTCTTGATCGCAATTACGTTAATCATGTGCTCGACCGCCTACTTCGATCCTGACTCGGCGCTGGTGGACCACTATTACCCAGAACTCAGCCCCATTGCCGCCGCTCCGGTTAGGTTTGCTTATGGAGCCCAGGGGCTAGACCAGCCCGGAGCATCCTTTACGGACGACAAGCATGCGGTCGATATTGCAATTCCCATTGTTGCGTCGGGAGTCCAGGACGGCTATGTGGCGATCCCAGAGGCGTTGAAAATCATCATGACGAACGCGAGCGGAGAGAAATGGGAATCGCCGTGGCAGGGATACATGACGGAGCGCATACTTCCCGGCATGCATACCACCTGGATCCACTTCCGCATGCGGCGAAGCGTGTACGAGCAGTTCAGGTCGATGCCTGTAACATTGCGCATTCCCATCGCCACAACAATGGCGCGCAAAGCGGGCGAATCTGTAATTCCGCTACAGGATGCAGACTTCACGGTCCCGGAAATTGGGGTTTGCCAACCAAGGCGTTGGACCTTCAAGCCCGACGAGATGATGGGAATTACCTGCCGGTCGGCAATGAACGAGCCGCAGTTGACCTATGTTTCAGCTCTCTGGACCCAAGGCGGTTGCGAAGCGGGAGCGGCTGTCGATCAGAATCATGTGGTGACCAAAAGCTGGGTTGGCGAGCTCGGCCCTGGACCAGCTGAGTTGGGCATCACCTCGGTGTGGGATGCGGATGTAAACTTGTCGCAGCCCAAATACGCCCAATCAGAGCAGGAGAGATGGAGTCTTTGCGAGGGTTCGCCGATGCGGTTTACCCAGTACCTACCCGCAAAGCGCCTACGTGAAGACGTGACTATCTCCGGTTTCCGTCTGCCGGAGCCAGCGAATGGAACAATTTGAGGCTCTTGCGCTTACCGCACCCCAACCTGCGACGCTATAAGGCTCTTAGTTTTGCAGCTCAATATCGAATCTGCAAATCTGCAAGTCGACCATTAGATTTGTTGCGATGCTCAATTCGTTCTAGGAAATCGGCTTGCGTTTTACCTATCGCCAGCAATCCACGTCTCACATGGCGATTACAGGGCAGCAAAGCACTCACTTACGTATTGCCGCGGCATTCTGGGCTGATCGGAGATTTGTGGCCTTGTGCTAAGCCTTAATAGCTCCGCTCGACGTTCGATTTCCAGCGAGCCGTCCATTTATCTCGTATCGGGCTGCTTGCGAGGCGCTTAAAGACTGCGCGTCCCCGACATTCCTACTTTACGGAGGACACTCGGCATTTCCCGATCAGAGAATGGCTCTGTTTAGGAGCAGATTTCAGCACGTGGAGAATCCTCTCCTGTGTCCTTCAGGAGCAAAAGGCAGGCATTTTGCGGGGAAATGTGGGGATTGTTTACTCTAAATTACAGAATCAAAATAACTCAAGACTGTATGGTGGACCAAGTCGTGAGCGAACTATTCTCCACCGCCGAATTGGGTCAAAAAACCAAATTGGGGCCCAACTGGCCGGATCTCATTGCCGGTATGCAAGCAGAATGTGTCGATGAGCGCTTTGGCGATTTGGCGTGAACCTACCGGCATTCCCTACTATGTTAGCGCTTTCCGGGAATAGCCCCGACACTGGATGGACAATCATAGCAGTACAGAACGGAAACGGCTGCACGTAAGGCTGTCGAACAAGGTGACCCTACGGATCGCGGAAATTCGGTTACGAAAGTTTAGTTGTGTGCGAGCGACGGGCGTGCTACTGTGAGTTCGAAAACCACACTGCTGAACATGCGGTCCTGTTGTCGATCATCCCGTCGATGATCTCTTCCTCCTCAGATTTTCACTTGCCCAAGCGACGCGGCTGCGCGAATGGACACAACCGTAGTTATTTGTGCAATTCATACACCTCGTTCTGTGCCGACCCGCACCAGACGAGTGAGAACAATGAGGAGCATCGAATGAAAACCGATGCGAAGCGCGCAATCCCTGGCGCTCATTGAACCGAGTGAATTCCAAAAGTGTGGTTGCCTGCGCACGGAAATGAGAAAGGAAAATTACATGTCCCTCATGTCAGACAGTCGAGTTAGCCTCACAAGTAGTCGAGTTAACCTCCCGAGTGGCATGTTAGTTGTTTTTTTATTGAGTTTCCTCGCGGGGAGCTTGATCTGCACTAATACATCCTCCGCGCAAACTATTACCACCCTGGTCAGCTTCAACGGAAGCAATGGAAGCGAACCAGGATCTGGGAACCTCGTTTCTAACGCCAACGGCGACCTCTTCGGCACTACCTATTCGGGCGGCGCGTACGGTGAGGGCACGATCTTCGAGATCGTCAACACCGCCAATGGCTATGCTGCCACTCCGACCATCCTGGTCAGCTTCGATTATGCTGACGGAGCGTATCCAATCTCAGGCCTGATTATTGATGCAGATGGCGATCTGTTCGGCACTACCGAATCTGGTGGAGCATTTAAGTCTGGCACAGTATTCGAAGTCGCCAAAAACGCTAATGGTTATGCCAGCACGCCGGCCACTATAGTCAGCTTCGACATAGCCGATGGGAGCACTCCACAAGCCAGCCTGATCGCAGACGCTAATGGCGACCTCTTCGGCACTACCTCCGGCGGCGGGGCGTACGGAGATGGCACAGTATTCGAAATCGCCAAGACGACCAGTGGTTATGCCAACACGCCGGTCACCCTGGTTACCTTCGACGGTTACAACGGGGGAGTTCCGCTGGGCCGGCTCCTCGCCAACTCCAATGGAGATCTCTTCGGCACAACACTTGTCGGCGGGGCATCAGGCCATGGTACGGTTTTCGAGATCCTCAACACCGCCAGCGGATATGATCCCGCACCGGTCACCCTGATCAGCTTCGGCGGCGTCGATGGCCAGTATCCGTATTCCGGACTGATTACCGATGCCAACGGCGATCTCTTCGGTACTACCCGTTTGGGTGGGACGTCAGGATATGGCACAGTCTTCGAGATCGCCAACTTCTCCAGTGGTTATTCCGGCATGCCAACCACCCTGGTCAACTTCGATAACTTTGATGGCGCTTTTCCAAGGGGCGACCTAATCGCCGATGCCAACGGCAATCTGTTCGGCACTACCGAATCGGGTTGGGGGACGTACGGAGCCGGCACAGTCTTCGAAGTCGCTAAGACAACCAATGGCTATGCCAGCGCGCCGACCACCGAGATCAGCTTGGGAAATGTTGGTGGCGTTGGCTCGGACCCGTACTCTGGCCTCATCGCCGACTTAAACGGCAACCTGTTCGGAACGACTTTTTTGAACAATGGCACGGTATATGAGGTCACCGGAAGCGGCTTCGTCCCACCGAAGCAGTTCGCGGGATCGCCAGGAACACCTAATTGCAATGGCGACAGCATATCCACACTGGCGCAGACCTACGGTGGCATTGCCCACGCCGCTGCGAGTCTGGGATATTCCGGCGTACCCGGCCTACAATCTGCCGTCAACTCCTACTGCAGCCAGTAGCACTCCTCTGCCGCGAGGCGCGCCCTTTTAGGTGCGCCTCGCATTCATCGCCGGATTCTTGGCCGCGTTCTGTATCCGTATATCCTTCAGCCAGACGCAACCGATCACGGATCGTGTGTACCTGATCTGGTGTCATTTTTGACTGTCTGCCACGATACTTCCCGACCTGCTTCGCCAGGAATAGCTGTTTCTAAGTCAGCAACCTCTTGACCCGTCCCTCAAGTGCTGCCTCCGTCTGCTTTGCGGGAATCAGTTTTTCCATCCACCCCAAATCTGCATCCACCGTAACGTCCTTATCCGTCACATCGACGCCCCCCTTAATCGGCGTGCTGACGATCCCGACCTTCGCGTCAAAAGAAAAGTCCATTCTGCTCCCCGTCCACTTCCTCGACTCATTCACGATCTGTATCGCAACGGTTCCGAAGCCTTTAAATAGATCGTCAAACGAGCGATCGACAGATCGCATAATTTCCCCCTTCCGGCGGTTATGCGATACAGTGACTCGCATACTTCTCCTTTCAGTCGCTCCCGCTTCTCTTTCTCGGCGAGCTCTACCTCACACGGAGTTGCTGGAGCATCAGTGCTTCAGCTCTCAGTGTATCTGGCTCCAATCAATGCCGACGTACTGCAAGACCTCGCCTTGTGAGCAAATGAACCGCGCGAAATCACTGAAAAGAGATACACTCCTGAACTTCACCGCGGGCTATTTCATACCCGTGGCGCGTTAGTGAGCATCGTCCGGATGATTGGGCTTTCGTTCACATTGCCATTCGCTCATCGATCCAGAGAAGACGCTGGTCGAGCAGCGGCTGGGGAGCCCAAGCATTGCTATTCTTCATTTCCACGAATCGGGGTTGTTGCCTTCAGGGCAAAGCACTCACTTACGTATTGCCGCGGCATTCCGGGCTGATCGGAGATTTGTGGCCATGTGCGGAAATTCAGCGTATTCGCTAAGCCTTAATAGCTCCGCCCGACGTTCGATTTCCAGCGAGCCGTCCGTTCAGCTTGCGAGTCGCTTAACGACTGCGCGTCCCCGACATTCCTACTTTACGGAGGACACTCGGCATTTCCGGATCAGAGAATGACTCTGTTTAGGAGCAGATTTAAGTACGCGGAAAATCCTCTCCTGTGTTCTTCAGGACCAGAAGGCACGCATTTTGCGGGGAAATCTGGGGATTGTTGGCTGTGATTTACAGATCTTAAATAACTTAAGACTGTATGGTGGACCTGGTCGGGATCGAACCGACGACCTCTTCCATGCCATGGAAGCGCGCTCCCAGCTGCGCCACAGGCCCACATCGAGCAGAACTCGCCGCGCGAGCGTACTCGTCAGGCTAGTGAAACTCGCAAGCGAGCAAACTCGCCCAAGCGAGCGGTATACTCGTCTTAATCATTGTCGTTGACGCGATTTGATTCGTCAAACCTCGGAGATACCGGCAACTGCCGCGCTGAATACGGCATCCTCATAATTCCAAATGCGCTTTCGATTCCATACAATTCCGGCTGCTCTCGTCCTCGCCTTTGCCGTCTCCGCTCTCGGCCAGGCACCCTCCGCTCCCGCGCCCGCGGTGGCTCCGCCTTCATCGATTCTGCGGTCCTCTCTTTCCGATGTCCAAAGCGCCACCGCCGATCTGAAGATTTCCAAGTGGAAGGTTCCGGGAGATTTTCGCAAGGCGACGGAGCAGGATGTGGATTCGATTCAGCGCGACCTCGGCGGCGCGCTTCCTGGCCTGCTTGCCAAGGCCGACGCCGCGCCCGCGTCGGTGCCCGCGTCTTTCGCGGTGTACCGCAATGTGGACGCACTCTATGACGTTCTGCTGCGCGTTTCGCAGACAGCGGACCTGGGCGCGTCGTCGGATGAAGCCCGCGGGATTGCCTCATCCCTGCACAGTCTAGAGAGCGCAAGACGGCAACTGGCGGACTCGATTCTAAACACCGCGCAGCGGCACGAAACCCGGCTCGTCGCTCTTGAAGCAGCCGCGAGGACCGCGAACGCCGCGCCCAAAATAAAGCACGAAACCGTCGTCGTGGATGGTCCTGAGAAAAGAACCACGAAAAAGACCACCCGCCACCGGACCACTCCCAAAAAGCCTGCGCCCAAGTCCTAGGCCTCGCGCGGTAAACTGTTCTACGCATGAGTACGAAACTGGTTTTTCTGTTTCCAGGGCAAGGCTCGCAGTCCGTTGGAATGGGACGCGAGCTTGCTGAGAAGTATCCCACGGCAAAGCAGACCTTTGAGGAAGCCGATGACGCGCTGGGCTTTTCGCTGTCGCGGCTTTGCTTCGAAGGTCCGGAAGAACAACTGAAGCTGACGGAGTTTACCCAGCCCGCCATCTTTACCGTTTCCGTGGCGGCGCAGCGTGTGCTGGCCGAGCGCGGCATCGTTCCTGACTTCGTTGCCGGACACTCGCTGGGCGAATACTCGGCGGACGTAGCGGCGGGCGTGTTGTCGTTCACCGACGCGGTGAAAACCGTGCGAAGCCGCGGACGCTTTATGCAGGAGGCCGTTCCCGCGGGTGAGGGCGCAATGGCCGCGGTGCTGGGGCTGAGTTCGGAAGAAGCAGCCCGGGCCTGTGCCGATGGGGCGGCGGAGACGGGCGGCGTGGTCTCCGCCGCCAACTTCAATTCTCCGGAGCAAACCGTGATTTCCGGTGCGGCGGCGGCGGTGGACCGCGCCGGAGCGCTCGCAAAAGATCGCGGCGCCAAGCGCGTTGTCATGCTGCCGGTGAGCGCTCCCTTCCATTGCGCGTTGATGCAGCCCGCGCAGGACAGGCTCGCGGAAGTGTTGCGCGACCTCAATTTCGCGGACGCGCGGGTCCCGGTGGTAGTGAACGTGGATGCGGCGGCCCGCACGGATGCCGCAGATCTTCGCGACGCGCTCATTCGCCAAGTAACAGGCCCCGTGCGCTGGGTGGAATCCATGCGGCTGCTCGTGGGGGAAGGCCCTGCGCAGTTTGTCGAAGTTGGTCCCGGTAAGGTACTCTGCGGACTCATGCGGCAGATTGACCGCGCGCAAACCTGTAGGCACGTGGACGACGTCCTGCGTGACGACGCTATTGCAAAACCAGAGTAACTCTACTGCTTCCCGTGCGTCGTGATGTTCACTTCAACATTGCCGCGCGTGGCGTTGGAGTAAGGGCAGGTGCGGTGCGCCCAGGCGACAAGCTCCTCCGCCGCGGCCTGCTCCATTTCCGGCAGCGTCACGTCTAGATCCACCTTGATGCCGAACCCTTCGCCCTCGCCGGCATCAAACCGGCCCAGCGAGACCCGCGACTTCACTGTAATGTCCCCGGTCTTGATCTTCTTCTGCTGCGCGTTGTACTCCACGGCGCCGCCAAAGCAGGCGGAGTATGCGGCCCCGAAAAGCTGCTCCGGATTGGTGGCTTTGCCCGTGCCTCCCATTTCAACAGGGCCGGGCAAGCTCCATGTCGATCAGCCCGTCAGAACTCGTCGCGTGTCCATGGCGGGCGCCCACGGTGGTGACTTCAGCGGTGTACATGACGTTCATTTGGCGGTCCCTTCTTGAACCGCTCTATTCGATGCGCAAAGCCCGCATCGGGTCAAGGCGCGAAGCGCGCCACGCGGGAATAAGGCAGGCCAGGGCGGCCACTGACAGCAGCACGCTTGTCACCAGCACAAACACGGCAAGGTCGAGCGGTTTCGTTCCGAACAGCAGCGATTGGATGAGCCGCGTGGCGGCCACGCTGGCGATCAGGCCGGCGATGAGTCCGATGACGGCGGGCTTCAGGCCGTCCAGCAGCATCAGCCGCAGCACCTGTTCGCGCTGCGCGCCCAGCGCGATGCGAATGCCAATTTCTCCTTGCCGCTGCGTGGCGATGTAGGAGAGGACTCCGAACAACCCCACTGCCGCCAACACCAGCGACAGCAGCGCGAAAATGGCGAGCAGTGTCGCATCGAAGCTGGCCGCAATAGTGGACTTGCCGATGACCTGATCGAGCGTGAGGACGTCGGCGACGGGCAGATTGCGGTCGAGCTGCGCCACAATTTTCTGCACCGGCATGGCGAAATTCAGCGGGTCGGACGCGGTGCGAACCGCGAGCGTCACGTCAGGCCGCATCCCGCTATAAAGCGGGAAATAGATGGTCGGGCGCGGCGGCTGGTTGGCGTTGTCGCGCACGTCGGCGACGACTCCGACGATCTCACTGCTGTCTGCTGGTTCTTCTTTCGTCTTGATGTTCGGGTCGTCCACATGCTTGCCCAGCGGCTCCTCGCCGTGCATTACGTCCCGCACAAACGACTGGCTCACGATGACAAATTTGCTGCGGTCAAGCCGTTCGTTTTCGGAGAAGTAACGGCCCTTAAGAAGCGGAATTTGCATCGCGTGGAAATAGCCGGGATCGACCCACCGCACCAGGGCGTCCAGCCATTTCCCCTGCGCCAGCGGCGGGTCCTCGTGGATGGTAATGGCGTGGTCGCTGTAGTGGCCCTGCCCGGGAAGCGCCGAAGCCAGCCCCGCCGCGCGCACTCCGGGCAGCGCGCGCACGCGCTGGAGCAATTGGTCGTAAAAAGCTACTTTCTTCTGGCTGTGGGTTTGCTGAATCCCATAAGCGCCGTCCGGTAGGTTAATGCTCATGGTCAGGACGTTGTGCGTTGGAACGCCAATGTCCACGGCGCGCAGCTTTTGATAACTCCTCAGCAGCAGGCCAGCGCCCACCAGCAACACCACGGTCAACGCCACTTCCGCCGCGAGCAGCGCGCGGCGCAACTTCACGCTGCTGTGGCTGGAACTGGCTGAGCGGGACGACTCCTGCAACGAATGGAGCACCTGCCGCTCGTTTTCACCCAGGGCTGGCGCGAGGCCCGCGGCGATGCCGCACAGAACCGCGATGCCGGCGGTAAACAGAATGGCGATGCCGTCGAGATGAATCGCTTCCGCGCGCGGCAGGTCGGGCCGCAGATGCACCAGCCACTGGAGCGCGGCTTGCGCGAACAGGATGCCCAGCACGCCTCCCGCAAGTGAAAGCAGCACGGCCTCCGTCACTCGCTCGCGAATCAGCCGCCCTCTGCTGCCGCCCAGCGCCGTGCGAATCGCCAGCTCTTTCCGCCGCGAGGCCGAGCGCGCCACCAGCAGGTTGGCGATGTTCAAGCAGGCGATGAGCAGCAGGCATCCCGTTGCCGCAAACAGCACGTAGAGCGGAGTCTTTACATCGTGGGTCTCCGCGTCAAGCAGCGGCCGGATGTTGGCTGCGTTGAACACCGGCCCATCCGGATACTGCTTCCGCTCCTGCGCGGAAATGTTGCTGAGGTCGGCCTGCGCGGCGGCCAGTGTCACGCCCGGCTTGAGCCTGCCAATTACATAGAAGTTATGCGCGTCGTGCGACTGCATCACCTGCGGAGGAGCTTCCGGATACACCGGCGTCCACAACTGTACGCGCGGGTTAGGGTACTGGAACCACGCAGGCAGAATTCCGATCACGGTGAATGGCTTCGCGTCCAGCAGAATGATTTTCCCGACAATCGACGGGTCGCCGCCATAGCGCCGCTTCCAGAAACCCCAGGTCAGGACTGTGGTTTCCGGCGCGCCCCAGCGGTCGTCGCTCGCGGTGAAGAGCCTGCCATACGCGGGCTTCACGCCGAGCAGCGGCAGCGCGCCCCACGAGCTTATCTCCGCCTGAATGCGTTCCGGCAACTGCCCATTGCTGGACGAAAGGTTGTACTCATCATCCGTAATGATGGCCATCTGCTCGAAGGACCGGTTGCCCTGCTGCCAGCTTTGGAACGTGCCTCCCGCGACGGGATTGCCCTGAAACTTCAGGATTGTGTCGGCTTCATAGGCGTTCACCAGCCGGGCAGCGCCGGGCAGCGGCAGGGGCTTGAGCAGCACTGAATGTACAACGGTGAACAGCGCGACCGTCGCCCCGATGCCGAGCGCCATCACCACAATCACAATCACTGAAAATCCGGGAGAGCGCGTCAGCGCGCGCGCCCCATGACGTATGTCGCGTAGCAGCGATTCCATAAAGCAAAACACCTGCCGTCAAATATCCGTTACGCATCAGCCTCCGAGTTGGTTCAGAAAGGCCGTCAATTGTTCCGGCATCGTAGCTTTCATGCTCAGACTCTTGCCCGTAATCGGATGCGTGAATTCGAGTTCCGCCGCGTGCAGAAAATTGCGGTCGAGTGCGATAGTCTCCGGCTCCGGGCCGAACTTTTTGCGTGCCCCACCCGCCGGAAACCGCGCCGGAGCGCCGTACAGCGTATCGCCCACCACGGGATGCCCAATCGACGCCAGATGCACTCGAATCTGATGTGTGCGCCCGGTCTCGATCCGCACCGAAACCAAAGTGAATTTCCCGAACCGCGACTCGATGCGCTGAAGAACGGTGTAATGCGAGACCGCCGTGCGAGCGCCTTCCTCGCGCCGCGTCGTCATGCGCGTGCGTCGGACCGCGTCCCGGCTGATGGGCGCGTTGATCGTGCCCTTGTCCTGCTTCACCGCGCCGTGAACCAGCGCAATGTAAGTTTTTCGGACCTGCCGCCGCGAGAACATCTCGCTCAGCCGCAGGTGGGCCGTATCGTTCCGGGCAACGATGATCAACCCGCTGGTTTGCTTGTCCAGACGGTGCACAATGCCGGGACGGACGAGGTCCTCCGAGTGCGACAATTCCGCGTAATGGCTCAGCAGCGCGTTGACCAGCGTGCCGCGATTGCGCGCGTCGTCGGTCGCTCCCGAGCCTGCGTGGACCATCATTCCCGCGGGCTTGTTGATGACAGAGAGGTCGTTGTCTTCATAAACAACGTCGAGCGGAATCGCCTCAGGTATGGCGCGCAGCGGAGGCGGCGCAGGCTCGCCCAGCACCTCCACCTGCTCTCCGCCACGCAGCTTCAACGAAGCCTTCGCGGAAGCGCCGTTCACCAGCACCTTCGACTCGGCCAGCAGCAATTGCACCCGCGCACGGCTTATGTTCTCAAGCTGCGCGGCAAGCCACGAATCCAGCCGCTGGCCTGCGGCTTCCAACGGAACTTCATACGCGGCCCTCATGGAACGGAGATGTGCCACTCGCCGGGGCCTTTGTATCCCTCGGGCCACACCGGCCAATTGGGCGCGGGCGAAGGCGCAGCAGGCGCATCCGGAGGCAAAAAGCTACGGTCGATCAGCCAGGTGCGCAGCATCGACGGCCACACGCGCAGCGGAATGATGGAGCCGCACAGCCCGCATCCGTGATTGCTGTAGTCGAACAGATGCAATTCGGCGTGGACGTGGTGCCGCTCAAGCGCGCGATAGAAATCCAGCGAATTCTCCACCGGAACGACCGGGTCATTCGTCGTGGCGAAAATGAAAGTTGGAGGCGTGTCCGCCTTGACGGCGAACTGGTTCGAATATTCATGCGCCAGCTTCGGATCAGGGTGCGGCCCGAGCAGCGCGCGCCGTGATCCGGCGTGCGTCTCCGGCAGCTCCATGCTGATGACCGGATAGGCCAGCACCATGAAATCCGGCTTGCAAGAGAGCTGGTTCACCGGATCGGCATTTGTATCTTGTTCAGTAACACTTTCGCAGTGCGTCCCGAGCGACGACGCCAGATGCCCTCCCGCCGACGATCCCCACACGCCCAGCCGGTTTGGGTCGATGCCGTACTCCGCCGCGTGCGCGCGGATCAGCCGCATCGCGCGGCGTCCATCATTAATCTCCACCGGATACTGATAAGGCGCAACCCGATAATCCAGCACAAACGCCACCATGCCCTGCTGGTTCAGCCAATCGGCAATCTGGAATCCCTCGTGGCCCATCGCCACGTGCTCATATCCACCGCCCGGAATCACTAGAATCGCGGCGCTGGTCGAGCGCTTCTCCGGCAGAAAGACGTACATGCGCGGCTTGTCCGCCTCGCTGTTGCCCAGTGCGCCGGGCGCGCCGCCGGGCCACAGAAAGACGGTTGCCGGAGGCTTTGCGGCTTGGGCGGAAGCAGGTTGGACTCCGGCCACAAACCACGCGAACACGAATAGCGAGCAGAGCTTAAGGCTATTGCGGATCATCGACCCAGTATAGTTGCCGGAGTCACGCCGCAAGCAGCCTTTATGGCATACCCGGCCCTTCCAGCCCCGCAGGCCACTTCGGCCAACGTGGACCCGGCGGGGGTGGCGGAGGCGCATCCGCCGGAAGATAGCCGCGCTGGATCAGCCACGTCCTCAGCAGCGAAGGCCACACGCGAAGCGAGGGAATCTCGCCGCACAGCCCGCAGCCGTGCCGGGCATAGTCAAACAAATGCAGCTCGGCGTGGACATGGTTCTGCACCAGCGCGCGGTAGAAGTCCAGCGTGTTCTCTATTTTCACCGTCGGATCGCCCGTAGTCGCAAACAGAAACGTCGGCGGCGTGTCCGGCTTCACCTGATACTGGTTGGAATACTCGCGCGCAAGCTTCGGATCGGGATTCGGTCCCAGAAAATATCCCCTCGAGAGCTTATGGGCCTCGGGCAGTTCCATGCTGACGACCGGATATTCCAAAATCATGAAGTCCGGCTCGCACGAAAGGCGGTCCACCGGGTCCGTGCTTGCGGGCTGGTCACTCGCTTCGCAATGCGTGCCCAGCGACGACGCCAGATGGCCTCCCGCCGACGATCCCCACACGCCAATGCGGTTGGGATCAATCCCGTACTCCGCTGCATGAGCGCGAATCAGCCGCATGGCGCGCCCCCCATCATCTGTTTCAGCGGGGTAGTGATACGGCTTAATCCGGTAGTCCAGAACAAACGCCGCCACGCCCTGCCGGTTGAGCCAATCGGCGACTTGGAAGCCTGCGCTGCCAAGGCTGACCATATGATAGCCGCCGCCCGGAATCACCAGGACAGAGGCGGTGGTGGTGCGCTTCTCCGGCAAAAAGATATACATGCGGGGCTTGTCCGCCGGAGTATTGCCCAGCGCGCCGGGAGCGCCCTCCGGCCACAGCATCACCATTTTGGGCTGAACCATTGGTGTCTGCGCGTGCAGAGTTGCGTCGGGGGCCATCACGCAAAGCAGAACCAGAATTAGAGAGAAATTAAAGCTCTTGCGGATCATTGGCCCCAGTATATTTGGGGACTTGACTGCTGGGAGCCGGAACTCCCGATTTGCGCCGAAGCAAAAGCGCTCCGCCCGCCACAACCATCGCGACGAACACCGGCTGATGAAACCAGAAGTGGTCATGCCCCGCGGCCCGATAGAAATCGAGAAAGAACCAGGCCACGCCCGCGAGAAAAAGCCATCCACCCGCAAGCTCGCCGTCCTGCTTCCGTCTCGGCAGCCACCACAGCACAGCCAGAAAAATCGCCACGAACGCCAGCGCCGCGTACAACTGCACGGCATAGAGCCGCACGGCAAGCGGCGTTCCGTACCACAGCCAGGCGAAGGGACTCGTATACGTCACGCTCCAGCCGCTTGTGGTTGGCAATCCGTAGTCCGCTCCAGCCAGGAAAGCCCCCACCGACCCAATCGCGAGCGGAAGCGTGGCCGCGAGCGCGGAGCAGTCCAGCACGCGCAGAAACGGCAGGCCCTCCGCCAGCACGTACAGCGCAGCGGCGGCAAGACCCAGCAGCAAGGCGGCGGGCTCGATCCATGCGGCGGGAAGCCGGTTCGCGGCCAGCCCCAGCACCCAGAAAGGATGCTCGCGGAAAGCGCTGAAATACGTGGCGATCACCAGCAGGCGCTCCCCGATCAGCGTCGTAAAAATCGCGATCAGGCCG
>JAICYR010000266.1 GCA_025934135.1 Acidobacteriaceae bacterium | reverse complement strand
TTTCTGCTGATGGCTGGACGGCGCAGAGGCGCGCTTGCGGCAGTGGTTGCCGGGGCCGCGGTGGCCGCGCTGGAAAAGCCGCAGTTCCTGCGCGACATCTGGGAGAACACCCCAAAGTATCTGCGCGCCGGACAGGACTTTCTGCTTCGCGCCGAAGATGTGGTCGACGACCTGCGCGCCAAGAGCGAAAAGCTGAAGGGAATGCTCAACCGGGAGTAGTCAGGGCACAGGTTCGCGAACCAGAAAAACGTTCAGGCCAAAGTTTTGTAATCCGCGACAGATAGGTTCTGAATCCCGCTCATTGCGTCTGGCCCGTGGTTTCTGGCCCTACCCCTTAATCAATGCGTCCGCTCAACCAGATACTGCGCGATGGCTTTTAGCCCATCCGCGTGATCGCCGTAGGGCTCCAATTCGGCGAAGGCCTCATTGATAAGTCTTGCGGCGTCGTTGCGGGAGGCCTCAACTCCGAAGACGGCAGGCCAGGTGGCCTTGTCGCTGGCCATGTCCTTGCCTGCGGTTTTTCCCAACTGTTCCGAGTTTTGCGTCATGTCCAGCACGTCGTCCATGATCTGGAAAGCGAGTCCCGCCTTGCGTCCAAAGGCTGTCAGCCGGATGGTGTCATGGTGCGTGGCCCCGGCGTAGAGTCCGCCCGCCACCACGCTCACGCGAAGCAGCGCTCCGGTTTTCGCGCGGTGGATGGCGCGGACGCTTTCCGGGGTGGGCTTGCTGTGCTCCCCTTCAAGGTCAAGCACCTGGCCGCCGATCATGCCTTCCACGGTCCCGGTCGCTTCGGAGATCAGCCGAAGGATTTCCACGGTAACGCGCGCGGGGCAGCTTAGTGCGGAGAGTGTCTGGTAGGTGAGCGTCTGTAGGGCATCCCCGGCGAGAATGGCGATTGCCTCTCCATAGGCAACGTGGCAAGTCGGCTTCCCGCGGCGAAGGTCGTCGTTGTCGAGCGCGGGCAGGTCGTCATGAATCAGCGAATAGGTGTGGAGCATTTCAATGGCTGCGCCGAGGTCTTCAATTCCATGCGGCAGTTCGCCTTTGGCGAGCGTGCGCGCGGCCTCATAGACAAGGATGGGGCGAAGGCGCTTGCCTCCCGCGAAGACGCTATGGCGCATGGCTCCGTGAATGGACGCGGGAACCTGGGTGATGGGCGGCAGAAGGCGTTCGAGAGCGCGGTCGGTGATCTCGACGCCGGATTGAAGAATGTCTTTCAACTGCATTTCGGCTTGCATTTTGAATCATGATACTAGGGTCCGGGCGCGGGGCACAGGGAATTTCATTTAGCTGCGGCTGAGGCGGGACCGCTTACACTGATCGGCGATATTGCCCCGGAAGCGACGCTTACGCTACAAATAATGACGCGGCATAAATGAAAGACGAGAGAACATTATGAGCGGACATGATTTGTGGAGACGGTTGCGGGCCGTCCTATTGGCCTTCGCGGGACTGACTATGTTGCTTGCGCCCATCGCAGGATGGGCCGCGGCGGCCGCAAAAGGGAAGCTCCAGATCTATGTCATTGACGTGGAGGGCGGCCAGTCCACGCTCTTTGTAACTCCGACCGGCCAATCTCTGCTGATCGATACCGGATGGCCGGACCACAATGGCCGCGACGCTGGCCGCATCATGGCCGCCGCGCACCAGGCGGGGATCAGCCGGATCGATTATGTGCTGCTCACGCACTATCATGTCGACCACGTGGGCGGGGTGCCGCAGCTGGTTGCGCGTATTCCCGTTGGGACCTTTATCGATCATGGCCCGAATCGAGAGACTGCCGATGCCGCGACCGAACACGGTTGGGAAGCCTATCAAAAGGTGCTGGCAACCGGGAAGTTCAAACACATCACTCCAAAGCCCGGAGATGTGCTGCCGGTGACGGGCATCCATGCCGTCGTGGTGAGCGCCGATGGAAACCTCATCCAGACTCCATTACCCGGCGGCGGTGAGAAAAACGCATATTGCGCGCAGTCGGAGACGCGGCCCGCCGACCGGACGGAGAACGCCCGCTCGCTGGGGACCCTGATTACATTTGGGAAGCTGAAAATCTTGGACCTGGGCGATCTTACCTGGGACAAAGAAATGCGGTTGATGTGCCCCGTCAATCGGTTGGGGCATGTGGACATTCTGATCGTGTCGCATCATGGCTGGTACCAAAGCTCCAGCCCGGCGCTGGTGGATGCCATTACTCCTGTCGTTGCGCTGATGGACAACAGCGAGATCAAAGGAGGTTCCACTCCGACGCTGGAAACCTTCCAAAAAGACCCTGGGCTTCAAGCGCTCTGGCAGTTGCATTATTCCGGCGAAGGAGGCGTTCAGCACAATATCGCGCCGGAGTACATCGCCAACCTGAAAGGGACGGACCCGGGAAACTATTTCAAAGTCACCGCATCGAATGACGGGAGCTTTACGGTTGCGAACAGCCGCACACATCAGGTGAAAGCCTACCGGGCAAGAAAGTAGCTGCCACTCACGGCGCCAGCGTCAGCGTGTGCCTCGTTTGCGCCTGGATGGCCGCATTACTGAAGGGCAGCGTGAAGGTCTTTCCGTTGTACCAATAGAACCATTGGTCGCGGTAGTACGGGCTTAGCGGGTCCTCCGACTGGCCCATCACAAGGTTCTCCGTCGCCGCGTCGGGATTGCTCCAGTCAATCGTGAAGCGCTGCGACGGGCCGAAAGTGTGGCCGGCCTGCTTCACCGTCGTAATGTCTCCCGACTGCGGCTGCGGGCCGGTCCCGGTCAGTTTTTTCATCCACGGAATGCGCCCATACAGCGGATGCTCCAGATCGATGGGATGGGCCTCGCCATAGCGCCAGTCCTTCAGGTCTGCAGGCGCGTTGCCTAATCCCTTATCGACGACAGCGGCCAGAAAATCATCCCACGTCGCGTAGCCGGGAGGCAGCCAGCCCGCCGGATTCTCCGTTACAAACTGCTCCAGCGCGAACTCGCTTTCCGTCCAGTGATAGAGCTTCCAGTCGTCGCCTAATTTCGGCTTCAGGACCATGGGCCAGAAGGCCTTCTTCGCCGCGTCCACAATGGCCGCAGGCGCGGAATCCACCCCGACCACCCCGTCCCAGGTCCGCATCAGGTC
>JAICYR010000135.1 GCA_025934135.1 Acidobacteriaceae bacterium | reverse complement strand
TCCAGGTGGATGCTCGCTCCGTGGAGGAGAAGAACGCCGCGTTGGCCTCGGCCAAACGAGAAGGCAAACCGGACTTCGATATTGCCTATATGTTTCAGCAGAACGACCGCAAGTATCCGGACTATTACATGTTCACCCTCACGGTGCAGCTGCCGCGAAGAGGTCGCATTCGCGCCGAGGTTACCGAGGCGGCGGAAAAGCTGGCGCAATCGCGGGAGGAGCTGGACGGGCATCTGCAGCAACAGCTTGCCCAGGTCAAGCAAGGCTATATCAAGGCGACAAGCGATGAGGAGCTTTTGAGGGAATACAAGGAAGGACTGATTCCGCAATCGGATGCCGCCTACCGCTCGACGCTCAGTTCTTACGCCAACAATCGTGAGGTATTGACGCATGTACTGCTCTACTTCGTGAATGTCCTCGGCATGAAGCTCGATGAGGCGCAGGTGTTGGCCGATCACGAAACCACGCTGGCCCATTTGGAAACTCTGACAGGAGCGACACTGCGATGAACAAATATGTCGTCCGCACATCCCTGGTATGGCTAGGCATCTTTGCGATCGTCGTCGCCGGATGGCTCTTCTACCGCTCCCACAAGAGTTCACAAACGGCGACGACCAGCCCGGCGACGTCTTCCGAGGTGCAACCGGCGGCGGAGGGTCCGGCAGCCCAGCCGGCGGCCATGCCCGCCGCCGGTGCATCGCCGCAGGCGCCCGGCCAGGCGCCGCTGACCCCGGTACAGCTCTCGCCGCAGCGCATGCAGAGCATTGGCGTCCAGACCGGAACGGTTGAGTATAAGCAGCTCGAGAATGACGTGCGCGCCACCGGAAACGTCGATATCGATCAGCGGCTCATCGCATATGTGCAGGTACGATTCGCCGGATACATCCGCCAGGTCTTTGCGAATGCGACCTATCAATATGTGCGCAAGGGCGAGCCGCTTTTCACAATCTACAGTCCCGATCTTGTCGCCACGCAGCAGGAGTATCTGCTGGCCCGGCAGGAGCAGAAAACACTGAGCGCGAGCACCGTCGATGGAGTCGCCTCCGGCGCCACATCGCTGACTGCCGCCGCCGAACAGCGTTTGCAACAGTGGCAGATTCCGCAGAGCGAATTGCAGAAGCTCAAATCCACCGGCAAGCCAATCACCAACCTCACAATCAACTCTCCGGTTTCCGGCTACATCACGGAATATAACGCCCTGCCCAACATGTTTGTGGAGCCCTCGACACGTCTTTATACGGTCGCCGACCTGTCACGCGTGTGGGTGCATGCGCAGGTTTTTCAGGATGATGTGGGGCGATTGAAGCCTGGCGATCCGGTCCAGATCACGGTCGATGCGTATCCCGGCCGCGTGTTTCGCGGCAGGATCGACCAGATTCTTCCGCAGGTCGATCTGGCAACGCGCACGGTCGGCGTTCGGCTGGTCGTTCAGAACCCCGGCCTGAAGCTCAAGCCCGGTATGTATGTGAACTGCGATCTGAAGGCGCCGCTGGGCCGGCAGCTTGCCGTGCCGTCTTCCGCCGTATTTCAAACCGGCACGCGCTCGCTGGTTTTCCTTGACGAAGGCAACGGCTATCTGGAGCCAACAGAGGTGACTCTGGGGCCGCAAGCAGGCGAATACTTCGTCGTGCTCAAGGGGCTGAAGCCGCACCAGCGGATCGTCGCCTCCGCCAATTTCCTCATCGACTCAGAGAGCCAGTTACAAGCGGCCGCCGGTTCTTTCACGCCTCCCCCTCCCGGCGCGGGCAGCAATTCTCCCTCTGTGAATGCGCCCGCACTGGGAACGATCGATTTCACCACCGATCCGAATCCGCCCCAGAAGGGCCAGAATGTGTTTCGCGTAAGTCTGACAGACAGCAAAGGAAACGCGATCTCCGGAGCGCAAGTGACGATCCGGTTCTACATGGCCGCGATGCCGGCAATGGGAATGGCTGCCATGAATACGACTGCCACGCTGACCGACAAAGGCGCCGGACTCTACGAAGGCACAAGTTCCCTCGATACCGGAGGAACGTGGCAGGGGACCATCACCGCGCGGAAGAACGGTCAGACCATCGCAAGCAAGCAGTTGAGCGTTACGGCAACGGGAGGCATGTAAATGCTATCCCGGATCATTGAAAGTTGCGCACGGAACCGGTTCCTGGTTTTTACCGGCGTTCTGCTGCTCACCGTCGCCGGCATCTGGTCGATGAAGCACGTACCCCTGGATGCGTTGCCGGATATCTCCGATGTTCAGGTCATCGTGCATACGCACTGGGCCGGCGAGCCGCCTGACGTCATCGAAGACCAAGTGACCTATCCCATTGTCACGGCGATGCTGTCCGCGCCCCACGTCAAGGCAGTGCGGGCGCAGTCGATGTTTGGCGACTCCTATGTATTCATCGTGTTCCAGGACGGCACCGACCTCTACTGGGCGCGTTCGCGCGTGTTGGAATATCTGGAGCAAATCAGCGGCCAACTGCCTTCGGGCGTGCATCCTGTACTGGGCCCGGATGCGACCGGAGCGGGTTGGGTCTACGAATACGCCATCGTCGATACGACGCATCGCCACAGCTTGGCCGACCTGCGAGCATTGCAGGATTGGAATCTTCGCTATGCGCTGGAGACCGTGCGGGGAGTCGCGGAAGTCGCGACCATCGGCGGCTATGTCAAGCAGTATCAGGTCAAGCTCGATCCGAACAAATTGATTGCCTACGGCATTCCTCTGTCTACGGTGATCGACCGTGTCAAGGCAAGCACCAACGAGGTGGGCGGCCGCGTGCTTGACCTGAGCGGGGCGGGATATATGATCCGCGGTCTCGGCTATCTCCAATCCCTCGACGACCTTCGTTCTGTCGCCGTCGGCAGTAAGAGCGGTACGCCGGTTTTGTTGAAGGATTTGGGCACCGTCAGCTTCGGGCCGGACATCCGCGAAGGGCTCGCCGAGTGGAACGGTGAGGGCGAGACTGTCGGCGGCATCATTGTGATGCGGCAGGGCATGAATGCTCTTGGCGTCATCGATGGCGTCAAAGCCAAGCTGCGGCAAATTGCGCCATCGCTGCCTCCCGGTGTGAAGATCCTGCCCGGCTATGACCGTTCCGGGCTGATCCACGCTTCCATCCATACCCTGCAGCGCGATCTGCTCGAAGAAGCCATCATCGTCAGCCTGGTGATCCTCGCTTTCCTGTTCCATTTTCGTTCCGCGCTCATCGCTATCCTCGCGCTGCCCATTGCTGTGGTGGTGTCTTTCATTCCCATGTATCTGCTCGGTGTCTCGTCCAACATCATGTCCCTCGGCGGCTTGGCGCTGGCCGTCGGCGTGATGGTGGATGCCTCGATCGTTATGGTGGAGAACGGCTATCGCCATCTCTCCGAGCGGCAACGCGATGCGGCTCCGGTCGAGGAGCCGGAGCGCCAACGCATTCTCATCGATGCCGCCAAGCAGGTGGGGCCGGCCCTGTTCTTCTCACTGCTGATTATTGTGGTTTCGTTCCTGCCGGTCTTTCTCCTTCAGGCACAGTCGGGACGTATGTTCCGGCCGCTGGTCTGGATGAAAACCCTGGCGGTCAGTTCCTCATCCATTCTGGCTATTACGCTGGTTCCGGTATTGATGGTGATGCTGATCCGTGGACGACTCCGGCCGGAACATTCCAACCCCGTCTCGCGCATCACGCAGGCGCTCTATCTTCCCATCCTGCGCTTCTGCCTGCATCATCGCTGGCTGACGATAGCGCTCAACCTCATCTTTCTGGCCGTGACGCTGCCGCTTGCTTTGCATCTCGGCAGCCAGTTCATGCCGCCTCTTTTTGAAGGGTCCGCCCTGTATATGCCGACTGCGCTGCCCGGCATCTCAATCGGGCAAGATAAGGTACTGCTACAGGAGCAGGACCGCATCCTTCGAAGCTTTCCGGAAGTAGTCAGCGTCTTCGGCACGGCCGGACGCTCCGACAGCGCGACCGACAACGCCCCGCTCAGCATGTTCGACACGACCATTATGCTGAAGCCGCGCAGTCAATGGCCCGCCGGCATGACTTACGCCAAGCTCATCGGAGAAATGGACGCGAAGCTTCAGTTTCCCGGTCTCTCGAACACCTGGACCATGCCGGTCGAAAACCGCCTCGACATGGAGTTGACCGGCATCAAAACCCCGGTTGGAATGAAAGTGCAGGGTCCGAGCATCGACGGCATCCAGGCATTAGCGTTGCAGATTCAGAATGTCCTCAATGGAATGCCGCAGGTGCGGTCCATCTTCGCGGAGAAGGTGGCCCAGGGCTTTTACGTCAACGTGCAGCCGAACCGGGAAGAGGCTGCGCGCTACGGTCTCACCATTGCGGACATACAAACCGCGGTCGCGTCGGGTATCGGCGGCAGGAACATTGCGGAGAATATCGAAGGACGGGACCGTTTTCCCATCAACGTGCGTTATGAACGTGACTTTCGCAACGACCTTGAAGCCATGCGCGGTGTCCTGATTGGCACGCCGTCGGGCGCGCAGATTCCCTTGGGGCAGGTGGCCCGCATCTCGTTCTCTAAAGGGCCCGATATGATCCGCGACGAAGACGGAGCGCTTACGGGCTATATTTATGTCGACCTGAACACCACAAACTATGGAGGTTTTGTCGCGCAGGCAAATCAGAGACTGGAGACCAAGCTGAAGTTGCCGGCGGGCTACACCTACCAATGGTCGGGCGAATACCAGTTTGAACAGCGGGCGAAGGAGCAGCTCAAGCTGATCGTGCCCATCGTTTTGTTTGTGATCCTCATCTTGCTCTATCTGGTATTTCATTCCGTGGCGGAAGCGCTGATGCTGATCTTTCCCACTGCCTATGCTCTAACTGGCGGCCTGATGCTGCAATGGCTGCTGCATTACAACTTCAGCGTCGCTGTCGCCGTCGGCTACATAGATTTGTTTGGCATCGCTGTCGAGACCGGCGTCGTTATGGTCGTCTATCTTCACGAGGCGCTGGATAAGCGTATTCAGGCAGGTGAGGCGCGAAGCAACGCCGACATTGAAGCAGGTGTGATGGAAGGCGCCGTCCAGCGCCTTCGGCCGGTGCTGATGACCGTTATTATCGTGATCGCCAGTCTTGCCCCCATACTATGGGAATCCGGAATCGGCTCCGATGTGATGAAGCCGATCACCGCTCCCATCGTCGGCGGCATGATTACTTCGAGCATCAACGTCCTGATCCTGCTTCCCGTGCTCTTCGTCATGCTGAAGGAACGTGCGCTGAAGCGGGGAACGCTCGTTCCGGGGAATGGAAAAGATACTGCCATAGCGTCCAATTCCTGATGATCTCCAAGACTCTGATGGCAGAGCCGCGTAGGGTGCGTCTGACTCGGGGTACACCTATCGTGAATCTGCTAAGGTTTTTGAATCCGCAAGCCTCCCACGATGGGCCTTCCTCGGTTCAGTCGCCCTTCACGCCCTTGGCGATGCGGTCGCCAATCTTCTTGTCGATGTTGCGCCAGTATTCGAATGCCCGCTGTAGCACGGGGTCGGAGACGCCGGCTTTGAGGTGCCCAACGACGTTGGACACCAGGCGGTCGCGTTGCTTATCGTCCATGACCTTGCGTACCAAGGTCCCTGCCTGGCCGTAGTCGTCGTCGTCCTTGCGCGGAGTGTGGGGGGCGCGGATAAACTCGCCGCTGGCCTCCCACACCGCTGTATCTCGAAAGCGCTCAACGTCGGCCCGCGGCCCTCCCTTTGAGTTCGGCGCATAGACCGGGTCAGAAACGTTCTGAACACGCATCGCCCCGTCCTTGCTGTAGCTGTGCACCGGCGCCTCTGGCCGGTTTACCGGGATTTGCTTGTAGTTGATCCCCAAGCGATGCCGATGGGCGTCGGGGTATGCGAAGAGGCGGCCGAGCAACATCTTGTCCGGACTGACGCCGATCCCCGGCACCAGGTTGCTCGGTTCGAAGGCCGCCTGCTCGATTTCGGTGTGGAAGTCGGTGACGTTGCGATCCAGCGTCAGCCGGCCGACCTCGCGCAGCGGATAGTCGCCGTGCGGCCACACCTTGGTTACATCGAAGGGGTCGAACCGGTAGGTCTTGGCTTCCTCGAAGGGCATGATCTGCACCTTGAGCGTCCAGCTGGGGAATTCGCCCCGCTTGATCGCTTCGAACAGATCGCGCCGGTGGTAGTCGCTGTCAGTGCCAGCCAGACGATCAGCCTCCTCCTGCGTCAGAAATTCGATGCCCTGGTTGGTCTTAAAGTGATATTTCACCCAGAAGCGTTCACCAGCGGCGTTGACCCACATGTAGGTATGGCTCGAATAGCCGTTCATGTGCCGCCAGGTCTTCGGGATTCCTCTGTCGCCCATTAGCCACGCAACCTGGTGCGCCGACTCTGGCGACAGGGTCCAGAAGTCCCACTGCATGTCGTGGTCGCGCAGGCCATTGTCCGCACGGCGTTTTTGGGAGCGGATGAAGTGCTGGAACTTCATGGGATCACGAACAAAGAACACCGGAGTGTTGTTCCCCACCATGTCGTAATTGCCCTCGCTGGTGTAGAACTTCAGGGCAAAGCCGCGTGGGTCGCGCCAAGTGTCAGGGCTACCGCGCTCGCCGGCCACCGAGGAGAACCGAATCAGCGTGTTCGTCTTCGTACCCGGCTGGAACACCGCAGCCTTGGTGTACTCCTTGACACTCGCAGTCACCTCGAAATGACCGAAGGCCCCGGAGCCCTTGGCGTGAGGCTGACGCTCCGGAATCCGCTCGCGGTTGAAGGTGGCCATCTGTTCGATGAGGTAGGGGTCCTGCAGCAGGATGGGCCCGTCCGGCCCCACAGTGAGCGAGTGCTCGTCGCTGGATACTGGGATCCCGGCATCCGTTGTTGTGGGTTTGCGCTCGTCGTTTTTCATGGGGTGCGCTCCTTATGTATTTATGATTCGGATAGATCGGGATGGATACTCGCTCATCCCAAGCGATATACGTCCAATGAAAAGAACTCCGCCCTGAGACTCGCAGGCAGAGCTATGGCAGCCAGGGATTTGGATTTCCTAGATTGATTCTCTGAATCAACTGGGATGGCAGAATCAGACGGGCGTCTGTCTCCTTTCGGGCCACGCCTGTGCCGGATTCCACCGCGCGCCTCCTCGATCTGGAGGCATTGTTTGCCCAGCACGAGTCGGGCCGGCCGTGATCATTGGCCGAGGGGTTCAGGACCGGAGCTCCGGGTCAGACTCTCCGCTACGGGGTTAGGCGCTCCGCTAAATGACGGGCGCATCGGCAGCCCAGGCTTTCTCGCCTTTGCTCAAGCTTGCTTGATAGCATCGAAGCAACGAGATTGAGAATGCCAACAGCCAAAACCCGCGTGCGCTTCGCTCCCTCCCCCACCGGCCTTCTTCACGTCGGGAATGCGCGTACCGCGCTCTACAACTGGCTCTTCGCCCGCCACACCGGCGGAGAGTTCCTGCTGCGCATTGAAGACACCGATGTTGAACGCAGCGAGGCTCGTTACGAAGCGCTGCTGATCGAAGATCTGCGCTGGCTTGGTCTCGATTGGGACGAAGGACCGGAAGCTCCGGGGCCGCATGCGCCTTACCGTCAAAGCGAGCGATTAGGCATCTATCGCGAGTCCACCGAGCGGCTGCTTCAAGAGGGCAAAGCCTATCGGTGCTTCTGCACAGCGGAGGATCTCGAAGAGGAGCGCAGGCAAAGCTCCGAGCGGCAGGAGGCGCAGATGTACTCCGGCGTATGCCGCCGGCTCTCCCGCGAGCAGTCGGAGCGCCGCGCCGCCGCCGGCGAGCCGTACGCCGTGCGCTTGGCGATTCCTGAAGAGCCGCTGCGCTTCCATGACATTGTGCGCGGCGACGTCGAGTTTTCCAGCGACACCGTGAGCGACCCGATTCTGGTGCGCACCTCCGGCATGCCGGTCTACAACTACGTTGTGACCATCGACGACGCTCTCATGGAGATCACGCACGTCATTCGCGGAGATGATCATCTCTCCAATACTCCCAAGCAAGTGGCGATTTACCGCGCCTTCGGCTGGAAGCTGCCGGAGTTTGCGCACCTGTCGACCATTCTGGGGCCGGATCGCGAGCGGCTCTCCAAGCGGCATGGAGCAACCTCCATTTCCAGCTTTCGCGAGATGGGCATTCTGCCCGAAGCGCTGACCAACTATCTGGCGCTGCTCGGCTGGGGCGCGGAAGGAGGCAAGCGGGAGACCTTTACGCTGGACGAGCTGGCGCGCGAGTTCAAGCTGGAGCGCGTGACTCCTTCGCCCGCGGTCTTCGACGCCGACAAGTTGCACTGGCTCAATCGCCACTACATGAAGGAGGCTTCGCCGGAGGTGCTGGAGGCGCTAGCGTGGCCGGGATTCTCTCAGCGAGGCTGGTTGCCGCAAGACCCGACTGCGGCCGGCCCCGGCGTTCAGGAGTGGTTTAGGCGGGTGCTGGCGCTCTGGCTGCCCGCCGTGGACCGGCTCGACCAGTTGCCGCAGAAGGCGGCGCCGCTCTGGATCTGCGATCCCGGCGAGGCGAGACGCGATCCGGAGAACGCGGCGCTGCTCGATTCCGATGCGGGACGCCAAGTGATCGCAGCCTTGCGCAAAAGCATCGAAACATCAGCGGGGGCAATTGCCGCCGAGAGCTTCAAGGCCATGGTGAATCAGGTGAAGGCGGAAACGGGCGTGAAGGGCAAGGAACTCTTTCACCCGATCCGAATCGCCTTGACCGGCGCGCACTCCGGACCGGAATTCGACAAGCTGATTCCTCTGATCGAAGAGGGCAGCAGCCTTCGCCTACCCAGTCATGTGCCGAGCGTGCGCGAGCGCCTGGAAATGGGTTGGACGGCGCCCGGAGCGGTTCGCTCCGCCGAAGCGACTTAGAGCGATGCACGATAGGTGCACCCAAGGCAGATGCACCATACGCGGCATTTCAGTTCAGGAAAGCCGTGCTTTTCGGAACCGGGTGGGGCATGGCAATCCTGAATCTGCTCCGGAGTATTTCCTTCTAACCGGCTCTGCCGCCGCGGGCGGTTAGCTTGACCTCGACGTTGCCTCGTATGGCGCGCGAGTACGGGCATGCACGGTCGGCCTGAGCAACCAGTTCTTCGGTTTCTGTCTGCGTGAGGTTCGACGCGGCGATCTCCAGGCTCACGCCTAGCGTGAAGGCTCCCGTGTCGTCGGGGCCGATGGCGACTTGGCTGGCGATTGCGATCTCCCCGGTTGAAAGTTTTTGCTGGTGAGCGATGTAATCCATCGCGCCGGCAAAGCAAGCAGCATAAGCGGCGGCGAAAAGCTGCTCCGGATTGGATCCATTGCCGTTCCCCCCGAGCGCGGGCGGCGCCGCCAAACTAACCCGGAGCGCGCCATCGGAGCTTTCTACGCGGCCGTTGCGGCCGCCCACGGAGGTTACGGATGCTGTGTAAAGTGCTTTCATTGTGGCGAATTGCCTCGCTGTTAAAGTGGGAGTTGTGACAGAAGTATTGCAGAGGACCTGTGATCGATTCTAGCTTCGAGCACGAATGGCAGGCGGAAGTATTGGCCGCGCGGCCTATGATCTTGCCCGCGCGGCAGTTCGTTTATCCGGCTCGGGTGGAGGAGGTGGAGGTCGGCGCGCTGGAGGTGTTTGTGCGTCCGCCGAAAAGCGCGAATGGCGCTCCGCCGCAAGCGCCCTTTCTGGCCACTTGCGCCCTGGGCTTTGCTGATCCGCTCGCCCCCACCGGGGTCTGGGCCTGCCCCGACCCGGCCTGGCTGTGCGCCGTGGCCGGTGGCTATGCCTACCTGATGGACACGCGAGATCCCGCTCATTGGGAGCAGGTCGAGTATCGCCCCGTCACGAAGGTTTGTCCTGTGCCTCAACACGGCTTGCTTATCTTTGCCGGCTTCAATGCGCTCACCGCGTGGGGAAGGGAAGGGAAGCGATGGGAGACTCACCGGCTGAGTTGGGAGGGCCTGCGCATCAGCGGCATTCAGGGGGACACACTGGCCGGCTATGGTTGGGAGATGATGACCGATCGCGAGCTCGAGTTTGAGGTCGATCTCAAGACGGGCGCGCATCGCGGCGGCGGTTACCTGCCGGCCAAGTGAAAATTAGAGCCGCGAGCGCCTGGAGCATTTTCATCTTAGGGGCACACAAGAGGATTGAACCAAACGTCGCACGTTTCGCCGAAAAACGGCCGCTCCTAACCAATCTCGTCCACTCACCGTAAAGATGGAAATGCCTTATCCGCATTCCTCCAGACGGTAGAAACT
>JAICYR010000256.1 GCA_025934135.1 Acidobacteriaceae bacterium | reverse complement strand
GCTTCGCGCGTGATGATGACATCGTGCACGTGGCTCTCGCGCAGGCCCGCGTTTGAGATGCGGATGAAACGCGACTTGGTTTGCAGTTCCTCGATGGTTCCGCAGCCCAGGTAGCCCATGCCTGAGCGCAACCCGCCCACAAGCTGGTAAACCATGGCTTCCAGCGGCCCGCGATGCGGCACGCGGCCCTCAATGCCTTCCGGAACGAACTTGGCCAGGCGGTTTCCAGCATTGCGCTCGCGGTTCACCACGCCTTCGCCGCGCGCGGCCTCCTGTTCAAAATCCTGCGTGCCCTGGAAGTACCGCTCGCCCGAGCCCTGCGCCATGGCGGAAAGCGAACCCATGCCGCGATATGCCTTGAATGACCGTCCCTGATACAGAATCGTCTCGCCGGGGCTTTCGTCCACACCCGCGAAGAGCGAGCCGATCATGACCACGTTCGCACCGGCGGCAATGGCCTTGGCGACGTCGCCCGAATACTTGATGCCGCCATCGGCGATCACGGGGATTCCGTGCTCGCGGCCCGCGCGGTATGCCTCGCTGACCGCCGTGATCTGCGGCATTCCCGCGCCCGTGACCATGCGCGTGGTGCAGATGGATCCCGGCCCAATGCCCACCTTCACCCCATCGGCCCCGTTCTCGATCAGCGCCTTCGCTCCATCGTAGGTGGCGATATTGCCAGCCAGCAGATCCACGTCGGGAAATGCCTTCTTCACCAGCCGCACGGCTTCCAGCACGCGCGATGAATGGCCGTGCGCCGAGTCAATCGAGAGCACATCGACGCGGTTCTTGACCAACTCGGCGGCACGCTCCAGAAAATCTCCCGTGGCTCCGAGCGCCGCGCCCACACGCAACCGGCCCTGCTCGTCTTTGGAGGCGTTGGGATATTTCAGCTTTTTCTGGATGTCCTTGACCGTGATCAGGCCCTTGAGTTCGTATCCGCCGTTGACGACCAGCAGCTTTTCCACGCGATGCTGGTGCAGAATCTGTTCCGCCTCTTCCAGCGTGGTGCCCACCGGAACGGTGATGAGGTTGTCCTTGGTCATCACGTCGCGGATGGGAATATCGGTGCGTGTCTCAAACCGCAGGTCGCGGTTGGTGAGAATGCCGACTAGCTTCTTGTTCTGCGTGACAGGCACACCGGAAATTTTGTAGCGGCGCATCACTTCCAGCGCGTCGGAGATCAACTGGTCGGGTCGCACCGTGACGGGATCGACAATCATGCCGCTCTCCGAGCGCTTCACCTTGTCCACTTCGCCGGCCTGCTGCTCGATCGTCAGGTTGCGATGGACAATGCCCATTCCGCCCTGCTGGGCCATAGCAATGGCCAGACGCGACTCTGTCACGGTATCCATGGCGGCGCTGAGCAGCGGCGTGTTGAGGGTGATCTTTTTCGTGAGGCTGGTCTGCGTGCTTACCTGCGCCGGAACCACATCGCTGTAGGCGGGAATCAGCAGCACATCATCAAAAGTCAGAGCTTCGGGGACAGGATTTTCAATCATAGATGAAGATGCACTACGGCCCATGGGCGGAAAACACTCCATTCGGCGCAGCGGCTATCAGACTATTGTAGAGCCAAATCCAGAATTGGCTGCAATCGGGCGACTGGAACTCAGGATTCCCGTTCGAGTTCCGCCACGCGCTTTACGACGAACTCGCGAAGGATGCGCACGGTCTCAATGGCCTCTGCAGGATTAAGGAGCATCTCTTGCGGCGGATCATCATATCGCCAGACACTGGCAAACGCGGTTAGCTCCGTAATCGCCAGCGGCGTCCGAGGAAGCGTTTCTCCTGAATTCGTTAGTAATTTGGATCAGGTCTTTTAGATTGTGTGTCCACGGATAGGAAATCCGGCGCTCTGATGAGAGCGCCTTCAGCAACTTTTCAACCGCTTGCTGCGCGTGAAAGCCGAATTGGGTTGGAGGAAGCCCGGCGAGTCCCATCGTCTGCTCGTCCTCGGCTGACTTTTTCAATAGCGTCTTCGTCTGCGATTCCATTTCCCCCTTTCCGGTATAGAACTTTGCCTTCATGAACTATCGAGTGGTGAACGCTATTGATGGAGGTACTGAGCCACAGATGTTTTGGCTCATCAATGACCAGCATATCCAAGGGCAGGGTCGCTGAGTTCCCTTTGCCCGTGAGCCAAAAGCCACGATCCTTAATGGATCAATAGCCGCCACAAGGCGCTGTATGGCCGCGCGCACTTCTTCGGGTGTCACCCGTGACCGGATTGGCGGAAAGCTTCTGGCGGTACTCATAATCCTTCGCCCCAGCATCTCACCCCAAGCCCTCCATTGAAAGCAATTCCGAAACGCGGTATTCTAATAGAGCAGACGAGTTTATCCGAGCCTGCCCGTGAGTCGCCCGGGGTCTCGGAGGATGAGTGGGCTGAAAGCCCACTTTTTATTTGGCGCGGAATTTCACCTGATCCGGCTCCTCTGCACAGCGGAACAAGCAGTTTGTTTGCGAGACCGGCATGGCCCTGAACCTCGACCAAATTCGTAGCGCTGCCCAGCGGGTCGCCGCATCGCATGGCCTCGACGTCGTGGACGTGGAGTACCGCGCCGGCGCGAAGCCGCGCGCCCTCTGCGTCTTCATCGAGAAAAACGCCGAGCAGCGAGCCCGTCTGGCCGCCGAAACTGGAGCCGTCGATGGGCTTCCCGCCGAGAAGCTTTCTGGAGTTACCCACGACGATTGCACCAGCTTCAGCCGCGATTTCGGCACCCTGATCGACATTGAAGACATGGTCCCCGGAACGGAGTACACCTTGGAGGTCTCCTCACCGGGGCTGGACCGTAAGCTCCGCACTTTGGCTGATTTCCAGCGCTTTACAGGGAGTCTGGTCAAGTTGCAGACCTTCGAGCCGGTGGCAGGCAACCGGCATTGGCAGGGGAGGCTCACACAGGGTAACGCTCAGGAAATCACGCTCGACCTCAGCGCTCTGAAGCAGAAGGGCAAGGGCGCGAAGGCCGCGGCCAAAGCGGGCAAGGAAAAATCGCAGCATCTGGAAATCGCAATCGCCAACATTGAGAAAGCGAGCCTCGTCCCCGAATTTTGAAATTGAACCCCGGCCCGGGCTGAACGCCGCGCCGGGCCGAATCGAATAACCGAGAGAACACTATGGCAAGTCCGCTTTACGAAACCATTGAAGTACTGAGCCGCGACAAAGGCATTGAGCCCGCGATCGTCGTGGGGGCCGTCGAAGACGCCATCGCCCTGGCCACGCGCAAGTACTACAAGACGCAGGAAAACATGCGCGCCGAACTGGACAAGGAGTCCGGCGAAATCCGCGCATACGTTTACAAGACGGTGGTTGAGACGCCGGAGCTGATTGAAGACCCGCTCAACCAGATCAGCCTTGAAGAGGCGCGCGAGCTTGCGCCCGAGGTCGAGATCGGCGGAGAAATCCGCTACTACAAGCCCACGGACGTGCTGGGCCGC
>JAICYR010000043.1 GCA_025934135.1 Acidobacteriaceae bacterium | reverse complement strand
CATGAGCCGGTAGGTCTTCTGGTCGATGCGCTGTTCGTTGAACGCCTGCAACAGCAGGAAGAAGTTGATCTGCATCGAGGCGCGGTCCTCGGGAAAGACAAACGGGATGGGCGCGAAGCCTTCAAACGAAGCCTTTCCGTGAGGCTTGGCGAGCGCGGTCTTCACCGCCGAGTGGTGATAGCAAAACTCGGTGCCGGACACTGCGGGCGATCCGCAGACTTCTCCGTTGGTCTTGACGTGGGTGCATTGCGGCACGGCGTTGGGCATCGCGGTCTCCTTGGCCAACAAATGAATTTTTTGGCGGGTGGCCCACTCAAGCCTCTTTTGGCTTGAGTGGGGACAAAAAAGCAAAAGGCGCAACCAGATGGCTGCGCCTTCAACTTCACTTCTTAAGTTCAGAATAGCAAATTAGACCCTAATTAACTGCAAATTCAAGTCGCTGATTCTAAGCTATTTATAAGATTTACCTCTTGACAAAAGTTTTCCACAAGCCGCTTTGGCCTCACCTGTCCCCGAACTATGGCCCTTTAACCTTGCTTTCCCTTTGTTTTCTAGGTTTTACAAATCCAACCCTTTATTTTCTAGGTTTTACGGTTTTGGTGAAATTTTTTGATCGCTGAACCGCTCACCGCTCGCTCTACTGCTCCCGCACCTTGATAACGATGGAGGCGTAGACCTCTCCGGGGGCGATTTTCAACTGGTGCGGAGTGCCCGCCGGGACGTTGACGATGTCGCCCTTGCGGATGACCTGCGAGTGGCCGTCGCGGATGCCCGATCCCTTGCTTTCGCCGTTGGGGCCGGTTTTGGGATCGATGAGGCTGCCGCCGGTGATGAGGGTCGCCTGTCCCTGCGTCACGACGAAGATGTCGTCGAAGTGGGCGTGGACCTCGGCCCCTCCTGACCTGGCGCGGGTGGAGAGTTGGATGGCGTGCGAGCCGTAGTCGGCGAGCTTGGCCCCACTGTCTCCGGAGGCTTTCGCCTTCTGAATCAAGGCAGACATTTGCGACGATACGTCTTTACCGGAAAACACCTGCGCCGGGGTCTGCGCGAAGCAGGGCGTGGCGAGCAGGGCGGTGATGAGAATCGCGATGAGCTTCATTGGGTCCTCTTTCTTCAGCGGAGTGTGTCGAGGGGGGCCGGGTCCATGTCGGCGTAGTCCTGGTTTTCTCCGCCCATGCCCCAGCAGAAGCTGTAGGCCTGCGTGGCGACTCCGGCGTGGATGGACCATCCGGGAGAGACGACCACGTCGCGGTCCTTCATGACGATGTGGCGGGTTTCATCAGCCGGGCCCATGAGGTGGAAGACGCGCGCGTCGTCGGCGAGGTTGAAATAGAGGTAGACCTCGGAGCGGCGCATGTGGGTGTGAGCGGGCATGGTGTTCCAGACGCTGCCGGGGGCGAGGTGCGTGACGCCCATGACTAACTGGCAACTGCGCGCGCCCTGAAGGTGGATGTATTTATAGATGGTGCGGCGGTTGGCGGTTTCGGGGGCGCCGATTTCGACCGGGTTGGCGTCCTTTTTGCGGACGAGCGTGGTGGGGTGATCGACGTGCGCGGGATAGCTGAGCAGGTAGAAGATGGCCGGGGATTTGGAGTCGGAGGAGTGGAAGGAGATTTCCTTTGACCCGCGCCCGATGTAGAGGCAATCGAGATTGGCGAGCTTGTGGGTCGTGCCGTCAATGTGAATTTCGCCGTCGCCTCCGATGTTGAGCGCGCCCAGCTCGCGGCGTTCGGTGAAGTAGGAGGCGCGCAGCTCGGGGTCGGCGGTGAGCTTGACGGGAGTGGCGAGAGGCGAGGCCAGGCCGATGATAGCGCGGTCAAGATCGATGTAGGCGAGGCGGACCGCGCCCGGTTCGTAAAGCGAGTCGAGCAGAAAGGTCTCGCGAAGCTGCGCGGTGGTCATGGAAGGATAGCGGACCGGGTCGGCCATCAGGACGGTTTTCATCGGGACTCCTCTTGCGGGTGTGGGTTGTGCTGGGTCTGTTGGATGAGCCAGAGCGCGAATTCCTGTCCGGCGGCGAAGTTTTGCTGCGCGGGATTGACCTTGCGGTGGTCCGTGTATTCGTTGTAAAGCCAGGGGTCGATGACGGCGACGGCTATGCCTTTGCCGTATTTGGCGGAGGCGATGACGATGCCCTGCTTGTCGCTGAGGACTGCGGTGGCCGGGGCTTTTGCGGAGATTCCGCAGGTGTCTTTCATGTAGAGCGTGTGCGGATGGTGGAAAATCGGGCCGCCGCCGGTGACGGGGATGAATCCCGGGCCATAGTTGGGATCGACGACGTGATGCTTGAGGACTTTGTCGAAGCGGAGGCCGAATTTTTCGGCAATGAGGTTGAAGTGGTCGAAGTCGGCGTTGGCGGGGTCGTTCTCCATGAGGACCAGCACGCCTCCCTGCTTGACCCACTCGGCGACCTGGTCGGCATCTTCGGGCCGGACGTAGTTGGGATTCGGGTTCCACTTGGGATTGTCGGGCGAGACGATGAAGTAAATCTGCGCGTCGCGCAGGCGCGCCATCGTTGGGGCTTCCGGGAGCATGGCGAGCTTTGCGCCGTGGCTCTGGAAGATATGGCCGAGGAGCGAGAATCCGCTGTTGCTGAAGTCGCTCCACTTGTAGTGGAAGTATTCTTTTTGTCCGGCGGCGTTGGCGCGCTGCTGGCTGTTGAACCAGGCATCCATCATGACGGTTTGGCCGCGGGCGAGCGTGGCTTGCGGGGCCATTTCCATTTCGCTGGCGGCGAGCATGAAGGCCCCAGTGCTGATGGCGTCGTTGCTGGGTGCCAGCGTGATGGTCCCGTTGGAGCTGGTCTGGACATATTGGCTGAGGATTGACTGCCAGGCGCGGGATGCTGATTGTGAGTAGCGTTCGGGAAGGTAGCCGAGGCGGACGGCCTTCTGCAGCGCGTAGATGAACATGCAGGAGGCGGAGGGCGAGAGGGTGTTGTCCGGCGCGGCGGGGCCGCTGACGGTCTGACGCCAGAGTCCCGATTGGGCGTCCTGATGGCGCGCGAGAAAGGCGGCGTTCTGGCTGAGAATGGCGAGGAGTCGAGCGCGGCCTGGGCCGTTGTCGGGGTAATAAGGAAGCGAATCGACGAGGGCCATCATGTACCAGCCAACGTCGCGCGCCCCGGTCCGCGGCGAGCGGGCCTGCCGGTTCATCGACACGAACTGATTTGTGAGGGTGGCGAAGTCTCCCGACGTGTGGAAGAGTGATGCGTATTCGGCGTAGAAAGGCCCGGCGGAGTAGAGGCCGTAGATCGGAATCTGGCTGGGAATGGGTTGATGAAGCGCGTGCGCCGCCGTGTAGTACTTCTTGTTTTGGGTGACGCGGTAGAGCAGAAGAAGCGAGCGGCCGAGGGCGAAGTTATCGGGCGAGCTGGATTTGGGATTGAAGTTCGGGATTGAACCGTCGGGCGAGATGAGGTGGTCGATTGCGCCCTGGATGTAGTGGTAGTCGCCTCCGTCGGCGGTGTTGTACCAGGCGGCGTCTATTCCGTTGAGCAGAATGCCGAGGTCGGCGTTCGAGGCCCAATTAGCGCCGGGGGCGACGATGCGTCCGTCGGGCCAGCGGCCCATGGTGGTGTTGGCTATGCGCTGCGACCACGGCTGCTGCTGCGCGAATGCCGCCGCGCCGAGGACGAGGCAGAGAGCGGCGGTGAGGGAGGTTCCGCGAATAAATTTAATCATCGGTTTCATCTTTGCTGAAGAGCGCGGGACGCATGATATTCCTGTGTATCAAATCGAGGGCGGAATGTCTTCTGTTTCCGCTACGCCGTACCGCATTGCGGGATCGAGAGTTTCTCGCTCGCGGATGCGGCGATTAGTATTGCGTCATGCGAAAGAAATGGTCCGGAGTTCTGGCGGCGGCGTGTATCGTTATGGTCCCTGCGCTGAGCGGGCAGGCGCATCATGTGAAATCCGAGGCGGAGGCGGCTGGAGACACGCCGGCGAACCCTCCCGCGCTGGCGCATCTTTCAGGAGCGTTCAAGTCGAAGGACATCAAAGCCGCCATGCGCAAGGTGGGCAACTGGGAGATGAAGAAGTCGCGCGAGGACTTCAATCAGGATTGGACCTATGCCGCGCTCTATGCCGGATACATGGCTGCCGCGAAGTCGCTGCCGGAGCCCGGCTATGAGAAGGCGATGCTGGCCATGGGCAACGGGTTCAACTGGAAGCTGGGACCGCGCAAGGCACACGCCGACGATCAGGCGATTGGGCAGACCTATCTGGAGCTTTACAAGGACTACCATGAGCCGCGCATGATCGAGCCGACGGAGAAGCAGTTCGACGCGCTGATGAAGACGCCGGACGATCCGAAGAAGCCGCTCTGGTGGTGGTGCGACGCGCTGTTCATGGCTCCTCCAGTGTGGGCGCGGCTGTACAGCGCGACGGGAAACAAGGCGTATCTGGACTACATGGACCACGAGTGGTGGATCACGTCGGACCTGCTCTATAACCAGCGTGAACATCTGTATTTCCGCGACAAGAGCTATCTGGACAAGCATGAGCCGAACGGGAAACCGCTGTTCTGGTTGCGGGGCAACGGATGGGTGATGGCTGGGCTGGCGCGCGTGCTGGACGAGATGCCGAAGAATTATCCGACGCGACAGAAGTACGTGGACCAGTACAAGGAGATGGCGGCGAAGGTGGTTTCGATCCAGTCGCCGGACGGGCTGTGGAGGCCAGGATTGCTCGATCCGGACGCTTATCCGCTGCCGGAGAACTCAGGGTCGGGATTTTTCGTCTACGCGCTGGCGTGGGGCATCGATCGGGGGATTCTGCCCCGCGCGACTTATCTGCCCGCCGTCGAGAAAGGCTGGGCCGGGCTGGTGTCTCACGTTTATGTGGACGGAAGGCTGGGGTGCATTCAGCCGATTGGCGCCGCTCCCGGAGACTACAAGCCGGCGTCGAGCTACGTTTACGGCGTGGGGGCGTTTCTTCTGGCGGGATCGGAAGTGGACCGGCTGGCGGAGAAAAAATAGCGGTCAGTCTATTTATCCCACCCTTGCGCAAAGGCCGCGCAAAGGATGGGGCAATCAAACCACCACCGTCTCCCGATACTCGCCGAACACTTCGCGCATTGCGGCGGCGATTTCCCCCACCGTGGCGTAGCTTTCCACCGCCTCAAGAATCGCCGGCATCAGGTTCTGCCCGCCGCGCGCGTGGTCTCTCACGCCGTCCACCGCCGCTCGCCATTTTTGTTGGTGGCGGCGCACCCGCAGCGCCTTCACCCGCTCCACCTGCCGCCGCTCCAGCGCTTCATCAATGTGCTGAATAGGGATGGGAGGCTCATCCTCGCGCGTGAACCGGTTCACGCCCACCACCGTCGCCTCGCCGGAATCCACCGCCCGCTGATACTCATAGGCCGCTGCCTGAATCTCCTGCTGCACCCAGCCCTGCTCAATCGCGCGCAGCATCCCGCCCAGCGCATCAATGCGCTCCAGATACCCTCGCGCCTGCTCTTCCAGCCCGTTCGTCAGCGACTCCACATAATAGGACCCGGCAAACGGATCAATCGTGTTGGCCACGCCCGACTCCCCGGCGATGATCTGCTGCGTGCGCAGCGCGATGCGCGCCGCCTCTTCGGTGGGCAGCGCCAGCGCCTCGTCGAAGCCGTTCGTGTGCAGCGACTGCGTGCCTCCCAGCACAGCCGACAGCGCCTGAATCGCCGTCCGCACAATGTTGTTCTCCGGCTGCTGTGCCGTCAGCGTCGATCCGGCCGTCTGCGTGTGAAACCGCAGCATCCACGAGCGCGGATTCTTCGCCCCAAAATGCTCGCGCATAATGCGCGCCCACAGCCGCCGCGCCGCCCGGAACTTCGCCACTTCCTCAAAAAAATTATTGTGCGCGTTGAAGAAGAACGACAGCCGCGGCGCAAAGCGGTCCACGTCTAGCCCCGCGTCCACGGCGGCCTGGACGTAGGTCATGCCGTCCGCCAGCGTGAAGGCAATCTCCTGTGCCGCCGTGCATCCGGCCTCGCGCATGTGGTAGCCGGAAATCGAAATCGTGTTCCACTCCGGCGTGTTCTCATTCGCCCACGCGAACATGTCCGTCACAATCCGCATGGCGTCGCGAATGGGATAAATATAGGTCCCGCGCGAGATGTATTCCTTCAGTATGTCGTTCTGGACGGTGCCGGAAAGCTTCTTCGGGTCCGCCCCGCCGCGCTTCGCCACCGCCACATACAGCGCCAGCAGGATGCTGGCCGTCGCGTTGATCGTCATGGATGTGGAGATGGTTTCGAGCGGGATGCCTTCAAAGAGCCGCTCCATGTCCTCGATGGAGTCAATCGCCACCCCAACCTTGCCCACTTCTCCCATCGCCATCGGATCGTCCGAGTCGTAGCCAATCTGCGTCGGCAAATCGAACGCCACAGACAGGCCCGCCGTCCCATTCGCGATCAGGAACTTGTACCGCCGGTTCGACTCCTCGGCGTCGCCCATGCCGGCGTACTGGCGCATGGTCCAAAGCCGCCCGCGATACATGGTCGGCTGAATGCCGCGCGTAAACGGAAACTCTCCCGGATAGCCCAACTCGCGCTCGTAGTCAAAGCCCTCCAGATCGGCGGCGGTGTAAACGGGTTTGGGCTGCTTGGGCACGGTAGCTGGAGCGAACCGATGATTCTACATCCGGTGCTCATCTCCTGAACTTTACAAGAAATCTATCGACGTCATCCTGAGCGTAGCAAGCCGCAATTTGCGGTTTGCGAAGTCGAAGGATTTGCGGGTGAGATGCCGGACAGCGCCCCTCAAAAGCGACGTCCCGGGGCGCTCCAAATAACAGCGGCGGATTCCGGTCTCTCGTCAAACCGGTTCAGGGACTTTCATCCAATTTAGGGCCTTTTCGGCGAACTCAGCTTTTTCCTCTGGTGAAGAAAAAGCTCGATTGGGTATGAAATAAGCGTTTCCATTCCCGCGCGCGATGAGAACATTCTTATCTGTCACTGAGACAATCTTGATTTGCCGCCAGGGCGTTTCTCCCTCAAGTTTCCCTATCCGGGTTGAAATTCCTTCAGGTGAAATGGTGATAGATCGCTTTGATGTCTTTGCTCGTCCAAACAGCCAGACCGAAAACAAGAAAATAAAGCTGGCTGCGATTGCCACGAAGGCAACGGCGTCGCCAACAACATTGCTGATCGTGAGCGGACGTGAAAACTCGCCCCAAGCCGCTAAGATAACAACCGCAAGGAATGCAGCGTAAAGGAGGATGATCGACAGGAATTTTGGTGAAGTCCTGAGGCCCCTGAAATAACCTCGAACAATCTCAGTGCGGGTCAGCGAGTACTCAATCGTCATGCTCATCGCACAAGATGATACAGCAATCTGCCTTCAGCCCTGCTCCCTCTTCCGCTTCTGCCTTTTGCACTCCGCGGCTTTCGACCCACCCTGCGACTAAAGTGAATCCGCCGAGCGCCGAAAGCTCTCTAACCTTTCAGGTTCTCTGAAGGAGGAGCTATTGAAGGCCGCGATTGTGGAAGCTTTTGACCATCCGCCGCGCTACGCGGATTTTGCCGAGCCGATTGTCGGAGACGGCGAGGTCCTCGTGGATGTAAAGGCCGCCGGGCTGCATCAGGTTGTAAGATCGCTGGCCAGCGGCCGGCATTATGGAAGCACAGGAGAATTGCCCTTCGTGCCGGGGTTGGATGGCGTGGGGCGACTGGCAAACGGTCAGCGCGTGTATTTCGCCGCAACGCGGCCTCCATACGGAACCTTCGCGGCCCGCTCGATCACACGTCCAGCGATGTGCGTCCCCGTGCCGGACGAACTGGACGACGTGACGGCGGCAGCGCTCGCCAATCCCGCCATGTCATCTGGAGCCGCGCTCATGCGGGCGCAATTTGTCGCGGGCGAAAATATTCTGATTCTTGGCGCGACGGGTGTGGCGGGCCGGCTTGCCGTCGAAATCGCGCGGAGGCGCGGCGCCGGGCGCGTGATCGCGGCAGGCCGCGATGCAAAGGCTCTTGCGGAGCTGCCCGCGTTGGGGGCGGACTCGGTGATTTCGCTCAACCAGGAGCAAGATGCGCTGGAAAAGGCGTTTCGCGCGGCGGTGGCCGAGGCAAAGATCAACGTGGTGCTCGACTATCTGTGGGGGCAGCCGGCCGAAACTCTGCTGCAGGCCATTGGGCGTAAGGGAGGGAGTTTTGCGGCCCCGCGAATCCGGTTCGTGCAGATTGGCTCGATGGCCGGCGAGGCAATTACCTTGCCCGCCGCTAACCTGCGCAGCTCCGGGCTGGAACTACTTGGAAGCGGCTTCGGCAGCGCGTCCCCCCAACAGTTGCTGGAAGCCGTTGGCGAAATCTTTCAGGAAGCGGCCCGGAAGCCGTTTCAAATTTCGGTGAACCCAGCGCCACTCGAAAAGGTGGAGTCTTTGTGGAACAACTCGGAGCAAGGCGTGCGGCTGGTGTTTCAACCGTAATTCGGGGGAGAAGCGCGCGCGACACGGAGTCTGCTTCGCTTCAGCCCTGCTGCTCTTCCCGTTTCCGCTGCTGCCTTTTGTGCGCGCGATAGAACGAGCTGCCCGAGAAGTAGAGGAAGAAGATGGCGACCACTGCATAAATCACCAGCTTTTCGTGGTCCGGGCCGGAGCGCCAGTTCGCGCGCAGCCGATAGACGCCCTGAATGAAGAACAAGCCGAAGATCGCGAAGAACAGTCCCGTAATCTCCAGCCACAGAACCCCGCCTGCGTGTACGAACGGCCCCCAGACGGCCTCTCCGAAGCGCTTGCCTCCGCGCTTTACTCCGGCAGCGGTGGTCTTGGCGCGGGCGGCATAGACGGGAGCGTCGCGCTTCGCGGCCTGCGCCGTGTGGGCCGCGCCGTTGCGCAGCATCACGGAAGCGACACGCGCGCCGACTCCAATTTTTCGGCCTACGCGAACCGGCTCCATACAGCAATTTTACCAATTGCCAACTGTTCCGACACCTGAGCGCCGTGTCCTGTGCCCTGAGCCTTGCCCTTCACAGGGAGCGGGCATCACAAGTAAGGTGGAGGGAGTATCCTCACGCGGTGGAGCGGAAACGGAGCGGGATTTTGAATCAAAAAGTGCGCAAGCTGGTCCAGAAACTGGGAGAAGCCATTCATGCCAGCGTCTCGGAATCGGAAGACATCGCCGGGGTCGTTCAGGACATCCGCAAGCAGGGCTTCGATGTCCTGCTGATGCTGGAGGCGACCATCGGCCTGAATGAAATTCCTGAGCAGCAACCCCAGATCGCCGCCGGCTCATCGAATGCGGAGGCTGGGGAGGCGGATGGGACCTTCACGGCGCAGGATCTGAATTTTCTTAAGTCGCTTCGCATTGCGATCGAAGGCGAAGCGGACGAGCAAGGCGCGGACCCGGATTAACCAGGGACCTGCGCCAGAATGGAGTCTGTCCGGTGTGGTAGTATCCTCCGGTCTGAAGGAAGCCATATTGCAGCCATAGCTAAGAAAGGAGCGGGGATACATTATGCCGATGAGGAGTACGCTGGGTGTTTTGCTTGCGGGCGGGGCGGGTGAGCGGCTCTTCCCATTGACCAGAGACAGGGCAAAACCGGCGGTCCCCTTCGGCGGCAACTACCGCATCATCGACATCACCCTCTCCAACTGCATCAACTCCGACCTGCGCCACGTCTACATCATGACGCAGTACAAGGCGCTCTCCCTCAACCGCCATGTCCGCGAGGGCTGGTCCAGCGTCGTCGCCCAGGAACTGGGCGAGTTCGTCGAGATACTGCCTCCCATGCAGCGCGTCAGCGCCAACTGGTACATGGGCACCGCCGACGCCGTATACCAGAACATCTATTCCATCGGGGCCGAGCAGCCGAAAAGCGTGCTCATCCTCTCCGGCGACCACATCTACAAAATGAACTACGGCAAGATGCTGGAGCACCACGAGAGCACCGGCGCCGACGTGACCCTGGCCACGCTGCCCATTGATCCCTCGGAAGTCTTCCGCTTCGGCGTGGTCGAAGTCTCCCAGAACGGCGAGGTCATCGGGTTCGACGAAAAGCCCAAAACCACCAATATCCGTTCGCCCTTCAATCCCAACATGGTGGACGCCTCCATGGGCGTTTATCTGTTCAATACCGATGTCCTGCTGCCCGCGCTCATGCAGGACGCCGAAGATCCCGCCTCGAAGCACGACTTCGGTCACAATATCCTGCCCAGCATCCTCGGCAAGTACAAAATGTGCGCCTACAACTTCGTGGATGAGAACCAGCAACAGGCGCTCTACTGGCGTGACGTGGGCACGCTCGACGCCTACTTCGACGCCAACATGGATGTGGCCTCGGTATCGCCGGTCTTCAATCTTTATGACAAGAATTGGCCCATCCGCACGCGCGTGCGCCAGTATCCGCCCGCCAAGTTCGTCTTTGGGGAGCCGGGACGCACGGGCATGGCAATCAACTCCATCGTCTCCGCCGGTTCCATCATCTCCGGCGCGACCGTGCGCAACAGCGTCCTCTCGCAGGACGTCCGCGTCAACTCCTACTCGGAACTCGATTCCACTATCGTCTTCTCTCACGTCAACATCGGACGCCACTGCCGCATCCGCCGTGCCATTATTGACCGCGACGTGCAACTGCCCGAGGGCACCGTCATCGGCTATGACCAGAATGAGGACAAAAGGAACTACTTTGTCACCCCCAGCGGGTTAACCGTTGTGACACGCGATTATTCACTCTATGAAAATCCCGTAGCGCCGGACTTCCTGCTGGAGACATAATCGTTCTGTGAGAGACTTTGGCCGGAAAGTCGAAGACAAATTCAACGAAGCGCGACCCCGCGTCGAGCAGGAACTCAACCGGGTCATCGCATATCTCAACGATGAAGTTGTGCCCGAGGTAAGGCAAGGCTCATCGCGCGCGCTCCGCGCCGCCGCCACCCAGCTCGCCAAATTAGCCGAACACCTCGACAGCGGCTCGAACCGCGCCGGAGACCGTTAGTGCGGCGATGGTATTGGGCGCTCGCCGCCGCCGCGCTGCTGTTCGTCGCCGGATGCAGCCATCGCCAGCAGAAGGTCTATACTCCGCCTCCGCCGCCCACCACCGCGCAGGAGCCATCCGCCCAGCCTGAATTTCCCGGCGAGCAAGAAGCTCCGCTCGGCAAGCCCATCTACTCTGAAGTGGGAATGGCCAGTTGGTATGGGCCTCCTTACAACCACCATCACGCCGCCGACGGCACTGTCTACGACCAGAACGGCATGTCCGCCGCGCACCGCACCCTGCCTCTGGGAACGCTGATCCGCGTCACCAATCTCGCGAACGGAAAATCCGCCATGATGCGCGTGACCGACCGCGGACCGTTCATTCCGGGGCGCATCCTTGACCTTTCACTCGGCGCGGCAAAGGACCTGGGAGTGTGGCGGGCGGGCGTCGCCAAAGTCCGCATCGACGCTTATGAGGCACCCAAGCCTATCAATAAAGGCGGACGCTGGTGCGTGCAGATTGGGGCCTTTTCTCACGAAGGCACTGCGAAGAAGCTCGAGAAACGTCTGGCCCGCAAATACCAGGCCGCCAGCGTCATCGAGTTCAAGGGGCCAACCGGCGACTGGGTGAGGATCCGCCCCGAAAACGGCGACAAAACGCTCGCCATTCAGATCGTCCGGAATATCCGAATTTCGGAAGGCGCGGCCTTCCTCGTGCGATTGGATTAGAACCTAAGCGGCCTTGCGGGCCGTCTCCTTGCTCTCCACAATCTCTTTTCGTCTTTGCTCCTGCCACAGATGCAGTGCAAAGAGCGGACCCGCATGTGTGCGATGGAAGCAGGTGCGGCAACGCACCGGAAACCGTAGGATTGCCAGAAATCGAAGATCGCCTGGACGGAATTGCGACAGACGCAATCTGGTCGACAGGCACGAGGGACAAATCATGAGATACTGCTCCTTCTCAATCAATGGGGGGAGTTCCCTGGCGGCTTGCCATTACCAGGATACTGACTTCAGTTTGCCAGAAACTTCGGTGGAAGATTCGCCGACGGAACTACTTTGATACCACCGCGCAATAACTGCTGTAGCCGTAATTGGATGGCTTTGCCCACCTCGCAGGTTGCAGCCACTTCGCAATATCCAGACGGAATTTTCGGGAAACTCGTCATATTTTGCGCTAATGTAGTCGCAGGCGCTCCCTCTCGGGCGCCCGGGGTGCCAGCATGACCTGGGATGTATCGTTTACCTGCGACATCTGCGGAAAGAAAAAAGGCGTAACCAACCACTGGTGGATGGTCGTGCTCGGCGACGTATTCTGCTTCGACGAAGGCCAGCCCGGCCAGCGCTTCACGCTCCTGCCTTGGAATGCATCCGAAAGCCGTAATCCTTCCATGTACCACCTGTGCGGACAAGGCTGCGCCACGACCGCGATGGAGCGCTTCATGAACACCGGCGCTATCGATCTGGTGGAAGAAGAAGCCGCTCAGGCGCGCTGAGCTTTTCTGTTTCAGGAATCAAACAGCCCGCGTCCCGTTCTTTCAGTGACCCGCGGTCTCTCACCGGCGCGAAGCTGCTTGGCCGGCGCGGACAAAATCGCCAGAATCTCCCGCAGCTCCGAACGCACCTTCTGCAACTGCGGCTGCGCTTCAAGCGCGGCCTGACCGCGCTTCAGCGGAAGCTCCGACTGCGCGACTTTCTTCGACTCGCGGCTTTCCGCCGTGAACACCTGCCGCGCTCCCGCAATGGTGTAACCGTCGGCATAGAGCAGATGCTTGATCCTGAGCGCCAGTTCCACATCGCGCCTGCGATACAGCCGCTGGCCGGTGCCGCTCTTGTTCGGCTTCAGTTGCGGAAACTCCGACTCCCAGAAGCGCAGCACATACGCCTCAACGCCGCACAGCTTGGCCACGTCTCCAATGCGGAAATACAGCTTGTCGGGAATAGACGGCATGGCAATGGGGGTGGGCACGCCACTCGTCGTTTGCGAAGTTTGTCTGCTCATTCGCACCTGGCCGTGGCGCATCCATGGCCCCCCATCCGTACGTGCCTGCGCCTGTTATCCGCCAGTATAGGACAAAACAGCGTTCAGCGGTCAGCGATCAGCGCTCAGAATAGGTTCGTTTTCATGGAACAGTCACCCGTCACTTCGCGTATGCTCTTCCAGAGAAATTTTCCCGGGAGACACGTCGCCATGAAAAAGATCCTCGCGCTGCTTGCCGCCACCGCCCTTCTGGCGGCAACCGGCTGCCATTTTCAGGAAAGCAAGAATTCCGACGGTACCGAAAAAAACGTCAAGATCGACACGCCGCTCGGCGGCCTGCATGTCCGCGCGGGCAACACCAATGCCGCCGACGTGGGCCTGCCCGCGTATCCCGGCGCCCAGATCGTCCCCGACAAAGACGGCGACAAGTCCGCCGACGTCCACATGGGCTTCGGCAAGTGGCAGCTTCGCGTGCAGGTGGTCAACTACCAGACATCCGACCCTCAGGATAAGGTTCTCGACTTCTACCAGAAGGCCCTTGGCCGCTACGGAGACGTCATTCGCTGCCAGAACGACCATCCAGTTGGCACGCCCACTGTCACAAAGGAAGGCCTGAGCTGTTCCAATGATCACGTCCAGACCAATGTGAAGCTCGACGAAGGCACGCTGCTCAAAGCCGGCTCGCGCCACCACCAGCACATCCTGGGTATTGAAAAGAATGACGGCCCCGGCACCCGATTCGCCCTCATCGAACTCCAGCTTCCCGCATCAATCGATAACGACTCCCGAAAGAGCCAGTGAGACGAGTGCCGACCCATCCTTACCGTGCGCTTTTTGCAGCGCGGCTGGGCGACATTATCGCCCGAAAGGCGCGAGAAATTCTCTTCCACGCCGCGCCTCCACCCACCCGATATAATTAGATACCGGGTGGAGAAAATTCCTCCCACTCGGCTCCCCGCCCACGCTTCCACCGCTCCTTGCAAGAAAGTGCTTTTCAGCCAAGAGCGGACGTGTGCGACGAACGAGATTTAATTCCAGTGGTAAACAGGGATTCATGCGAGCAAAGACAGCAGTGGTGGTCGGCGCCCAGTGGGGCGATGAAGGCAAGGGAAAAATTGTGGACGTGCTCTCGGAGCGCTTCCAGGTGGTCGCGCGCTACGCCGGCGGCCACAATGCCGGGCACACCGTCATTATTCGCGGGCAGAAGTTCATCCTTCAGCTTGTCCCGTGCGGCGTGCTGCGCCCTGATTGCCAGGCCGTCATCGGCAACGGGGTCGTTCTTGACCCCATGGCATTTCTCAAGGAGATCGGCAAGCTGCGCGATCTCGGCGTGGACGTGGACCGCCAGCTTTTTGTCTCGAACCGCGCGCAGGTCATCCTGCCCTATCACCGCATGATCGAGTTGGCCGCCGAAAGTGCGCCGGGACGCCAGAAGATCGGCACCACGAGCCGCGGCATCGGCCCGGCATACGAGGACAAAACCGCACGCAACGGGCTCCGCGTCATCGACCTGCTGAACCATAACCTTTTGAAGACCCACATCGAAAACGCCTGCCACGAAAAGAACACCATCGCACATGCGCTCTTTGGTACCGAGCCGCTCGACCCGGCACAGATGTACGAGGAGTACGCCCGCGCCGCGGAGCAGGTTGCGCCTTTCGTAACGGACACCAGCGCGCTGTTGAACAAGGCCATCCGCGACGGCAAAAGCGTGATGTTTGAAGGCGCGCAGGGCACCATGCTGGACATCGACCATGGAACCTACCCTTTCGTTACCTCGTCATCCGCGACTGCGGGCGGGGCCGTGACCGGAACCGGCGTCGGGCCGACGGCCATCGGCACCGTTATCGGAGTGACCAAAGCCTATGTCACGCGCGTCGGCGAGGGGCCGTTCCCGACTGAATCGCACGATGAGACTGGCGACCAGCTTCGCAAACTCGGCAATGAATTCGGGGCCGTTACGGGACGTCCGCGCCGCTGCGGATGGCTCGACCTGCCGCTGCTGCGCTACGCCACGCAGGTCAACGGGATCGAGTGGCTGGTTGTGACCAAGATGGACGTGCTCGATGGGCTGGAGGAGATACCCGTCTGCACCGGATACGAGATTGACGACAAGCGCGTCGACACCATGCCGGCGGACGTGCGCGGCCTTGAAGCCATCAAACCCATTTACACCAGGCTGAAGGGCTGGAAGCAGCCGACTGAGAACGTCACCAAATTCGACCAGCTTCCGCAGCTTGCCCGCGATTATCTGGGCTTTCTGGAGCGGGAGTCGGGCGCTCGCATCGGGATGGTCTCGACCGGGCCCGACCGCGACCAGACCATCATGCTTCCGGCTTTCGCGGAGGCCCTGCAATTGCTGGAATCAACTCCAAAGGGAGAAAAATAATGATCAGCGTAACCGCCCGCATGAAGTTCAAACCCGAGGACCGGAGGGAGATCCAGGACGCTCTGCGCGCGCTTACCGCTGCCTCTCGTCTGGAACCCGGCTGCGCCACTTTCATTCCTCACACTCTTGAGGACGATCCCGATACCGTCTTAATGTACGAGCAGTACCGCGACCAGGCGGCGCGCGATGCACACGCCGCCACTGAGCATTTTCAGAAGTATGTTGTGGCCTGCCTTTACCAGCGCATGCTGGAGCGGCAATCGGAGAATCTGAACGCGTTAGCGTGAGTTGACATGGCCATTTGAAATGGCTATCTTGGGACTATGCAGGTCAGCGTAGCGGAAGCGAAAAATCGTCTCACTGAGCTTCTGAAAGCGGTTGAAGATGGTGAGCAGATTACCATCTGCCGTCGTGGCGAGCCGGTAGTCGACCTGGTGCGGGCCACAAAGCCAGCGAAAAAAAAGCTGCCGTTTGGGATGCTGAGAGATCGTATCGTGATTCATGATCCGGACTGGTGGAAGCCTATGTCTGACGAAGAGGTGAAAAAGCTTCTGGATGAATCTTCCTGATGCGCCTGCTTCTCGACACGGTGACATTTATTCGTGCGGTTAAGGCTCCTGAGCTGCTTTCGAAAAAGGCGATGGGGGCTTTGGAACACCCCGAGGCCATTCGCGAATTAAGCGCGATTTCAATTTGTGAGATCGCAATCAAATGCGCGATTGGAAAGCTCGATCTCTCCAAAGAAGATGTTCTGGCGGCAATTGCGGGTTTCGATCTCCGCATGCTCACGTTGAAGACTAACCACGCCTTCCACCTGTTTCATCTGCCCCTGCACCATTCTGATCCCTTTGATCGGCAACTTATCGCGCAGGCCATGGCTGAGAATATCCCCGTAGTGACCCCGGATCCCAAATTCCGTCTCTACAAGAGCATCCAAGTAATCTGGTAGCGGAGACGTCCGTCACCTGATCGCAAAAATGCGTACTTCGCTCGTTCAAATCCCGGCTCCGGCGTTTCCCTTTGACTGCTTGCGGGAGCACGGGCTAATATCCGGTACGCACATGCGTTGTTGTCTCTCTGTATCGCGAACTTCATGGAACCGAACGACTTCCGCTATGCTGGCGTTTGGTTTTCTGCTGCTGTTTGCGAATCCGGCGTGGGCCTGGCTGCCCCGTCGCAGTTCCCATGATCTCCAAAAGCACATCGAAACGCTGGAGATGCAATGGCGCGACGCGGTCATCCACCGCAACGTGGGGGTAATGGATCGTCTGCTGGCGGATGACTATCTCGGCATCAGCGCCAACGGGACTGTGGAAACCAAAGCCGAGGAACTCGCGCAAAGCCGGGCCGGGACCCTCCACATTAAGAGCCTCGACCTGAGCGACATCAAAGTCCGGATTTACGGCAACACCGCCGTAGTGACCTCGCGCGCCGAGTTGACCGGCGCGAACGGGCAAAGCGACATCAGTGGAAATTACCGCTACACCCGCGTCTACAACAAGCGCTACGGCAAGTGGAAGATCATCAGCTTCGAGGCCAGCCGTATCCATGACGAGGATGCTCGCGCCAAACACTGAAGCCCGTGCCTATCAATTACGGCCCGAAGGCCACTCGTACGCCACAATTCCAAGATTGTTGAGGAGCTGCATGGTGGCTTCGATGTTGCGCCGCACCTGCACGCGGTCGGCGCTCACTTCGGCGGGGTCTTCCTGCACGGCGACTACCCGTCCGTAGGGCCAGCTTTCCTGCGGAATCGAGGCCAGGGCCTCGGCCAGATTGGACAGCCGCAATTCCAGAAGGTTCTTGCGCGCGCTCTTCGGCTGCATCATGCTTCCGGCGGGAAGAAGGCTGCTGCTCGGCGGCGCTGGGTTCATCACCCGCAGCGAAACCGTCTTGCTGGAAACCACGAGGAAAGGGTTGTCCCAGCTATCTTTGGTGTGGATGGCCAGATAGCGGGTCTTGGACGGAGGAGGAATCTGCTCCAGCAGGATACGGTCCGAGGCTTCCGCGCGCTGGGCGGCTTTCACCTGTTGCGGCGAGTTGGGATTGTTGTTCTTGCGCGAGCAGCCGCAGGCGAGCGCGGCAAGCGCAAACATGGCAAGGAGGAGGCGGGACCGGTTCATGATGTGGGCACTTCCAGAATAGCGTAAAGCGGAAAGACGAAAGGGTAAAGAGGGTAGCGCGCGGCCGGCATCTGCTACACTCATCGGTCATGAATTACGAGCATATTCTGATAGACGTTTCGGATGGAATCGCGGTCGTTACCCTGAGCCGCCCCAAGGTCCTGAATGCCCTGAACTCGGCGCTGCTGGGAGAACTGGACTTGGCGCTTGATGCTCTCGCGATAGACGATACCGTCCGCGCGGTGATCTTGACTGGCGCGGGTGAAAAGGCGTTTGCCGCGGGCGCGGACATCCAGGAGTTGGCCGGGCTGTCCGGCGTGGAGGGTCAGGCGCTCGCCCTTCGTGGGCAAAAGATATTCGGCAAGCTGGAGACGCTGGGCAAGCCGGTGATCGCTGCCATCAATGGATTTGCTCTCGGCGGCGGATGCGAGCTGGCACTGGCCGCCTCCATTCGCATTGCCAACGAAACGGCAAAGCTGGGCCAGCCGGAAGTAAAGCTGGGGCTGATTCCCGGCTACGGCGGAAGCCAGCGATTGCCGCGTCTGGTCGGCAAGGGCGCGGCGCTCAAGCTGTTGCTGACCGGCGAGATGATTTCGGCGACAGAGGCGCTGCGGATCGGGCTGGTGGACGAGGTGGTTCCGGCCGCAGAACTGATGGACCGCGCTCGCGGGTTGGCCTCTGTGATTGCATCGATGGCCTCGATCGCGGTGCGGCAGTGCCTGGCGGCGGTACGCGAAGGACATGAACTGCCCCTGAACGAGGCCCTTGCGCATGAAGCAGCTCTGTTTGGAATCTGCTGCGGCACGGAGGACAAGGCCGAAGGCACGCGCGCATTTCTGGAGAAGCGGAAGCCGGTTTGGAGGAACGAGTAGAGGAGAAAGGTCAGACTCTCTCCCCTTGTTTCATTCTAGTGAGCTACGGGCGCGGCCTGCGGGGCGGCAGCAGCCGGTGCCGGAGGCTTGGGAGCGGCCGGTTTCTTCGCGGTTTCCTTCTTCGTCGGCGCCAGAATCGCGTGCAGCGTGGTGCCTTCCATGCGCGGCATAAACTCCACGGTGCCGGCCTCGCCTATGTCCTGGATCAGGCGATTGATGATGTTATAACCGAGGTCGCGATGGGCCATCTGGCGTCCCCTGAAGCGCAACGACGCCTTCACCTTATCGCCCTCTCCGAGGAAGCGCACCGCCTGGTTCTTTTTGGTCTGGTAGTCGTGCTCATCCACCGTGACTGAGAACTTAACTTCTTTGAGAATGATGATCTTTTGCTTCTTGCGCGCGGCCCGCTCGCTCTTGTCCTTCTCGTAGAGAAACTTGCCGTAGTCCTGGATGCGGCAGACGGGCGGCACGGCGGTGGGAGAAACCTCAACCAGGTCGAGGCCGCGTTCGCGGGCGATTTTCAGGGCTTCAAAGGGTGGCATGATGCCGAGCTGCTCGCCAGCATCGTCGATAACGCGCACTTCCCGCGCGCGAATTCTTTCGTTAATGCGGATGAATTGTTTGGCTGAACGCTTATCGATGGGTTTCCTCCAAAATTCGGCGGCAGGGCCGTCCGTAGCTACTCAGTATACCGTGCTTCTTAACTTTTCGATGCAAAAGCGGCGGACAGGGATTCGTTGGCGAGACGCCCGGAAAGGACCGCTGCGCCTGACCCAGAAGAGATGCTCGCCTCAACCATTCGATTGGCGGGAATGGCCCCGGCGATCTCCACTTTCAGAAAGTTGGCCGAGAGGGCCGGGGTCCGCACGGCGGTGCCACCTTCAAGCGTGACGGCGGAGAGATCTCGGCCCTCAAACCGGCCTCGGAATGCGGACGCTTTTCCCTCAGCCAACGCCCGCAAAGCGGCCATGCGTTCGGCGACGGCCTCAGCCGGAACCGGATGCTCCCGGTGCAGCTCCCAGCCCGGCGTGCCGGGGCGGGCGGAAAACGGGAACAAGTGCAGATAGGTGAACGGCTGCGCGGCGATGAACTTGTAGCTCTCTTTAAAAAGACCGTCCGTTTCGCCGGGGAAACCCACCATCACGTCGGCCCCGATGGCGGCATCGGGCAGGGCGGCGCGGATGGCTGCAGTCCGCTCGGCATAATGCCATGGCCGGTAGCGGCGGTGCATCCTTCGCAGAATCGTGTCCGAGCCGGATTGCAAGGGCAGGTGCGCGTGAGGCGCGAGCCGCGGATGACGGCCAGTCGCGTGCTCCCGAAAGAGGGCCAGCAGGGCGGGAGTCCAGTCCATCGGCTCGACCGAACTGATGCGAAGGCGCGGCAGCTCGGTTCTGGACAGGATTGCGGCGACCAGAACGGCAAAACTCTGCGTCGGGCTGAGGTCGCGCCCCCAGCGCCCCAGGTTGATTCCTGAAAGGACGAGCTCCTGGCCACCGCCATCGGCAAATCGGCGAGCATCTTCGATGCAGGTTTCCAGCGGAACCGAGCGGCTCGGGCCGCGCGTCGTCGGGATAATGCAGAAAGAACAGCGGTTCCCGCAGCCGTCCTGGATCTTGAGGTTGGGCCGCGTCTGGTGCGCGTCGGCGGCAAAAGGCAGGGTGGAAAGCTCGCTATGGGCAAAGGCTTCGTCCACATAGATTGGAATGCCCCGGCGGGTGAGCGACGAAACCGGAACAATGTCCGGACCGTGTGGGGCGTCAGAAATTCCCGACCCGAGCGAGACAATCCCGTCGGCGGCCAGCCCTTTATGGCTGTTCCCGATCACGGCGTCCACGCCTTCCAATGCCGCCACTTCCTGGGGGACACGCTGGGCGTAGCAGCCGGTAACAACGATTTTTGCACCAGGATTGAGGCGGCGGGCGCGGCGAATGAACGCTCGCGCGGTGCGATCAGCTTCCGCAGTCACGCTGCACGTGTTTACAATGATCAGGTGAGCTGAATCGAGAGTTGTAGCCTCCGTTAGACCCTTGCCGCGCAATCCGGCGGCAATTGCCTCCCCATCAGAACGGCTGGCGCGGCATCCGAAGTTCTCAACGTGATATGCTTCCACACGCTTGAGTTTATCAACGCAACTACAAACCACTGTTGACCTGTTGCCGGAAAGACCCATAGCAAGATACATTATCTGTTCGCCGGTTTTGCGACCGGAACCTTGCTCGTTTTTCCACTGCGTATTGCAATTAGAAAAGGCGAACCGAATTATGAAAAGGCGAATTCTACTTGTCGATGATGAGCTGGCTATCCTGCTCACGCTTAAAGCGGTGCTGGAGATCAGCGGCTTTGATGTGGAGACGGCGGCTTCAGCACGGGAAGCGAAAATGAAAATCCGCGCGCATGAATATCACATGGTCATTACAGACATGCGCATGGAGAGCGACAGGGCCGGGCTGGAGGTAGTGGCTGCGGCGAAGAAGTCACCTTGCAGGCCAGCGGTCGCGATGCTGACCGCGTATCCCATGCCGGGATCGGAAGGCGACGACGGCGCCGACAAGCTGCTGGTTAAGCCAATGAACACCAGCGACCTTCTATGCCAACTCGAAGCCCTGCTGGTCACGCACGAAGACGCAAAGCGCAAGCAGGCGGAGGCGGTACTGACCCGTCCGGCGACCGTCCTAAAGAACGGCCCGTCCAGGACCTCCACGAAACGGACCCTGAAAGCCGCGCCGCGAAAGTCGGCTCAACCCGTTCCGGCCCAAAAGGCAGGAGCGAAGTCCGCAGCCAAGCTGGCCCAGGCGCGCTGATTCAGCCTCACGCGTGCGCGGGCTGGGGAGTGTTCTGCTTCTTCTGGAAACAGGAACGGCAGAGTACCGGTCTTCCCTGCGATGGCTTGAACGGCACGGTCGTCTCAGCGCCGCATTCCGAGCAGGTGGTGCGCGTTTCAGGACGGACCGTCCGCCCGGAAGCACGCTTTGACTTGCACCCCTTGCACCGCTTGGGCTCGTTCTTAAATTGTTTGTCGTGAAAAAATAACTGCTCGCCCGCGGTGAATACAAATTCATTCCCGCAATCGACGCATTTCAACGTCTTGTCGATGAAATCCATGATGCGCGTCCCTTGCCCATCGCAACTTGCGTGGGGAATGGCCCCGAAAAACTGCCGGGGCAATACAGCCTCTAAGATCTAAGTTCTGGGCCCTGGGCCGACATCTAAGCGGCTCAACTCCGGCTCTGATTTGTGCCGGAGATTTCTGAGAATCCGTCGCCGAAATGCTGTTTCGCATTTCCGCGATTGCAACTGGCCGGAAGCGATTAGGGAAATCAGCTTCCGGCGATGATTCTCGCTTCCGCGGCTGAAATACCGCGGAAGCAAATCCATGGCTCCCCGCTTCCCAGCGGAGATGCGCGTTTAATCCTGCTCTTTCCGAGCCTTCTTGCGATTCCGCTTGCGCGCCAATGCTTCTTTGACGCGGCGCTTCTCGCCTGGTTTCAGGTAAAAGGAGTGACGCTTGACTTCCTTGATAATATCTTCCGTCTGCACCTTGCGCTTAAACCGGCGCAGCGCGTTTTCAAGCGGCTCGCCTTCCTGCACGCGAACCTCTGCCAAAGAGATACACCTCCAACCTGGCCCAATGCGGGCTTATCCACAGATTATACAGCGGGAGAGAAAAAACAGGGGACGCTCAGTTTTACCGTTGCCGGGCGGTGGTCCGCACCGAGCTTCGCCCAGACCTGATTCCCATTTCCAAATGAGAATTTCGAATTGCCATTTGCGGAACCCAATGAAATTCTTGTTGACCGACTTCTTTCCGGCTGGTAGCGTCGAATTAAGGAATCCCCACTCTCCGGTTCGAGGGGACCGGCTCTTCGTGGAAATTACGGGATCACGCGCGGTTTTCCCGGGACGTCAGGTGAAAGTATCGTGCGAAAACGCTTTTACATCATTTTTGTGGCGCGGGAAGAAGATGGACGCCTGCGCAAGGTTCCGGTACCCCTCCATTACGCCTATATCTTTGTGGCGGCCGCAGTCGTGGGGGCCTTCACCATTGCGGGCATGGCTGGTTCCTACAGCCGCATGCTGCTGAAAACAGCCAGCTTCAATCAAATTCGCACGCAGCACGAGGCGCTTCGCCAGGACTACAAACAGCTCCAGGCCGTGGCCCAGCAAAAAGAGGTCCAGGCCGCTTCGCTTGGCTCGCTGGCCAGCGAAGTAAGCGCGCTTTACGGCCTCAGGCAGAGCCGGACACCAAAATCCGCCACCGTCCCTTCGCTCGCAACCGATACGGATTCGACTTTTTCGGACGCGGCCTACAACGAGTCCTTCGACCAGCTTTCGTCGTTGCGGACCACAGCGCTTTCCGGCCAGTTGGCCCAGGCCTTTGCCATCGGCATTAACCCCGCTGTGAACCGCGATTGGAAGGCCCTGCTGAACGCCCCCACCCTCTGGCCCGTGATGGGGCGCATCACCAGTTCCTTCGGCGAGCGGCTCGACCCCTTTAATGGAGAAGGCGCTTTCCACTCAGGCATTGACATTGCCACCACCTTCGGCGCGGCGGTCCGCGCGCCCGCTGACGGCGTTGTGCTGAAAGCCTCCTTCGGCAACGGCTACGGACGCGAGATCATTCTCGACCATGGCGATGGAATCGAGACCCTCTACGGGCACCTCTCCGGTTTTTCCGTCACGGTGGGCGAGCAGGTCCGGCGCGGGCAGGTGATTGGTTATGTGGGCAGCAGCGGGCGCAGCACTGGCCCCCACCTTCACTATGAGGTCCGGGTACGCGATACACCGGTAAATCCACACAAGTACCTGCGCGAGACCATGACCCAGTACGCGGAAGCGGGTGGCACTACTCACAACCCGCACGATCAGAACACGCACAATCGGGCAGCCGGCAGCTAGGCGGCAATCTGCT
>JAICYR010000075.1 GCA_025934135.1 Acidobacteriaceae bacterium | reverse complement strand
TGCAAGCGTGAGCAAGGAAGAAGTGGCGTTCTATAAAAAACACGTGAATCCCTATGGACTTCCGCTTGATAATCGCGCCACTTACACCAAGCTTGACTGGGAGTTATGGACGGCCACTCTCACCACAAATCAGAGTGACTTTCAGACACTGGTGCATCCGGTTTTCAAATTCTTGAACGAAACTCCCGACCGAGTGCCCATGACCGACTGGTATGACACAATCTCTGCGCACCAGGTCCACTTCCAGGCGCGCTCCGTTGTCGGCGGCGTCTATATCAAGATGCTTAAAGACCCGGAACTCTGGCATAAGTGGGTCGCCAAAAGCCACTAAACAAGGGTCAAGCTAATGAGTTTTCTGACACAGCATCAATCCAGGCTCCGTTGGCTGGTTGTAGCGTTCTTCTGCATGGCGTTTGCAGCCATGCCTCTGCTGGCGGCACAGCGCCCGCATGTCCTGATGATTTCCATTGACGGAATGCGGCCCGACTATGTAACCGCTGCGGACGCCCATCATCTTCATGTTCCAACCCTGCGTGCTTTCTTGAAAGATGGTACTTATGCGGAGGGGGTTACGGGTGTTGTTCCCACTCTTACTTATCCCAGCCATACAACGCTCGTGACCGGCGTTTGGCCATCCGTGCATGGTATTTATGCCAATGCTAAGTTCGAGTCTACTCAAAACCACAAGAATGATTCTTACTGGTATGCCAATGACATTAAAATGCAGACCCTTTGGGAAGCAGCTTCCGCCGCGGGACTTAGCACCGCGAATGTAGGCTGGCCCGTCACCGTTGGGGCCAAAGGACTCGATTACTCGCTTCCGGCTGTTCCGCCATACGAGAGGACGAGCGCCGACGATGAACCTGACTTCCTGCACCAGTCCTACGATCATCCCTCTGGGCTGCGCAAGCTGGCTGATGCCGCTCTTCCAAGAGTTATGCCTCCAAGATATGAGAAGAGGTTTTACTGGGGACTCTATGTAATGCAGCGCTATAAGCCGGATTTCATGCTGGTGCATCTGGCCTTGCTCGACCACACAGAACACATGACCGGCCCCTTCAGCGAAAGGAGCGACCGCGTTCTTGAAGCGATTGACAGCGAAGTGGCCCAGCTCATAAAGGCGGAGCGGGCGATTGATCCCGACAGCATAGTCGTAATTGTTTCGGACCATGGCTTCTCGCCCCTGCATACAAGGGTGAACCTGGGCGTGCTCTTTGCTCAGGCCGGCCTAATTAACCTTGGCCCCGGAGCAACCGCGCAGCATCATGTTGAAATTTCATCATGGAAGGCGCAGCTTTGGCCCACCGGAGGGACAACGGCCGTCCTGCTGCATGATCCTTCGGACGCGGCGGCCCGGGCCAAAGTCAAATCGCTGCTGGAGAAAGCCGCCAGCAATTCTGAATACGGAATCGAGCGAATCCTGTCGCGTGACGAGGTACTGAAACTCGGAGGCTTCGCCGACCCTCGGATGGCTTTCGTAGTCGCATGGAAGCTGGGCTATAGTGGCGGCGGCGCTTTGACAGGGCCGATCGTTGTCCCGGTCACGCGCGCGGGCACGCACGGCGATCTTCCCGAGCACCCCGAGCTTCATGCTTCTTTCTTTATGGAAGGCAAGGGCATTGCCAAGGGCAGGAATCTGGGAGAAATTGACATGCGCCAGATCGCGCCAACCGTGGCCGAAATTCTAGGCGTGCATCTTCCGGAGGCCAAACTGCCGCCCGTGCATTACCAGCCATAGTCTCACTTGCCGATGCAGAACGTGGAAAAGATGCGGTTCAGGATGTCGTCCGCTGTTGTTTCTCCGGTCAGGCTATCCAGTTGGCGCAGGGCGGCGTAGAGGTCCAACAGCAGCATTTCATGCGGGGTCTTCTGGGCGACGGCCTGCACAGCTTTCACAAGAGCCGTCAACGCCTCCGTCACCGATTCGTGATGCCGCACGCTGGTCAGCATCCCGCTCTCGGATTCGCCCGCCGGATTGCTGATCATCTTCAGCAACTCCTCGCGCAACTCTCCGATGCCTTGGCCCGTAATTGCCGACGTGTTCACGACCGGGAGTATGAGATCGGGCAGCGGATCGGTGGCGAAGCCCAGGTCGCTTTTGTTGAGGGCAACGAGCGCGCGGCGGCCTTCCAGCGATGCAATCAGCGCGGACTCATCCTCTCGTACCGGAACACCCGCTTCCAGCACCACCAGCCCCACGTCCGCGTCGGCCAATGCCTCGCGAGACTTCTGGATTCCAATGGACTCGGCTTCATTCACGGCTTCGCGAAGCCCCGCAGTGTCGATCAGTTGCAGCGGGATGCCGCCGAGCGAAACAGTTTCCGTCACCAGGTCGCGCGTAGTTCCTGGCATGGCCGTTACGATGGCGCGTTCACGCTCGACCAGCCGGTTAAAAAGCGATGACTTGCCCACGTTTGGCCTGCCGACAATGGCCAGCGAGAGCCCGGAATGAACAATGCGTCCCCGCGCGAAAGTCCGCTCCAACTCTTCGAGCGCGGCACTAACGCCTTGAATCCGTGCGGTGATCTCCGCGTCGGGCGTTACGTCCACATCGTCCTCGGCGAAGTCGATCCCGGCTTCGAGTACGGCAATCAAGTTGACCAGTTCCTGTTTCGCGGGCCGAATGCGCCGTGAAAGGGCCCCGCCCATTTGTCCCGCGGCCACGCGTGCCTGGTACAGCGTTTGCGATTCGATGAGATCACGCACGGCCTCGGCCTGTGTCAGGTCTATGCGTCCAGCAAGAAATGCGCGCTCGGTGAATTCGCCGGGGCGGGCCAGCCGCGCTCCCTGCCGCAATGCCTGTCGAACCAGCAATTCAAGCACGACTGGCGAACCATGCGCCGCAATTTCCAGCAAGTCTTCGCCGGTATAGGAATTTGGCGCGGCGAAATAGGTCGCGATGGCCTCGTCGAGTTTCGTCTGTGTTTCAGGATCGTGGATTTCCGCGAAGCGTGCCTGCGCGTGTGCCAGGGGGTTCCGCAGTACCAGCATCGAATTGGCGATTGTGACCGCAAGCGGGCCGGAGAAGCGTACGATTCCGATGCCGCCGCGTCCCGGCGGCGTAGAGATGGCCACAATGGTTTCGTTGGTGGGAGCTTCCTGTTCAGCGAATTGAGGATTAGGCTGCACGATCAATGGCCCGCGGCACGCTAGAGTTCAGCGACGCCTGCCGCCGCCGCCGCCGCGCGCTCCCGCGTAAGATTGGTTCCCGAGCGCTGCCAATTTTGTCGTATCGTAGCCTTTCGGGTGGGCGACGACGAAGCGGCGGGGCCCCTCTCCGGTCGAAGAGGTTTCGATGTCATCGTAGGCGCGAAACGCCAGGTGCAACATGCGACGCTCCCGCGAGCTCATGGGCGCAAAGCTGTAGGGCTGGCCTGTATGGCGGACCTTCTCGGCCGCCGTCTCCGCCTGCAGTTTCAGCTCGCGCGCGCGCATGGCCTTGAAATTGTTAGCGTCAAAGGAAACCTTGTCGTGCTCCTCAGGGTCGAGCCGGATGATTTTGGACGCGACGTGTTCAAGCGCATGCAGCAACTCTCCGCCGCGCTGCGTGAGCAGCGGCGCATCAGGCCCGGCGAGTTCCACGTAAATTTCGCGGGCTTCCAGCTTGTCAGGATCGGCGGCGCCTTCTCCGGCAGTGATCCGGTATTTCAGGCGAAGGCCGCCAGTGGTGGTGATGGTTTTTAGAAGCGCAGCGATCTTCTGGGCGACCGCAGAGTAGTCCTCGATAGGCATCGGATTTAGTATCTCACTCGAACCTTAACCGGACAAAGCAAAAGCGCCCGGAAAAAATCCAGGCGCTCCCTCTGCTTTCATCGGACTTACCTGCGGGCCTGGACCACACTGCCCTTCGCTTTCTTTCTTGCCGCCCGCTTTATGGCAAGCTCGCGCAGTTCGCGTCCCATCTTGGTGCGGTTGATGACATACTGCTGTCCGACACTGATGAAGTTGCTGCCCGCCCAGTAGAGCGAGAGACCCGCGCCGTAGTGCAGCATCATGAATCCGAAAACAGCCGGCATCGCGAACGCCATGATCTTCTGCTGCTTCGGATCCATGCCTGGCGAAGGAGTCATGTACTGCATCAGGAACATGGACACGATCACGAAAACGGGCAGCAGGTAGAGTGGGTCCGGCGCCGACAAATCGCTCAGCCAGAGCCAGTGGGCATGGCGCAGCTCGATCACGTTCTCCAGCACCTCGTAGAAGGCGTAGAGCAGTGGGTACGAGATAAGCATGGGCAGACAGCCGCCGAACATATTCACGCCTTCGGACTTCTGCAGATCGAACATTTCCTTCTGCTGGTCGCGCTTGCGCGGGTCCGTGGCCTTGTACTTGGCGTACTTGGCCTTGATGGCGTCCATCTTCGGCTGGATGCGCTGCATCTTGACCGACGACTTCATCATCTGGAACCGCGTCGGCAGCATGGCCAGATTGATGACCAAAGTGAGCAGCAGAATGGACCAGCCCCAGTTGGCTACCACATGCTCGTACAGGAACCGCATGGCCAGGAACAACGGCTTGGCAATCACCGAGAACCATCCGAAGTTCACCACATGCTCAAGACTCGGCCCGCTGACCGCGTGGATCGACCGGAGCACATCGAGATCCTTGGGGCCAACGAACATGCGCACGCTCAACGGCCCGGAATTGCTGGTACCGATGGCCGCTCCCAGCACGGAAGCATGGTCCACTTGCGCCGGGTCGGGATGCTGCAAGTTCTTCGGAATGTCAATCGTGTTGTGCAACGTCACGAGCGACGCATCTTCCGGCTTGTCGGGAAGGAAAATCGCGGCGAAGTAAAGATCGCTTACGCCGGCCCAGTCAAAGGGGCCGTGCAGCGTGTTTCCGCTCGAGATTTTCTTGTACGAGGTCTCGTCGTCTTTACCGCTCTGTGAAGTATGGATAGCGCTGTTACTGGTCGCATAGTCGGGCAGCGCGACCTGGTCTCCAAATCCCGCCGGCCAGGACAGCAGCGCCTTCACGGGCGCGCCGTTTTGCGTCACCGTGACCTTGGCGCGGATCACATAAGTGGAGTCGAAGCTGAAAGTCTTGTGGACCGTCAGCCCGCCTTCGGAGTACTCGAAGCTCAGGCTTGCGGGCGCGTTCAGGTCTCCAGTTGCCGAAGGCACATAGAGCGCGCTGGACAGCTTACCGCGCATGCCCTCGTCATAGGTGTAGAGAGAGAGCGGATAACCATACTTCGCCGCCGCCTTCTGGTTCACCAAATCGAGCGGCTTGCCGTGATCGTCCGCGTACTTTTTCAGAACCCACGATGTGACCTGCGCTCCGCGATTGCTGAGCGTGATGCGGTACAGCTCGTTTTCGACGACCGTGGTGCTCTGGGTCTTGGCAACAACATCGCTTGCTTGCGGCACAGGCTTGGGCTGCGTTGCGACCGCTTTTTGCGATGTGGGAGACTCCGCCTTTGTCGATGGAGCGGGCGCAGTCGGCTGCTGCGCGTTCTTCGCCGTCTCCGACTGCTGATGCTGCGCGGGCGTGGGCTGCGGCGCCTTCTTCTCCCGGAAGTACTGCATTCCAAAAAGAATCACGATGAAAAGCGCGGTAAACATCAGGATCGTTTTTGAATCCTGACCTCCTCCGCCGCCGCCCTGCTGGTTGGGATTTCGTATCTCTGCCAAAAATGTGTTTCCTGTTCGATTCGATCTTTTGAGAATTCGTCTGACTCTATGGTAACGGGCGCGGGCCAACCGCGTGCGGCTCATGACTATGAGCACGCGGATTCGGCTTCACCGGGTCGAAGCCGCCCTTGCAAAATGGATGGCAGCGCAGGAGCCGCCAAAGGGCCATCCATCCGCCGCGAAGTAGGCCATACTCGCTCACCGCGATGGCCGCGTACTCCGAGCACGTCGGCTGAAACCGGCACGCTCCAGTGGTTCCGGCCGCAGTGTGCAGCGCGGGAGACACGGCGTACTTGTATGCGCCGTGCAGCAAGGCAATGACTCGCTCCCGACTCTTCATGCCCGTGCTCCCGCTTCCCGCAATTGCGCCGCCTTTGCCTGCACGGAGATGGTGGAGAAAATCTTCGCCACCTCACGTTCCAGCTTCCCGAAATCCATTTCGGATACGACCCGCCGCGGGTGCAACACCACGTCCGCAAAAGGCGGCAGCAGCCCCAGATTGACCCGCGCGGCCTCTCTCATGCGGCGCTTGATGCGATTGCGTTCCACCGCCTTGCCCAGCACACGCCCGGCGGTCAGCCCTACCCGAGATCCAGCGTAATGCGGCACCAACTCATCCTGTGCGCGCAGCCGGAAGAAATAGCTCATGGAAGCCGACGATTGCTTGCGGCCAGACTTGTAGACGCGCTGGTAATCGCCATGTTTTCGCAGCCGCGCGCAGGGCCAATCGAGTTGCTGATTAAGAGCGCGTTCGGCCATGAAAATCCTCCCGCGGGCGGCTCGCCTTCCGTTCAGCACGGCGAATCCACCGGCGGCATACATTCCGTAACCGCCAGTGGTCATGTGGCTGAACTCGCTTCGGAGGTAAGAATCGAAGGCACGAGATGCGCCCCGGAAATGGAAAAACTAGTCGCGATATCCCGCGCTCACTGAGACGCGCTTGCGCCCCTTGGCGCGACGGCGCGAAAGAACGGCCGCGCCGCTCTTGGTCTTCATGCGGGTGCGAAAGCCATGCACCTTGGAACGGTGGCGGCGATTAGGTTGAAATGTGCGCTTTGGCATGGAACTGCGCTCCTGAACTCTTTAATCTTGATTTCTATAGTGATTGCCCGGCAGACACACGCCACTTCCAGGCCAAGATCGAGTATATCGTATTGGCGCCAAGGCAGCAAAAATCAGTGCCTTGCTCGCCGACCTCTATGGCCAAATTCAGAACAACTGTCTGACGGCCCTCAGGATTCAAAAGAACTTCGACACCGATAACATGGATAAACGCGGAACCTGAGCCGGGCCGTCACGGCATCGCTGCGGAGGCGATCCGCCCCGGACGTGTAAGGATAGAAGAGGAATGAAAGCTCTAGTCAAAGCGAAGGCGGAGCGCGGCCTCTGGATTGAGGACGTGCCGGAACCGCAGGTGGGCATCAACGATGTGAAGATTTGCGTTCTCGCAACCGGCATCTGCGGAACAGACCTCCATATTTTCGAATGGGATGCGTGGGCGCAGAAGACAATTCCCGTCCCGCTGGTCATTGGACATGAGTTCGTCGGGGAGATCGTTGAGCTCGGCTCAAATGTCACCGATTTTCGGATCGGAGATCGCGTGAGCGGAGAAGGCCATGTGGTCTGCGGCCGTTGCCGCAATTGCCTGGCCGGCCGCCGTCATCTCTGCGCCCATACACAGGGCGTGGGCGTGAATCGCGCGGGAGCGTTTGCCGAGTACATTGTTCTGCCCATGGGCAATATCTGGCGCCACGCGCCAGGCATACCGCTCGAAGTTGCGGCGATTTTTGATCCGCTGGGAAACGCGGTGCATACGGCTTTGGCGTTTCCGGTGCTTGGCGAAGATGTGCTGGTGACGGGAGCCGGACCCATCGGCATCATGGCAGCGGCGGTGGCCAAACATGCGGCAGCGCGTCATGTCGTCATCACCGATCTGAATCCATACCGGCTGGAGCTTGCGCGCAGCGCCGCCGGAGTCACCCGGGCAATCGATCCACGCGAGACAACTTTGGCGCAGGTGCAGGAGCAGCTTGGCATGCAGGAGGGCTTCGACGTGGGACTCGAAATGTCCGGCAACCCTCATGCTTTCCGAGACATGCTCGCGAATCTGAGCCACGGCGCCAGGGTGGCGCTGCTCGGCATTCCCTCGCCTTCAGAAATGAGCATCGACTGGGCGCAGGTGATCTTCAACCAATACACCATCCGCGGCATTTACGGCCGCGAGATGTACGAGACGTGGTACAAGATGACAGTCATGCTGGAGTCCGGACTAGACATTCAGAAAGTAATCACGCATAGGCTGGCCTGGAATGAATTTGAGCAAGGATTTGAGGCAATGCGCTCTGGGAATTCAGGTAAGGTAGTTCTTGATTGGCGGAAGCTCGCGTGATCCATCGCCATTCAATCATTCGCGCCTGTTCATTTTCACAGACATTCCGGCGGCAGCACAGTGCGCGTCAACCTTGGCTCGGGAATACTCGGAAACAGGCCGCGATCACGCGACAACTGGCATCGAACGCCACATTTTCACAGTCCTTGGTGCAACTTTTCCGAAAGAAAATTTTTGGCAAAGAAACCACTCCAGAACTGGACTCCGATTGTGCTAGTATCGGCAACGTTCACTTGAGATTTTTCTGAAGCCCCGCAGGCTGCGGGCGGATCAACCGATGCTCAGGAGTCATTTCCTCCAGAGCACCTTTTCTGGCAAGCTCTTACCGCAATCTCTCGTCTGGGAGATTTGTCAGTAACCGGCGGGCCTCCTGATCGGTCATCCTCGCGGGCTTCAGTAAGGAAGTCGCATGTCTTTCGCCGCAACACCCGCTACAGTGCTCAACCCCTGGGTGCGCATTCTCGGGGCGCTCGAAAAGAAGATTAATCGACAGTCGTTTGACACCTGGCTCAAGCCCACGCGCTTCAGTCACGCCAAGGACCGGATGCTGTTCGTGCGCATCCCCACGCCTGAGTTTCAGCACATCGGGGAGCGGTACACGGATCTGATCCAGGAGGCGATCGACAACCTTCACCTTGAGTTCGATGACGTGACTTTCGTTACAGCCGAGGAAGACCCGACACTGGCCCGGATCCGCGAGGACGGCGGCTTCGCGCCTGTTCCCACTCACGCCCCGAGCGCTCCAGCAAACGGCTCGCGAGGACTGACGGTCCGTCCGGTACAGCCCGCTGGCAATCCGCAACAATCGCGATTCGACTGGTCCACTGCGGCGCAGCTTAATCCGCGCTACACCTTTGACGCCTTCGTGATCGGCTCCGGAAATCAATTCGCGCGGGCTGCTGCTGAAGCCGTCGCAGAACGTCCGTCGAAGGCCTACAATCCCTTGTTCCTGTATGGCGGCGCCGGAATGGGCAAGACCCATCTAATGCACGCCATTGGACATGAGGTGAAGCGCCGCCAACCGGGCTTTTCCATCAGCTATGTCTCGGCGGAGAAATTCACCAACGAGATGATCAACTCCGTGCGCAACGACCGCATGACTGGTTTCCGCGACAAGTTCCGCTCGGTCGATCTGCTGCTCATTGACGACATCCAGTTCATCTCCCAGAAAGAGCGCACGCAGGAGGAGTTCTTCCACACCTTCAACGCGCTGCACGAGAACATGAAGCAGATCGTCATCGCCTCGGACCGCCCACCAAAGGAGCTGGCCGAAATCGAAGACCGTCTGCGCTCGCGCTTCGAGTGGGGCCTGATCGCCGACATCCAACCACCCGACTTGGAAACCAAAGTCGCAATTCTGCAGAAGAAGGCAGAGAGCGAGCACGTACTCATCCCCACGGATGTCGCGCTGTTCATCGCCTCGAACGTCCGCACCAACGTGCGCGAGCTTGAGGGCGCGCTCACGCGGCTCTTCGCCTGGTCGAGCCTCAACGGAGTGGAGATCACACTGCCAACGGCGCAGCAGTGTCTCAAGCAGTTCATCGATACGCAGGTACGCAAAATCACGATTGAGGCCATTCAGCGCGCGGTGGCCGATCAATTTGGCATGAGGGTCACAGAACTCAAGCAGAAGAACAATTCCCGCGCCGTGGTTGTGCCGCGCCAGATCGCGATGTATCTGGCCAAGCAGATGACGGAGGCCTCGCTGCCCGAAATCGGACGCCAGTTTGGAGGCAAGCACCACACCACCGTGATGCACTCCATCGCCAAAATCGACGAGCAGCGCCGCACGGACAAGAGCCTGAACAGCACAGTGAATAAGTTACAGGAGACGCTGAACGGCTGAGGGCTGAATCCACCTCAGCTCGCGATATAGACGTCGCGCCGGACCCAATCAGCGCTCGTAAGCTGCTCCAGCATAAATTTCGCCACATCCGCGCGGGGAATCGTCACTCCGTTTGCAGGCAAGGCCTCGCCGTCTACCCGAATCCCGCCGGTTCCCGCCGTGTTCAACAAGCGCGGAGGCTGCACGATCGTCCATTCCGTGTCGCTCGCCCGCACCATCTTTTGCATCTCGGTTTGAGATTCAAACGGCTTGCGAAGTAGCGTCGCTTTCACCAGCCGGAAGATACTGCGCTTGATCGGTCCGAGTCTCTCCTCCGCTTTGGGCATAGTTCCCGACGCTCCCGTCACAATCAGCCTCCGCACTTCATGCCGATTCATTCCGGCCAGGATATGGGCCATCGAGCGCGGCAGAAGCACGTTGTCATTCAGCGACCGCGAGCCCAGCGCCGTGAGGACCGCTTCCTGCCCGGCAATCGCGCCTGCCACCGCATCGGCATCCAGCGCGTTGCCCTTCATCACGCGCAGCCCCGCCCGCTCCGCAAGCTTCGCGGGATTCCGCGCTAGTGCCGTCACCTCATGCCCGGAGGCCAGCGCCTCCTTCACGAGCTCCTGGCTCGTCGCTCCCGTCGCCCCTAAAATCACCAGCTTCATTGCGGCCACCTCCGGCGAAATTGCAGCCAGTGTACCCCTGACAACCAGGTCTCCGCTCAACGTGGAAACTTCGGATAACGCCTTCGCTGTTGAAAGCGAGTACCTCGGCAAGCCATGTCAATCGCACTCCAGACCGCACTTTCCACGCTGGCGGCTGGGCTTTCCACACAGTTTCTCCACCCGCGTGTGAAGAAGAAGGACAAGCCGGGGCATTTCTCCGGCGACTGATCTAGTCTTCCCGCTTTTGAAATTTCCGGCGCCCCGTTTTCTAAAACGCGGCCATGGCCGGAGCGCACTCCAGCCGCAATTTTGCCGTAAATTTCCACTTTTCCGCTGTGAACGACTACGGCGGCTAGAGAAATACTTATAAAAAGAGTTTCTTAACAGCCGTCTCACCCCCACCATCGCACGCCAACCGGGTCGGGCCCACGCCCAACTGCCCGGTGCAGTAATCGCCCGCATTTTTCCGAGATTTACCCTCGTTTTCCAGAACCCACAATCCCCTCTTTCTTACTACAATGGAGGCGGAATGCGCCGGCCTCATTTCCTGATGCGAGGATTCGCCACAGGGTGATACATTGGGCCAAAGCGCACCTTAGGGGGCAGTCATGCCGAGTCTGGATCTGGAACAGGAAAAGTCGTCGCAAGCCGCCGCGCACGGTTCGGCGCTTGAAATCAGCATCAGCCGGCAGGACCTACTGCGCGAATTGACGGCCACGCAGAGTGTGGTTGAACGCAAGACCACCATCCCCATCCTGTCGAATTTTCTAGTCGAAGCTGAAGACGGGCGCATCAACATCACGGCCACCGATCTAGATCAGAGCATCCGGACCTCCGCGGAGGCAAAAGTCAAGAAGCCAGGCGCATGTACCATCCCGGCGCGCAAGCTTTACGACTACATCAAGCTGCTGTCCGACGGAGACATCTCCATCAAATCGATGGAGAACCATTGGGTGCAGATTCGCTCCGGACGCTCAAACACGAAGATGGTCGGCATGGCGCGGGCAAATTTCCCGCAAGTCCCCGAGTTCCCCGACGCAAGCGTCACCAGCATTCCCGCGGCCTCTCTGCGAAACCTGATTGCGAAGACCATTTTCTCCATTTCAAACGAAGAGTCGCGCTACACGCTAAATGGCGCGTTGCTTATTCTCAAGGCTGAATCCATCGCGATGGTCGCAACCGACGGCCACCGCCTCGCGCATATTGAAAAGACCGGGGAGACGCTCTCGAACGTAAGCGGCGAGCGCAAGACACTCATCCCGCGCAAGACGCTTAGCGAACTGCAATCGCTACTTTCAAACACAGACTCGGAATCCGTCGAGTTTGCGGATGACGACCATACGCTTTTCTTCCGCATTGGGCATCGAGTGCTGACCAGCCGCAAGCTGACCGGCCAGTTTCCGAATTACGAAGCCGTAATGCCGCGAGACAACAACAAGTTTGTCCTGGTTCGCAGCGAGGATCTCATGGGTTCCATCCAGCGCGTGGCCCAGTTCGCCGACGAACGCTCCGGCGCCGTCAAAGTGCGACTTGAACAGAATGAGATGAAGATTTCCTCGTCTTCCACCGAGTCCGGCGAATCGGAAGACACGATCGAAACCCCCTACAGCTTCGATCCGCTGATGGTGGGCTTCAACTCGGCCTACCTGATCGATTTCCTCAAGGCCATCGGCAACGCCGGAGAAGTCCGGCTTGAGTTCAAGGACGCGCAATCCGCCGGCCAAATTCGCCCCGAAGACCCCGAAAGCGAATACAAGTACCGTTACATCATCATGCCCATGCGAATCTGACTGCTGCGCGCGCAGGGCGGCGGACAGTTTCGCGTGGTCGCTCCCGCTGGTCGCGGGAGTACAGCCGTAGACAAATTATCAAGGCAGCAGTTCGCTTCGGGATCGAACCCCTTCCAGCATCCCGGCTACCAGCGCCAGTGGCAGACCCACTACATTGAAGTAGCACCCGTGGATGCGCGGGATCCAGCGGGCGGCGTGGCCCTGGATGGCGTAGGCTCCGGCCTTGTCCATCGGCTCGCCTGTGGCGATGTAGGCCGCGATCTCCTCGTCTGAAAGCGTGAGCATAGTGACGTGCGTGACCTCGGCGGCGGTTTCGACTCCGCTGGATGAAACGACGGCGACCCCGGTGATGACCTGGTGCGTCGCTCCCGAGAGCAAGCGCAACATGCGGGCCGCGTCGGAGTTGTCGGCTGGTTTCTCCAGAATCTCGCCATTCGGAGCGACGACTGTAGTGTCAGCTCCCAGGACCATGAGGGAGTCCCGCTCCGAGTTGAGCCGCGCGTATACCGCCTCGGCTTTTTCGCGCGCCAGCCGGGTGACGTAGGCGACGGGATTCTCTCCGGGCCGAGGGTCTTCGGGAATGGCAGCAGGCACGACGGTGAAGGTGAATCCGGCCTGCGCCAGCAGTTCCCTGCGGCGCGGCGAAGCGGAAGCAAGCACGAGCATACGGTCGATTATTCCATGCCTACTTCCGCCGCTTGGCCCGCTTCACCTTCTTCGGGAACGGGTGCGGTTTGCTGCCCTGCTGCTGCATGCTCTTCTTCGCCTGCTTGGCGCGGGACTTCTTCTTTCCGTTCTTCGCGGCCTTGCCGGATTTGGGCGGGCGCTGCGGCGTTGCGGTGGCTTCAGCTTCTTCGTCGAGGATCGAGAACTGGAGCCGCTTCTGCACGGCGTCCACACGGTCCAGCAGCACGCGCACGCGCTGGCCGATAACGAACTTCCGTCCCCAGCGCTCACCAATGATTTGGCGGGTGTTCTCGCGGTAGGTGTAGTAGTCGTTGTCCAACGCGCCCAGAGTCTGGATGGGGACGAGGCCTTCGACGAAGAGGTCGTCCAGCTCCACGAACAGCCCGTACTTGGTCGCGCTCAGAATCATGGCGCCGAAGTCCTCGCCAACGCGGTCGCGCATGAACTTGAGCTTCTTCCACTCGACCAGTTCGCGCTCGGCATCGGCGGAGCGGCGCTCGTTCTCGCTGGATTCAGTGGCGATGAGCGCCAGGTCGGCTTCGGCAACGACTTCGTGGGCTTGTTCCCCACTCAAGCCAACAGCGGGCTTGAGTGGGCCACCCTCGGATTCCTGACCGCGGTGCGCCACCAGCGTTCCGTGGCCGCTCACGCCCGAGTGCAGCAGCGCCTTCCCGATGCGATGGACGATGAGGTCGGGGTAGCGGCGGATGGGCGAGGTGAAGTGCGTGTAGCAGGGAGCGGCGAGCGCGAAGTGGCCCTCGTTCTTCTCGCTGTAGCGGGCCTGGCGAAGCGAGCGCAGCATGAGGTAGGAGAGGATGCGCTCCTCGGGCTTGCCCGCGATCTTCGCCGTGAGCTTCTGGTACATGCGCGGCGTGATGGGGATGTCTTCCGGGACCTCGTGCCGTCGCACAGGCCGTCCGCGCCCTTGCCCGCGTTGGTCGCGGCGCTCGCCACGTGTCTGGAAGGTGCGGACGGGCAGGTTGCCGATACCCAGCGAATAGCCGAAGGCCGCCGCCGTCTCCTCGAACTCGACCACTCGGCGCGGCTCCGGCTTCTCGTGGATGCGGTAGAGGGAGGGCACGCCGAGGGCTTCGATCCATGAGGCGACGGACTCGTTGGCCGCCAGCATGAACTCCTCGATGAGGCGATGCGCCCAGTTGCGCTCTGAGCGGGTGACGGACTTCATGGCGCCGAACTCGTCGAACTCGATGATGGGCTCGGGCAGGTCGAAGTCGATGGAGCCGCGCCGGTCGCGCTTGTGGTTCAGGACCTCGGCCAATTGCTTCATGCGCTCGAAGGCCGGGACCAGATCGGCGAACTCGGCGCGCGTGGCCTGGTCGCCGTCCAGAATCCGGTGGACCTGCGTGTAGGTCATGCGGCGGGCGGAGCGGATGACGCCCTCGGTGACCTCGTATCCGGTCACATTGCCTGAGGAGTCGATGTCCATGAGGCAGGACAACACCAGGCGGTCTTCGTTGGGGCGCAGGCTGCACAGGTCGGTCGAAAGCTCCTGCGGCAGCATGGGAATCGCCCGGTCGGGGAAGTAGACGGAGTTGCCGCGCAGGCGCGCTTCCAAGTCAAGCGCCGTGCCGGGGTGGACGTAGTGGGCCACGTCGGCTATGTGGACCTGGAGCCGCCAGTTCCCGGTCCCGGCGTCATGCTCGACCAGCACCGCGTCGTCGAAGTCGCGGGCGGTTTCGCCGTCGATGGTCACAATGGGCAGGTGGCGGAAGTCGCGCCGGGCGGCCACTTCATGCTGGTCAAGATGGGCGACAGAGCGCGCCTCGTCCAGCACATTGTCGGGAAAGATGCGCGGCAGATGGTGCTTGCGGATGACCATCTCGACGTCAATGCCGAAGTCCTCCTCGTGTCCCAGGACCTCGATGACTCGTCCTCGCGCGGGGCGGTCCTGCTGTGGCCAGTGGGTGATCTCGACATCGACGACCAAGCCCTCCAGATTGTCACGGTCATAGTTACGGATTGCCGCCGAGGCTTCTTCGCCAAGCACGCGATGCGGCACAGCCTGCGTCTCTGGGACCTCCGCGCCGTGTGGGATGAGCACCGGCTGCGACATGCGCTCGTCGAAGGGCATGACGTAGTTGCCCTGGGCGCGGTCGCTTCGCGAATAGTGAAAGACCCCAACTACCGTCGGATTGCGGCGTGTCAGCACCCGCGCCACCCGGCCCAGCTTGCGTCCGTCCCCGCGCGGCGGGGCGAGTTCCACCAGGACCTGATCGCCTTGCATGGCGCCGTTGATCTCGTTCGGCGGGATGAAGATGTCTTCGGCGCCGGCGCGCTGGCGCTCGTTCGGGCGGACGAAGCCGAAGCCGTCGCGGTGCAGGTCGAGTTTGCCGGCGACGAGGTTGTCGTGTGCGGCGGCGGACTTGGCCATGGCCCAGCGGTCGCGGTCGGCCTTGACCAGTTGTCCCGAGGCGGTGAGCCGCGCCAGATGCTCCTGAAGCAGGCGGCGTTCGCGGCCTCCGCCGAGCCGGAACTCGCGCACAAGCTGCTGGAAGCCGGCCTTCTGGCCCGGGGAACGCTCGATGTGGCGAAGCAGTTCGCGGTCGGTCACGAATTCAGGATACTGGAGCGGCTAAAAGGCGGTCAGGGGTGAAACGGCCAGCTAAGAAGCGGTCGGCAGAAAACCGGTCAGCAGTTAGGGGTCAGAGGCGGGCAGCCTGCGGCGCGCCAGGCTTGTTCTTCCTCTTCGTGGATTTGACGGATGGCGGCTCGTAGGCGGTCGATGTAATCGGGACAGTCGGAGTAGAGGCGCTCGAGTTCCTTAAAGTGGGGATCGTATTTTTTGAAGTCGATGGTCAGGATGTCGAAGGTTGGAGCCTGTTCTCCAACGGCGGACTCTGTTGGGACAGCGTCGGGTTGATTTGGCACTTGTTCCCACGTCGCTTCGAGACGTGAGGCACCCAGATTATCGTTGGGTTGAGGAAAAGCAGGTCCTTCGACTTCGCTCCCTAAGGTCGCTTCGCTCAGGATGACATCAGGGGGTGGATGGAGGACATCAGCGGGTAGAGGGATGACATCGGCGGGTAGAGGGATGACATCGGCAGGTAGAGGGATGACATCGGTGGGGGAGGTTTCAGACCCGGGGGCTTCGTCGGGGAGCGGGGCGAGTTCTGCTTCCGCGTCCTTTTGGTAGAGGGTCTCAAAGCGGCGGAGGTTGCGCTCGCAGGCGGAATAGATGCGGTTGTAGGCGCAGGCGGTCTGGAGATCGATATGTCCGTCGTTCATGGCCTGGGC
>JAICYR010000259.1 GCA_025934135.1 Acidobacteriaceae bacterium | reverse complement strand
GCAGATGCTTCAACTTGGCGTCGACTAGCTCCTTGAGGGCGACCTCGTAGCCGTCCTTGAACTTCGAGGGATCAAACGGGGCGGTGCGCTTCTTGATGAGGGTTTCGGCGAGCTCGAGCGAATCCTCGTCCACCTTGACGGACTTGATATCGGAGAAGTATTCGGCGGGCTGGCGGAGCTCTTCCTGATAGCGCATGGTGTACGCCATCATGCCGCGCTCGTCGCCGGGCGCGGCGGTGATAGCGAGAATGTGCTCGCGGCCGCCGAAGGCGATTTTGCCGAGTCCGGCCTTTTTGGACTTCGCGAGGGCGGCGCGTACGACAGCGAAGGCTTCGGCCTGGGTGTCGTTGTCGGGAACGACGAAGTAGGGCTTCTCGAGAAATTCGGGCGCGAGCTCATCGAGAGAGACGAACTGGGCCACATCCACGGTGTGTTTGGAGGGTACGCGCAGGTTAGCGATCTCGGAGGGCTCGATCATGACGTACTGGCCCTTGGCGTACTCGTAGCCCTTGACGATCTCATCCTTCTGCACGGGCGAGGCCGCTTCATCGGGCGCCTGCTCAACCGCGGAGGCGAGCACCTTCTGGTGGCGGACCCGCTCGCCTGTAGAGCGAGAGATCTGATGAAAGCGGATCTCAGACTTGGCTTCCGTTGCGACAAATAATTTAACGCCGAAGGAGACGAGCGAAATCTGAATCTGACCGGACCAATATGGACGCGCCAATGCGACACCTCGTGAGAGTCCTAGAATTATCAGATTCCGGGGTGGTTTGTCAGGATGTATCTAATTGACGCGCTTAGGGGTTGCGAGATGCGCCAACCCCATTGGCCGCTGAGTTACTAGGCCACCATGCCTTCTTCCTTGAGCACTTCAGCGTACGCAGGGACGGTGAGGAACTCCGGGAAGCTGGGCGACTCGATCAACCGGCGCATGAGCGCGGCGGCGCGCTCGTAAGCGCGGTAGCGCTGATCGTCAACTTTCGGACGCATGGCCGCGAGCTCGGCATCGATCATCTTCTCGACCAGTTCAACGGTGACGGGACGGCCGTCCTGCAGTTTGGCGCGGTGATGGACCCACTGCCAGAGCTGCGCGCGGCTGATCTCGGCGGTGGCGGCATCTTCCATCAGATTGAAAAGGGGCACGCATCCGATGCCGCGCAGCCACGCCTCGACGTAGCCGAGCCCGACGGCGACGTTCTGCCGGAGGCCGGCTTCGGTGATATCTCCAATGGGAACCTGCAGCAGATCGTCGGCAGTGACATGGAAGTCCGTGAGCTTTTTTGCGATCTGGTTGGGCTGCGGCATGATGCGATTGAAGACCTCGAGGGCGACCGGAACGAGGCCGGGATGAGCGACCCAGGTGCCGTCGTGCCCGTCCGAAGCTTCGCGCTCTTTGTCGGCGCGAACGCCGGCGATCGCGCGCTCGTTCGCTTCCGCGTCGGACTTGATGGGGATGAGCGCGGACATGCCGCCCATGGCGTGGACCTCGCGGCGATGGCAGGTCTTGATGCAGAGCTTGGAATAGCTGCGCATGAAGTGTGTGGTCATGGTGACCTGGCCACGATCGGGGAGAACGATGGCGGTGTCGCCTGCGAATTTCTTGATGAAGCTGAAGATGTAGTCCCAGCGGCCGCAGTTTAGACCGGCGGAGTGGTCGCGCAGCTCGTAGAGAATCTCGTCCATCTCAAAGGTCGCGAGAATAGTCTCGATGAGCACAGTGCCCTTGATGGAGCGGGCGGGAATGCCGAGCTGAGTTTCTGCCTGAACGAAGACATCGTTCCAGAGTCGGGCTTCCAGGTGAGACTCCATCTTCGGTAGATAGAAGTAGGGGCCTGAGCCGCGCGCGAGCAGCTCTTTGGCGTTGTGAAAGGAATAGAGGCCAAAGTCGAACAGGGAGCCGGACATTGGCTCGCCGTCGACGAGGAGGTGGCGCTCCTCGAGATGCCAGCCGCGCGCACGCACAAAGAGAACGGCTGGCGAGTCCACCAGCTTGTAGTTCTTGCCGGAGGTGGGATCGGAGTAGGTGATGGTGCGGCGGACGGCGTCGCGGAGGTTGAGCTGGCCGTCGAGGAGGTTGAGCCAGGTGGGCGTGGTGGAGTCCTCGAAGTCCGCCATGAAGACCTTTGCGCCGGAGTTGAGCGCGTTGATGATCATCTTCCGATCTACGGGGCCGGTGATCTCAACCCGGCGGTCCTGGATGTCGGCAGGGATGGGAGCGACCCGCCAGTCACCCTCGCGAAGGTGCTTGGTCTCGGGCAGGAAATCCGGCTTGCTGCCGGCGTCCAGCGCGGCCTGCCGAGTGACGCGGGCGGCCAGGAGCTGCTTGCGGCGCGTATTGAAGCCGCGCTGCAGGCCGACGATGAAGGCGAGGGCTTCGGGGGTGAGGATCTCGGCGTGAGCGGCGCTGAGTGGCGCGGAGAGGGTGACCCCGGCGGGAAGGTTCATAGACATGGAACCATGTTAATCCGCGCGGCAGAGAACTAGCCAGCGCGGGTTCTACGTCCGCCGCTCCAGCGCGAAGTAGGGCTGGTTTGAGAGGGTCGCGTTAAAGGCGGGGTAGAGGGTTGCGGCGGAGGCGGTTCGCAACTCGAAGTAGTACTGCAGGGGATACGGAGACGAGGTGTAGTCGCCAGGGATGGCCGCGGTGAACCCGCCTGCGGAGCGCTGCATGGGCCGGGAGAGCCAGCGCTCGCCCTGGTTGACGTGACGATACCAGAGCACTGCGTCGCTTGCTGTTGCAGGAGCAGAGAGATGGAGCGTCAGTGTATCGCCTGGCTGAAATGCCTGGGGCGGGGTGTGACGGGCGCTGATGGCTGCCCGTGGGGCAGGATGCAGCACGCGCTGGATGGCTGTGCTGCTTGATTTTCCTGACTTGGAAGCACCGGAGGAGAAATGCGTTTTGAGGGCTGCGAAGTCGGCGTCGATGACGGCGAGTCGATCTGCCCAGTTGCCTCTGCGAAATTCCCGGGAGCCGTAGCTGACGTCCGCCGCGTAGACACGGCGGGCGCGCTCCGCCATGGTGGCCCATCCATCACGGGCTTTCTGATATTGGAGCAGGCACCGGGTTGCGGCTTCCGGATCGTCGCTTTCTTCATAAATGCTGTAGAGCAGCCCTGCGCGAAAGATATTCGCGTAGTAGGTTCCGAGCCCGTTGAGGATGAGGATGTCTTCTTCCGCGCGGCGAAATTCCGGGACGTGCGCATTGGCCGCCGCGGCCTGGCGCGCTGCCTGGAGGGCGCGCGCCGAGGTGGCGGTGAGAT
>JAICYR010000251.1 GCA_025934135.1 Acidobacteriaceae bacterium | reverse complement strand
ATGTTGCCCAAGCTCAGCGCCTGCCGCGAAGCCCTGCTTCAGGGCGTGAAGCGCGTGCGAATTTTGCCCGCGAACGAGGCCGCGCTTCTGCCCGACCTCTGCACCTCGCGCGTCGCTTACGGAACAGAAGTACTGGTCGCATAAAATTTCAAGGAGCCTGACATTGAAACTCGACGAAATCCGGGCGGCGGAAGCGAAGCTTCTGCTCCCCACCTATGAGCGCAACCCCGTTCTGTTCACCGGCGGCGAGGGCATGCACCTCATCGATGAAAACGGCGACCGCTACCTCGATCTTTTGAGCGGCATCGGAGTCAACGCGCTCGGCTACGGGCACCCCGCGATCGTCAACACCATCGCGGAGCAGGGCCGCAAGCTCGTTCACATCTCCAATCTCTATTTTCACGAATACCAGGCCCCGCTCGCTCTGCGCCTCACCGCCGCCAGCGGACTCGACCGCGCCTTCTTCTGCAACAGCGGAACCGAGGCCATTGAGGCCGCGCTGAAGATCGCCCGTGCGCACGCCGGACTCCTCCGCTCCGAAGGCCGCCCGCTCGGCACCAAAATTCTCGCGCTCGAGCACAGCTTCCACGGACGCACCATGGGTGCCGTCGCCGCCACGCATAAGGACAAGTATCGTGAGCCGTTCGCGCCGGTCATGCCGGGCGTGGAATTCGTCCGCTTCAACGACGTAGCCGATCTCAAGGCGAAATTCTCGTCCGACGTCTGCGCCATCATCGTCGAAGCCATTCAGGGCGAGGGCGGCATTCGGCCCATCTCGCCGGAGTTCTTCGCCGAAGCCCGCGCCCTTACGCAATCCACCGGCGCGCTGCTCCTCTGCGACGAAATTCAGTCCGGACTAGGCCGCACCGGAAAGTGGTTCGCCTATCAGCATTACGATATCCAGCCCGACGTGGTGACACTCGCTAAGCCACTCGCCGGCGGACTTCCCCTCGGGGCCGTGCTCTGCACGGAAGAGGCTGCGCGCGCCATCCATCCTGGCATGCACGGCACCACGTTTGGCGGAGGCCCGCTGGCCTGCGCCGTCGCGCTCGCCGTGCTCGACACAATCGAGCAGCAGCACCTGCTCGAACACGTAACCGAAACCGGAAACTATTTCCGCAGCCGCCTCAACGACCTTGCCTCGAAGTACCCGGCCATCGTCGAGGTGCGCGGAGAGGGCCTGATGCTGGCGGCTGATCTTGACTCAGCCGACCTCGCCAAGCAGGTTGTCGCGGACATGCTTGTGCGGCGCATCCTCATCAACCGCACCAGCGAGACCGTTCTGCGGTTCCTGCCGCCATTCATTATCGGCAAACAGCACGTCGACCAGGCCATTGACGCGCTCGATCAAATTCTCACCGAGCGGACGCCGCAGACTTCCGCTTCATCCCCAATTGGAGCCGTTCAGCATGGCTAGCAAAGCATACGCACCAGAAGCCCCCGTCGGCGCGCCGCCTTCGCCTATAGACTCGCTTGCCGGACGCGACCTTTGCTCCATCGCCGATTTCTCCACCGTGGAAATCGCCGCCCTCCTGCGCCTCGCGCATCAGGTCAAGGCCGATCCCGGCAAATTCCGCTGGGCACTGGACGCTAAGCAGATGGTCATGTTCTTCGAGAAGGCCTCGCTCCGCACGCGGCTCACTTTCGAGACCGCCATCAACACGCTCGGCGGCAACGCCATCTTTGTCGATCAAACTCAGTCGCCGCTCGGCGAACGCGAATCGCTGGCGGACATGTCGCGCAACCTCGAGCGCTGGGTCTCCGTCATCGTGCTGCGCACCTACGCGCACGACACCATTACGGAAATGGCGCAGTACGCCGCCTGCCCCGTCATCAACGCCCTCAGCGATCTGGAGCATCCCTGCCAGGCGCTCGCCGACTTCATGACCATTGAAGAACGCTTCGGCACCGCCCGGGGCCTTAAATTCACCTACGTTGGCGACGGCAACAACGTCTGCCATTCGCTCATGCTCATGGCCGCGCAGCTTGGCGCGCACTGCACCATCGGCTCTCCGAAAAAATACTCACCCAAGCCCGACTTGGTCGCGCAGGCCCGCGCCATCGCCGCCCAAACCGGAGGCAGCCTGAACATCGTCAATGATCCCGTGGTCGCCGTCACCGGGGCCGATGCGGTCTACACCGACGTCTGCACCAGCATGGGCTTCGAGCACGAAGTCACCAAGCGCGCCCCCATTTTCACGCCCTATCAGGTGAATGAACAATTGATGGCCAAAGCCGCGCCGCACGCCGTCTTTATGCACTGCCTGCCCGCCCACCGCAACGCCGAAGTCACGGACGCGGTCCTCGACGGCCCGCAGTCAGTCGTCTTTGACCAGGCCGAAAACCGTATGCACGCGCAAAAAGCGCTGCTCCTGCTCCTGCTCGGAGGAGCGGCGACACACACCGAATTATCTTGAGGACTTGAACGAAATGTCTGTAATCCTTGAACGTCTTCCGGTTGGCCGTAAAGTCGGCATCGCTTTTTCCGGGGGCCTCGATACCAGCGCCGCGCTTCTCTGGATGAAGCAGAAGGGTGCCCTGCCATACGCCTATACCGCCAATCTTGGGCAGCCGGATGAGACCGACTACGACGCGATCCCTCGCAAGGCCCTCGAATACGGGGCGGAGAATGCCCGCCTCATCGATTGCCGCGGGCCTTTGGTGCGCGAAGGCATCGCTGCTCTGCAATCAGCCGCCTTCCACATCTCCACCGCGGGTGTCACCTATTTCAACACCACGCCCCTTGGACGCGCAGTCACCGGCACCATGCTCGTTACCGTTATGAAGGAAGACGGCGTCGACATTTGGGGCGACGGCTCGACCTTCAAAGGCAACGACATCGAGCGCTTCTATCGCTACGGCCTGCTCGTCAATCCCCGCCTGCAGGTCTATAAGCCCTGGCTCGACCCGGACTTCATCGAGGAACTCGGCGGCCGTGCCGAAATGTCGGCCTTCATGCGCAAGTCCGGCTTCGCCTACAAGATGTCCGCCGAGAAGGCCTACTCAACCGACTCCAACATCCTCGGCGCCACTCACGAAGCCAAGGACCTCGAGCAGCTTGCCAGCAATATCCGGATCGTTGAGCCCATCATGGGAACGGCCTTTTGGCGTGGCGATGTTGATGTGCGCCCCGAAGAAGTGACTGTCCGCTTTGAAGAAGGTTTTCCGGTAGCTCTGAATGGCAGGGAATTTCCTGACCCTGTTGAGCTTCTGCTCGAAGCCAATCGCATCGGTGGGCGCCACGGTCTCGGCATGAGCGACCAGATTGAAAACCGCATCATCGAAGCCAAGAGCCGCGGCATCTATGAGGCTCCGGGCATGGCCCTGCTGTTCATCGCATACGAGCGGCTCATCACCGGCATTCATAATGAGGACACCATCGAGCAATATCGCGAGAACGGCCGCAAATTGGGTCGCCTTCTCTACCAGGGACGCTGGTTCGATCCCCAGGCCATTATGCTGCGCGAATCAGCGCAGCGCTGGGTCGCAAGCGCCATCTCCGGCCAAGTCACACTCGAGTTGCGCCGCGGCAACGACTACTCCATCCTGAATACGGAGTCGCCAAACCTCACCTT
>JAICYR010000111.1 GCA_025934135.1 Acidobacteriaceae bacterium | reverse complement strand
GACTACACCGGCGACTCCTACAAACTCTCGAAAATAGCGTCTCAGTCCGAGGCCGAGTACCTGGTCTTCTGCGGCGTCCACTTCATGGCTGAAAGTGCCGACCTGCTAGGCCGCGAGGAACAGAAAGTGGTTCTGCCCGACCTGAATGCCGGTTGCTCCATGGCCGACATGGCGGAGATTGGCCAGGTGGAGGCCTGCTGGGAGACGATTCTGGACGCGGGCATCGGCCCCAATGAGATTCTGCCTCTGACCTATATGAATTCGTCAGCCGCCATCAAGGCGTTTTGCGGCGAGCGCGGGGGGCTAGTCTGCACCTCGTCGAACGCGCAAAAGGCCTTTGAGTGGGCATTCGCGCGAGCGGAAAAGATTCTGTTCCTGCCCGACCAGCACCTGGGCCGCAATACAGCGGTGAATATGGGAATTCCGCTGGACAAGCTTGTGGTGTTTGATCCATTCCAGATGAATGGCGGCCTGACGCCTGAGCAATTCAGAGCGGCGAAGATCATCTTGTGGAAGGGCCACTGCTCCGTGCATGGACGCTTTCTGCCGGGCCATGTGGACAAGGTGCGGGCCAAGTATCCGGGCATTCGCGTTATCGTGCATCCCGAATGCCGGCATGAGGTTTGCCGCAAGGCCGACGCGCAGGGCTCGACCGAGCGGATCATTCGCTACGTCACCGAAGCGCCCGAAGGAACCATGTTCGCAATCGGGACGGAAATTCATCTGGTGAACCGGCTGGCGAAGCAATTCGCGCCGAAGGGCAAGCGGATCATTACACTGGACGATACCGGCTGCCTCTGCACGACGATGTTCCGCATCAGCCCGCAGCACCTGGCTTGGGCACTGGAAAACCTGGTGGAAGGCCGCATTGTGAACCAGATCAAAGTTCGGGACGGGGTCAAGCAGTGGGCGCGCGTGGCGCTCAATCGTATGTTGGAGATTCAGGGCTGACATGGACTTTGAAACAAAACACTTTACTCTTGACGAGGCTCAATCGCTGCTTCCGGTGCTGGAGTCGCTGCTGAACCGGGCCATCGAGGCCCGGCGCGCGGCCGAGGAAATTGGGGAAGAGCTTCAGGAACTGAATCACAAAATCTTTCTTTCGGGCGGAATGTTTCTCGATGTGGACAGCCTGCGGAAGCGGCGAAAGGCCTATGACGCGCAACTGCAAACGGTGAAGGATTCGCTGGCTGAGATTGACGCGATCGGTGTGCAGGTGAAGGACCTCGACACGGGGTTGCTGGATTTTCCCTGCCTTGTAGACGGCGAGACGGTGCTGCTGTGCTGGAAGATGGGCGAGAGCCGGATCGAGTTCTGGCACACGCTCGACGGCGGCTTCGCCGGACGCCAGCCGCTCGATGAGCGGTTCACAAAAAAGAGTCGCAAGCGGATGAATTAGAAGCACTTGTCGAACGGAATATCAAAGTCGACGAGTGGATTTCCGCTGGAGTCACGCAAATCGCGCAAGGTGAGATGCCCGCCCTTCAGCGGATGGTCGCCTAGTCCCTGCACATCGTAAAAGAAAAACCCCGCGCGGGTGCTGTGCGGTAGTACTGTGGCGTCGCTGTATTCAAGATCATTGAAGTCCTGCTCTATTTTTTTGTCCGGCGATTTCGGTTTTTTGCGCAGTGGCGGCAGTGGCGCGGGCAGGGGAATGCGAGCGCCGGGCCCATGAATGTGGGTCATGCGGCGTTCCACATCGCGCGGCACGGCGGCGGGAATGCGGTCGTCGTGGGCGCTGAGGAAGTCGATCCGCGCCTGGTCGAGTGAAATGGGGTGGTCGCCGTTGTTAGTCACGACTAAATAGATGGGCATGAATCCATTCTCGAGGTAATCCACGCGGAAGAGTTTGCCCTTCTCGGGCGTGTCGTATGGCTCTGCGGCGATAGTAACGTGCTCGTTGGGATGCACGGCGTGGCAAGGATAAGTCGCGGCCTCCTTGGGCTTGGGTATTTTATGGCTGGAGGCAAACAGCGGTGTGGACGCGACTGAGAGCGCGAGAGCGAGAACGGCAAGAAGGCGTGGTCTCTGCACGAGGAACATTTCCCCCAATTATCCTTCCCAACTATATTCTCGGATAAGACCTGCGTATCGAGGGAATTGTTAGCGGATGCTCGTTTTCTACAGCCTCGCGTTGCTGCTGGTGCTGACCGTGGGCGCTCCGTGGTGGCTTTTTCGCATGGCCACCAGCGGAAAATATCGCGAGGGCCTGCGCGAGCGGCTGGGCTTTGTCCCGCGAAGGCTGCGACTCGGTGAACGGATCATCTGGCTTCACGCAGTGTCAGTGGGAGAAGTGCTGGCAGCGAGCAGGTTGATCGAGGAATTGGAAGCACGCTCCGGCTGCACGGTCATGATTTCGACTACGACCCGCACCGGGCAACGGTTGGCCCGCGAGCGGTTTGGCGCAGAGCGGGTGTTTTATTTTCCGCTGGACTTCGCTTTCGCCGTGCGGGCATATCTGCGCGCATTGCAACCGAGCATGGTGGTTCTGGTGGAGACGGAGTTCTGGCCGCGCATGTTGACGGAGTGTCGCCGCGCCGAAGTTCCGGTGGCGGTGGTGAACGCGCGCATCTCCGACCGTTCCTGGCCGCGCTACCGGCGGCTGCGGTTTTTGTGGAGACGGCTCCTGAATGGCTTTGCAGTGGTGCTGGCGCAGAGCGAACTGGATGCGGATCGGCTCAAGGCGCTTGGCGCGGAGAATGCTCGCGTGAGTGGCAACTTGAAATACGACATTCGCGTGGCGCAGCCCGCTACCGCGACCGAGCTGCTGCGCGCGCATTTGCCCGCCGAAGCGAAGGTGGTGGTCTGCGGGTCCACGCTGGCCGGAGAAGAAGAATTGCTGCTGAATTCGCTACCGCGGGACGTGGTGACGGTCCTCGCGCCGCGTCATCCGGAACGGTTCGAGGCCGTCGCGGCCATGCTCGCCGGGCGGGGTGCGCGATTCGTGCGGCGGTCGGAATGGATTGCTGTTCCCAAGCCGCTTGCGCCGGGAACAATTTTTCTGCTGGATTCAATTGGAGAACTGGCCTCGGTCTATTCGCTGGCCTCCATCGCGGTGGTTGGCGGAGGCTTTTTCGTTGCGGGTGGGCATAATCCGCTGGAGCCTGCGCAGTTCAGCGTCCCTGTGGTCATGGGTCCACATTACGAAAATTTTCGGGGCATCGTGGACAAGCTGCGCGAATCCGATGGGGTAGTGATTGCGGAACCTTCGAATCTGGGCGGTGCGCTGCGCAACCTGCTTGCGAACGAGGACGCCGCAAAGGCCATGGGCACGCGGGCGAGGACAGTCTTCGAGCGCGAAGCTGGAGCAACGGCTCGGGCCGTGGACGCTCTTGTCGCAGTGCCTGGGGAGCAGGCATGATTCGCCCCTTTGCATATCTGGTGCCGCTGTACGCAGCCGCCGTGGGCGCGAAGAATGCCGCCTATGACCGTGGATGGGCTAGGCCGGAACGGCTCGCGTGGCCGGTGGTGAGCGTGGGCAACTTGTCCGTCGGGGGGACGGGGAAGACCCCGCTGGTGATTCGGCTGGCCCAGTTGCTGACGGCGGCGGGCGCGCACGTGGATGTACTGTCTCGCGGTTATGGAAGGCGCGACACAGGCCGGGTGGAGCGGGTGGACCCGGAGGGCGAGGCCCCGCGCTTCGGAGATGAGCCGCTGCTGATCGCGCGGGCGGCGCAGGTCCCGGTGTATGTGGGGGCCAGCCGCTACGAGGCGGGTCTGCTGGCCGAACGCGACGCCAGCCAAAGAGGTATTCATCTGCTGGACGACGGCTTTCAGCATCGCAAGCTAACGCGGGACATGGATATCGTTGTCCTGCACGCGAGCGATTTTGAAGAAACGCTGCTGCCGGCGGGACCGCTGCGCGAGCCTCTGACTTCGCTTCGGCGGGCCTCAGTCGTCGCGCTGCGGGCGGAAGATCGCACGCTTGAGCCCGAGTTGCGGAAACGTGGAATCGCCGCGCCGGTCTGGATTCAGCATCGGCGGCTGGCGGTCGAAAATGTAACGCGAGCGGTTGCGTTCTGCGGCATTGCGCGCCCAGATGAATTTTTCACCGCGCTGCGCGGCGAGGGAGTGGAACTGGCGGCGACCGTCGCGCTGCGCGACCATCAGGGCTACTCAATTGTTGAACTCGAGCTGCTTGCGGCGGCTGTTCGCGAGAGCGGCGCGGAGTGCCTGGTTACGACCGAAAAGGACGCGGCGCGGCTGACCCGGGAGCAGCGCGAGCGGCTGGAGAAAATGGCTCCGCTGCGGGTGGCACGGCTTGAGGTTTCGCTGGAAGACGAGGCCGGTGTCGTGCGCCGTCTGCTGGATTTGCTGTGAGAAAATAAGGCATTGCCAGAACAACCAAAGCAGTTACGTTTGCTCGTGGTGCGGCTGAGCGCGATGGGCGATATTCTCCATGCGCTGCCCGCCGTGACGGCGCTGCGGGAGGCGTATCCCGAGTGGCATATCGGCTGGGCCGTGGAGCCTCAGTGGAAGCCGCTGCTCGCCGCCGAGGGCGCAAGCGGACGCGGGCCGGCCATGCCGCTGGTGGACCGTGTCCATGTGGTCCCGGCGCGGCAATGGGCGCGTTCTCCGCTGAGCCCGAAAACTCTGACCGAGGTGAGGCGCGTGCGGCGCGAATTGCGCGACGAACAATATGACGTCTGCGTCGATTTGCAGGGCGCGCTTCGCTCGGCTGTGATTGCAAAGTGGGCCAGGGCAAAACGGCTGATTGGCGAGGACGCGCCGCGCGAGCGCGTGGCGCGATATTTTTTCAGCGAGCGGGTGAGGACGAGCGGCGTTCACGTGATTGAGCAGGCGATGGAAGTGATGAATTCAGTCGCGGAAGAAAGGCTTCCTGCGTGCCGCGCTCTCCTGCCGCGAGATGCGGAGGCGGATCGCGGGGCGTCAGCTCTGGCCGCACCATTCGTGCTGCTGATTCCCGGAGCGGGTTGGGGCGCGAAGCGCTGGCCCGCGGAACGTTATGCCGGGCTTGCTACGCGCCTGCACGATGCGGGCTATGCAGTGGTGGTGAACGCGGGGCCGGGCGAGGAGTCGCTCGCGGGCGAAGTGGCAGCGTTAAGCAACGGCGCGGCGACTGTCCTTCGGTCATCAATTTCGGAACTCATTGCCGTGACGCGTCGTGCTGCGCTGGTCATCGGCGGAGACACGGGGCCGCTGCATCTGGCATCCGCGCTTGGCAAACCGGTCGTCGGGATCTTCGGCCCGACCGACCCGGCGCGAAATGGGCCGTTCGGAGGCACGTTTTGCGTGCTGCGGCATCCGGAGAGTAGGCGCGACCATACGCGGCACGCGGCTCCGGAAGCGGGGCTGCTGACCATTACGCCGGAGTCCGTCATGGCCGCCGCAATAGAGCTTCTGCAAGAGGAGCGGGTTCACTGATGGCCGGAGGGTGGAGCAGGATCGCGCGGCGCATCCGCGTGCCGCTGGGTTTTGTATTCGCGGCATTTTTTCTGTGGCTGGCGCGGCCCTCGGCGCAGTTCCTCGCGTGGAGCCTGCTGCTGGTGCTCCCCGGGCTGTGGCTGCGCGGATACGCCTCGGGTTATGTGAATAAGAACGCGGAAGTCACGATGACCGGCCCTTACGCGCACACGCGGAACCCACTCTATCTTGGGTCGATGCTGATGGCATTCGGCTTCGCGCTGGCGGCGCGCAGCGTATGGATCGCCGTGGCGCTGGCGGTGCTGTTCGCGGTGATTTATGTTCCCGTGATCCGTTCGGAGGAAGCATTTCTGCGGTCGAGGTTCGCGGGTTACGATGCGTACGCGGAGCGGGTTCCGCGGCTGGTTCCGCGGCTGCGTCCCACAATGGCACAAGCGGCGGACGGAGGCGGCTTTTCAGGCGCGCTCTATCGCAAGCATCGCGAGTACAATGCACTGATAGGCGCGGCGGCCCTGTATGCCGCGCTGATTTTGAAGCTGCTGTGGCGCGGCGCAAGTTAACTTTCACGCGGGTGAGTGTCTGGTTTTGATTTTTCGTTTTGGTATTTCTTCTCTTCTTGCTTGCGTGCTGGCGTTCGGCGCCGTCAATGCGGAGACGCCGCGAGCGCTTACTCCGCTACGCGCCCCGCAGACCGGCTTCAATTTTCCGCTCAAGCGGACTCTGAACTACGTGGTGGATTGGCGTGTTTTTCCGGCGGGTATCGCATCCTTCCATCAGGAGACCGACGGAAACGTGGAGCGCGTTTCCGTTACAGCGGACACAACTGGCGCGGTGAATCTGCTGTTTCGCGTGACCGACCGATTCCAGTCCACGTTCAACCGTGGGACGGGATGCTCGCAGACATTTTCAAAGCAACTGGTTGAGGGCAGGCGCAAGGTCAACAGCGATATGTTGTTCGACTACTCGCGCAGCCAGGCGGTGTATACGGAGAAGAACCTCGTTTCCGGAATCAGCCAGCGCAAGCAGGTCACGATTCCAGCCTGCGCGACGGATTCACTCTCGGCCATCTTCTATGCTGCTTCGCAGCCCATGACGGTAGGCGAGAGCTTTCAGTTTCCGCTGGCCGACGCGGCGAAAACCGTCCTGGTGACGATGAAAGTGGAGGGCCATGATGAGATCAAAACTCCGGCGGGGACCTTCCAGACCATTCGCGTGGAACCCACGGCGGACGCTGGCGTGGTGAAGCATCGGGGCAATATCTGGATCTGGTACACGGATGACGACCGTCACATTCCTGTGCAGATGCGCGCGCGGCTCTTCTGGGGAACCATCACGTTTCGGTTGATCTCGATTGAATCGAAATAATTGGGTGCCCCATCCTTCGTGCAGCGTTATCGCGCCAAGGGCGCGTGGGATTCGGGCCAGGCGACGGCGGTGACGTGCTTCCCGTCGAGAAGAAAACTGGAGAGGCCCTCCGTGTCGGTCAAATAAGTATGCACATGCGCGTTCTGTAGCCGTTCCAAAACCTGGTGAGTGGGATGCCCATAAAAATTCCGGCGCCCCACCGAGATTGCGGAAAACGACGGCGATACGGCGGCGAGAAACGCGGGCGTGGTGGAAGTGATGCTGCCGTGATGCCCCACCTTGAGGACATCCGAATGGATATCTCCTTCCGCGACCATTCGCGCTTCGCTTGGCGACTCGGCGTCGCCCTCCAGCAGTGCGGATGTATCCCCGTAGCGCAATTGCAGCACAAGGGAATCATTGTTGCTGGGCGCCTTGCCGGTATGATAATCGCGGGCGGGCGCGAGCACGCGGAAGGAAACGCCACCAAAAGTGAATGTGTCTCCCGCAGTGTAGTAGTGGACGCGCGTGCCGTCCCGCGCCGCGCTGTTCAGAAGGTTTTCATAAACGGGAACATCGGGATCGGGGCCGACCCAAAGCTGGCGCGGGCGGAAATTCGCGAAGATCGCTGGCATTCCACCAATATGGTCTTGGTGGGCGTGAGTTAAGGCCACGGCATCGAGTCTGCGGATGCCGCGAGACCACAGTACGGGCGAAACAACATCTTCGCCGATGTTGAAGTTCGAGTCCTCGGATTTAAAGACAAGTCCCCCGGCATCGATGAGCAGCGTTTTGCCGTTGGGCGTGACGACGAGCAAGGAGTCGCCCTGGCCTACATCGATGGCCGTGATCTCAAGCTTGCCGCGATGGTATTGAATAGGCCGAGGAAAAACCAGTGCGGCAGCAGCGAGCGCGAGCGCCGCGAGCGATAAAGGCGTGCCGAAACGGCGGAAACGAATCACGCAGATGGCCGCGATTACAAGTGCGATCCAGAGAACAACGGCAGGCCCGCTGGGCATGGGAACGCGTAAGTCCGCCGCCCGAATCGCGGCGAAGCCCGTGATGACGCGTGTCACCGAGTGTAGGAGCGCGGCGGTGGCGGCCCCGGGAATGAACGCCAGCGATGGCGCAATCAGCAGCGTCGCAAAAGTGAACAGCGCGCAGGGCAGCAGGATTCCGAGAAACGGTACGATCAGCACATTCACCGGCAGCGCGAAGACCGCCACGCGATGGAAGTACGCGGCCATGGGCAGCGTCATGAACAGCTCGATAGCCACAGAGACCGCCAGCAACTCCGCCGCGCGCAGCAGTAGTCGGACCACAAAGGGGAAGGCTTTCCACGCCAGGAACCAGCCGGTGAGCGGCCTGAGATGCCGCGCAACGAGTCGCAGGCTGACCCGAAATTGCGCAATGCGCGGCGGAAGCGACGGATCAATACGTTTTTGGCGAAGATCGCGCATCGCGTGCAGGAGAGGCGCGAATGACTTGTTTGCAAGCGGCGCTGCAACTCCGGCAATGGCCAGCACAGACAGCAGTGTCATCTGCAGGCCGGCGTCAAAAAGCGACGCGGGATCGGCGGCCAGCAACACGAGCGCGGCGAATCCAATAGCATTGAACGCCGAGCGGTCGCGCCACAGCAGTCGTCCGATGAGGTAAAGCGAGACCATCCAGAACGACCGCTGCACCGGATGTCCGAATCCGGTGAACAGCGCGTAGCCGAACGAGAGCGCGATAGTGACGAAGGTCGCCCACAATCGCGAAAAGCGCAGCCGCTTGCTGAACCAGAAGATGATTCCGGAAAAAATTGCGAGATGCAGCCCCGAGACCACGAGCAGATGGAAGGAGCCGGTGCGCTCAAAGCCCACGCGGGTGCGATGTTCGAGCCAGGTGCGGTCGCCGGTGATCATGGCCGCCAGCATGGTCGCGTCTTCGCGGTCGATGCGCAGGAACGCCGGCAAGTGCGCGCCGTGCGCTTCATCAGCAAAATCGATCAGCCGTGTGCTCGCCGCCTCCTGGAGCGAATGGAGCCAGCACGAAAAATCGTGGCTTCCGCCTTGCGCGATGATGGCGAGCCGTTCTGGCCTGGTGCTGCCGAGCGCGCCGATGCCTTGCTTAAGCAGGTAATCGCGGTAGTTCCACACGCCTGGGTCGAGATAGAGTTCCGCATGGTGCAGAGAGGACGTGACCCGCACAACATCTCCGCATGCAAGTTTTGGGAAGGCTTGATCGAGAGGTGCGAAAAGACCCACGCGGGCGGTACCCACCGGACCAAGATGAAGGTCGAATTGCTGGCTGTGCTCCTGCCGCTCCTCGCTGGAGAAAAATTCCGAGGTCTGGGTGCGGACTGGCCCCAGCCGAACGATTGTGCCCTGCACAGTCCGCTGCGAGTTGTTGGCCAGTAGAGCAAGCTTCTGCTGCGGGTTGGGCGCGGGCGCGACTTCGGCGCAGAAAATGCCGAGCAGAATATAGACCAGTGCGGTGGTCATCCAGGCCATGCGTCCAGCTTTGGCCGATGCGACGAACGCGATGGCAAAGGCGGCAAGAACCGCAAGCAGGAACAACCCCGGTATAAACCACGCGACGTGAGAGATGAGCATTCCAGCGGCGAAGCAGAGCGCCGCGAAAAGCGATGGCGCTACGACGACCGAAATCGGCTTCGGCAGGGAAAAGCGCGTGCGTGGCGTGGTCTGCACGCGCGGGACCGGAATGGTTGCCGTGACCATACTTGCCGCCACCCCGGCCTAGAGCGAAAGCTTCGCGGCGCTTTCCAGATGGAAGGTCTGCGGAAACAGATCGACCATGTGCATGGCGCGGAGGTGATAGCCGGAGTCTAGCAGCGATTTAAGGTCTCGTGACAGGGTGGCCGGATCGCAGGAAACATAAGTAATGTGCGCAGGGCGAATCGCCGCAATCAGCGTGGCGGCTTCCTTGCCGAGCCCCGCGCGTGGCGGATCGACAATTACGAGGTCGGGAGCCGGCGCTTTGCCGGAACGAGCACGGCGAAGAAAATCGAGCGTGGAGGAAGCGATGACGCGGTGGCGTCCATCGGAAAGATTGCGGCGAAGGTCGCGCACAGCGCTGGGTGCGGATTCGACTGAGACGATCTGCTCAAAACGCGCCGCGAGCGCGGCGGAGAAAAGCCCAACTCCGGCGTAAAGGTCCCATGCGAGTGCGCCGGAATGTTCGCTGGCGACGAGCTCGGTCAGAGGACCGAGCAGAAAGTGGTTGACTTGGAAAAATGACCCAAAGCTGACGCGGTAGTCGTGTCCGGCAACCGCATAGGTGAGGGATGAATCGCCATGTTGGGCGAGCAGCTTGCCGCGTTCCGTCGAAAATACGGCCGCGCCGCGAAGTTTCGGGATCCGCGACTGCAACTGCGGCCAGAGGGATTCCAATTGACGCGCGGCGGCTTGCGGAGGGCCGGAAGCCCAGAGCGAGAGGAGCAGTGAGTCCATCGCCCCGTTGGTGAAGATCTCAAGTTCGGCGAAGGTGCCGCCCAGCTGCCATTCCTGCGCCTGAGACTGCAATGCCTTGAGCGCCTCTTCGAGCACCGGCGCGGCGATGGGGCATTCGTCTACGGGCAGGTTCTGGTGCGAGCCGCGCTTTTTATAGCAGAGTCGCGATGTTGCAGAATCAATGTGAAGGCGAATGCGATTGCGATATCCGAGCGGTTCACCGTGTAGCGCAGTGATTTCCGGAATCTCTTTTAGACGCGCGCGTTCGAGCGATTCGCGGAGAATTTGCAGCTTAATCTCAATCTGGTGCTGATAGGTCGCGTGCTGATAATGGCACCCGCCGCACTCGCCGAAATACGGGCAGGGTGGCTCCGCGCGATTCGGCGAAGCTTCCAGAATCCCCCGCAACTCGGCGCTGGCGTAGCTGCCGTGGTCTTCGGCGACTTCTGCTTCGACTTCCTCTCCGGCAAGCGTGAACGGAACGAAAATTGCCTTGCCATTGTCTCGCGCCAACCCCGAGCCACCGTAGATTTGTTTTTCAATCCGCAGCTTCATTGCCGGCTCATGTAAAAAAGGCTGAGACGCGGCAGGTCGCACTTTTCGAGCAGCCGCTTGCGCAGGAACTGCTGCTCCACCTGCCTGATTTGTTCAGTCTTCATACGGCTGCGGTAGGGTGCCAGCTCGCGCGCGCTCTCTTCTCGCAGCGTCAGAAGATCAGTTTCCGCCATCGTTGCATTGAGCGCGCTGACCAGCTTTTCTTCCATCACTGTAAGGTTCCGCTCCAATGCTTCGAGATCCTGCGGCGGCTCGAGCGCAAGCTCGCGCAGGCGAGCAGCTTGCTGCTGCGCGACTTCAGCGGCCAAGCCGGACAACGGCGCGCGACCGAGTTGCTCCGCGCAGCCGCTCAGATGCGTGGCAATCCGCTCCGGCTCGAATCCGGGTGCGATTTCGGAAGTGCCTCCTGCCTGCGCTCCGATCGACGCTTCCTTCATGGCTTCCGTCGCTTCCATCACGGCTTGCGCGCACCAGGCGAGTCCGTTGATGGAACGCATCCGTGCGCGCGATTTGCGGGCGTCGTATTTATCAAAGGCGTCGTCAATGCCGCGCAGCGCCGCTTCCAGCGGGATGCCCGCCTCGCGCCACGTTTCGATGAGCGCCCAGTCCAGCGTGGAAAGCAGCAGGATTGAGCCACGCCGCCGCTGAAAGCGCTCTTCGATTTCGGTGAAGTAATTGAAGTAATTCTGCAGGGCGGTCAGGCCTTTGTGGTGGAGTGTACGCGGGCGCTCCGATGACGGTCGTAAATCAGGCGGAGACCTTCGAGCGTCAGCGTGTCATTAATGTGCGAGATGTACTTCGAATCCTCCGCGATCAGGTGCGCCAGCCCGCCCGTGGCCACGCAGATGGTCTCTTTGCCAAGTTCACCGATCATGCGCTCAAGAAGGCTGTCCACCAGCCCGATG
>JAICYR010000203.1 GCA_025934135.1 Acidobacteriaceae bacterium | reverse complement strand
GAAGAAGAAATAGCGGCTTAGTGGAAGAAGCCGAGATACCAGTAGATGATTCGCTGGCCGACGAAGAGCGTGTAGATGCCCGCCACGCATAGGAATGCGCCGAAGGGCAAGGCGACGGAGCCCTCCATTTTGCGGCGCGACACGCTCAGAGCGAGGCCGTAGATGGCCGCGGCGACTACTCCCAGAAACAGCACCAGGACGCCCTGCGAAGGGCCGAGCCAGGCGGCAATCATGGCCATGAGCTTGGCGTCTCCAAGGCCCATGCCTGAGCGCCGTCGCAGCAGCCAGTAGATTCCGGCGATGGCGAGGATGAGTCCGGCGAAGCTGGCTGCCCAGCCCAGCGAAAGCGCCGCGCAGCGCGCCCATTTTCCGCAGATGGCGCCGGAGTAGACGATGCCCAGGACGATTCCTGGCAGCGTGAAGGCATCCGGCAGGCGCATGGTCTCCGCGTCCATTACGGCCAAACCGAGCAGCAGGAAGCAGAGGACGGCCATGCCGATGCCGTGGATGGTCAACCCGAACCACGCCCAGCAGAGCAGCCACAACAGCGGCAGTATTATTTCGACGGCGGGATAGCGCCACGAAATTGGCTTGCGGCAAGCGCGGCAGCGTCCGCGCAGCAGCAGATAACTAAGGACGGGGATGTTGTCCCATGCGGCAATCGCGGCCCCGCATCGGGGGCAGCGCGAGCGCGGGCGGGCGATGGACTCGTGCCGGGGCAGGCGCGCAATGCAGACGTTCAAAAAGCTGCCAAAAAGCAGGCCAAGAATAACGATCAGGACTTCCATAGCTTCCTGCGGAAGTATAGCGTCTTAGGCTCCGGTAAATTGGAACCATGGCCGAATCAACCAACACTGGGCAGACCTTTGCCGAAGCCGTCGCCATTATGCGCAGGCTGCGCGAGCCGGAGGGCTGTCCCTGGGATCGCGAGCAGAGCTTCGACTCCATTCGCAAATACACGCTGGAGGAGACCTACGAGGTTCTTGACGCGATTGAGCGCCGCGACTGGGGCGAGTTGAAGGACGAGCTTGGCGATTTGCTGCTCCAGGTGTTGTTCTACGCGCAGATGGCCGCCGAGGCTGGCCACTTCAGCATTGAGGACGTAATTGCGGGGCTGAACCGGAAGCTGGTTCGCCGGCATCCTCATGTCTTTGGCGAAGAGGCCGCCGCCGCTGCGGGGAATTCGGCGGCTGGGCTGGAAGTAGCCGGGATCGACTCGGCGCAGGTGCTGCGGAACTGGGACGAGATCAAGAAGCGGGAACGGGCTGGGAAGGTGGGAACTGAAGGGCGGCTGGAGGCGGTTTCGCGCTCGATGCCTGCCTTGGCCGAAGCTGCAAAGATCGGCTCAAAGGCGGCCAAGGCTGGCTTCGACTGGCCGGATGTTTCGGGTCTGATGGACAAGCTCCGCGAAGAAACGGCCGAGTTGGAAGCCGAGATTGCGGCGGGCGAGCCGGCCCGTGAGGCAGCGGGTAGAGAACTTGGCGATCTGTTATTTACGACTGTAAACCTCGCGCGTCACTTGAAGGTTGATCCGGAAACTACGCTGCGGGATACCAACGCCCGTTTTCGTCGCCGATTCCGGCACATGGAAGAGGCGACCGGGAAGCCGCTGGAAGAGCTTGCTCCTGAAGAGTTGGAGGCGCTTTGGGCCGGGGCCAAGCGGGCTGAGCGCGATGCCTGATGAGGGCGGCGCTACAAGCTGCGCAGATAGTCCTGAATTTCGGGCGTGCTCCAGTCCTGGGGCCCGATGAATTTTCTGCGGATCATGCCGTTCTTGTCGATCACATAGCTTTCCGGAGGACGGGTGGTGCCGAAGGCCAGGTTGGATTGGTTCGTCTTGTCGAGGACGACGGTCATATTGTGAAGGCGGTAATCGACGACGTATTGGCTGTAGTCGGCGGGTTCGCTGTCGAAAGCGACGGCCACCACGACGAGGTTGGGAATCTTCTGCTGAAGCTGTTCGAGGGAGGGCCACTCGGCGGCGCAGTAGCTGCACCATGACGCCCAGAAGTTGAGCACGACGATCTTGCCCCGGTACTGGTCGAGCTTCACGGTTTCGGTCCCATCGTGGATGGTGAAGTCGGGCGCGCGCACGCCCACGTCGTTGGGGTAGGTTCCACGATTGCAGCCAGTGGCGGCAAGGGTAAGGGCCGCCGCGAGGGCCGCCGCTCTCAGGATGATTCGAGCGCTCACACTTCCATAATAAATAGAGCCGGGCGGCCCTGTGCGGCTCTCCAGTTACGGCCCGGCCCGTTTCCTGCTATGCTGCGCGGAGAATCTTCTTTTGGACCCTTATGCTGCTGGAGCTTCGCGCTGAAAACTATGCCGTGATTGACCACGCGATTGCTGTGTTCGGGCCGGGGCTGAATTTGCTGACCGGCGAGACGGGCGCGGGCAAGTCGATTCTGGTGGACGCGCTGGCGTTGCTGATGGGCGGCAGGGCCTCGTCGGACGTGATCCGGCATGGGGCCGACCGCGCTGTTGTCTCCTGCGTGTTTGAGAGCACGGCGGGATCTGAGGCCACGCTGGAGGCCAACGGCATCGACGTGGAGGGCCACGAGATCATCCTGCGGCGGGAGATTCTGGAGGGCGGCAAGGGCCGTGTCTACGTGAACAACCAGCCGGCGACGGTGGCGGTGCTGCGGCTGCTTGCTCCGGAACTGGCATTGGTGCATGCGCAGAGCGAAACGCTGGGGTCGTTTGATAGCGCGCAGCAGAGACATCTGCTGGACCGCTTCGCGAGCCTTTCCGCAGAGGCTGTTGGCGAGGCTTATGCGCGGTGGCGGGAGATTCAAACGCGGCTGGAGGACCTGGAGCGTGATGAGCAGGACCGGCTGCGGATGGTCGATCTGTGGCAGTTCCAGAATAGGGAGATTACCGGGGCGGGGCTGACGGCGGGCGAAGACGAGGCGTTGGAGACCGAGCGCAAAGTTCTGATGAACGCCGAGAAGCTGTATTCGGCTTCGATGAGCGCGTATGAGCTGCTTTATGACGGGAGCGGGTCGGCGGAGTCCACGCTGCGGGCCGCGCTGAAGCAGGTTGAGGAACTGGGACGGTTCGACGCGAAGTTTGAGGAGTCGCGGACGGCGCTGGCTTCGACCTTGGCTGTGGTGGAAGATGTGGGCGCAACGGTGCGCGATTTTGCGGAGGGGATACAGGCTTCTCCGGAGCGGCTGGCGGAAATTGAGGACCGGCTGGCGGCCCTGGACCGTCTGAAGCGCAAGTATGGCGCGACGGTGGCGGAGGTGATCGCTTATGGCGAGGACGTGGCGCAAAAGCTGTCCGAAGTGGAAAACCGTGACGAAACCCTGAAGACGCTGCGAGCGCAACTGGCGCAGGCGGCGAAGATTTATCGCGAGACCGCGGCGACGCTGCACGAAGATCGCGCGGCGGCGGCGATGAAGCTGGGGAAGCTGGCCGAGGCGCAGGTGAATGATCTGGCGATGAAGGCGCGGCTGGGGATTTCGATAACGGCGAACGAGGACTCCGACCACTGGACGGCGCACGGATGGGACACGGTGGAGTTCCGGATTGCGACGAATGCGGGCGAGCCGCTGAAGCCGCTGGACGAGATTGCGTCGGGCGGAGAAATGTCTCGCGTGATGCTGGCGCTGAAGGTGACGGTGGAGGAAGGCGCGGCGCACGGAAAAAGGCGAAAAACGGCGGTCCCGCGAACGCTGGTGTTTGACGAAATCGACATCGGCATTGGCGGGCGCGCGGCGGAGGCAGTGGGCAGGAAGCTGAAGGCGCTCTCCAAGGCGCAGCAGGTGCTGTGCGTGACGCATCTTCCGCAGATCGCCGCTTTCGCCGATCAGCATTTTGTGATTGAGAAGCAGGAGAAGCAGGGAAGGACGAAGACTTCGATTCGGCTGATGGATGACGCCGAGCGCACGGAAGAAATCGCCCGGATGCTAAGCGGGGAGAAGCTTACCGATACGTCGCGGAAGCACGCGGCGCAGATGCTGAAGTCAGCGGTGAGCTAATCGGTCGAGTGGGCCACCTTCAGCGGTGATTTATTTTCGCTTGCGCAGAGAGCGGAAGAACGGGGCCCCCCAAGCCCCCGCTGCGAGGGCTGCTCCGAAGACGACGACCGCGTCGATGCTTTCGCGGCCTTCCGGCGACCAATAAACATTGGCGAGATTGAGCCACAGCGCAAACTCATCGAGGGTGAGCGCGGCGCCTACTCCGTAAAGAATGGCAAGCAGGCGGCCAAGGAAGATTGAGGTGGGCGTGGAACCGGAGCCGATCTCAGCCAGCCAGGCATAGCCGACGGCGAGCAAAAGAATGATTCCCCAGACAAGGTGGTGGATGTGGCGACCGTGGAACTCGACCCATCCGAATGGGCCGATGTGGTAGACGGCGGCGGCAACGATGAGACGAACGCCGACAAAGGTGACGAAGAAGCTGAGGGAAGCAATAAACAGGCGGCGACGCGGCCGGTCGCGAATGCTGGTGTGTACCAAGGCCCCGAGCCGCGTAAGGTACAGCAGCAGGAGCATCACAGAAATTGCGAATGCCGCAAAGATCAGCAGAACCCATAAACCGGAGATGCGCATTCCGGACCGAATCCACCTTTCTGTGTATTGCTAACCTGAGATGCGGACGAGCTGCTCGGCTTCGGCGCGTGGACCGAGGATGGAGACTTTGGGAAGTTCTCCGCGGGCCATGGCGACCTCGTCGCAGCGGTAGAGGCGCGGGCAGTTCTGGCAGTCCTTGAAGACCTTATCGGGCAGGGCGGCGCGATTTTCAATTTCGCGAAAGCCATAGCGGAAGAAGAATCCGGGAATGCGGGTGAAGAGGCAGACGCATCCGACGCCGTGCTGTTCGGCTTCTTCCAGCAACGCGTTGAGAATTTTGCTGCCCGCTCCGTGGCTTTTGGCTTCGGGGCGGACGACGATGGAGCGGACTTCGGCGAGGTGCGGGCCATAAAGGTGCAACGCGCCGCATCCGAGGAAGACCCCGGCCTCGGTTTCGGCCACGGTGAAGTCGCGGACGTTCTCGCAGATTTCCGGGAAGACGCGGCGCAGGAGCGTGCCGTCGTGCGAGAGACTGTTGACCAGATCGTAGATGTTGGTCGCGTCCTG
>JAICYR010000164.1 GCA_025934135.1 Acidobacteriaceae bacterium | reverse complement strand
GTGAGCGGATTTGAGATTTGCGCGGATACAGGACGTGTAGGCGGCGAGAAAGCGGTCGCGCAGTGCCGCGTATTCAGCCATTGTCTTGAATCGCTTTGGTGGCTCCTGATTGAGGAAATAAATCGTAATGACTGCGTGCGTGGGCGCGTCGAAGAGGAGATACACGCCGAGAACCCCTCCTTCACGTTTGGCGCGATCGATTCCGGTGATCTCAAATTTATTAAGCTTTGGCTTGAGCTTGTAATTGCGGGCATTGTCACCTGACGCGAGCAGGTAGTCGATATTGTCATTGAGGGCGGATTTAGACGCGGCATAACTGTCGGCTGGGAGGAACTCCACCTTCACATTCGCGTAGAAGTCTTCTCCGGGATATGCGAACATGATCCGTCTTCCGTCCAGCATGCGGACGGTTGCGTATCCGGTCAACGTCTGTACGGTGCGGGTCTTGATACCCGGAGCCAATGGGGTCACATCCACTACGTCGGGGCCTTCGGGCAGGTGACAGGAAGTGTATGGTGAGAAGCTTTCGGTCTGAGTTGATTGCTGCGCAACCATAAGGACGGAAATGAGAGTGCAAGCAGCAGCCACAGCGCAGGCTCTCCTGATTTTTTTCATACCGTTCACCTTCCCAGCGGGATTCCGTAGACTAAGCTAGCACGCCCGGCTTGTGGACGAGAATCGACTCGTATCGCCGGGGCGGTGTGGCGGCGGGTGAATATGGAATCCAACGAAGTTGGGGAATTGCACGAGCAGCATGAGCGGGCGCGCGAGGGCAGCCTGCGTTCGGTGAGTTTCACCATGAGTTTGCTGGCTGTGCTGGTGGCAATTGTGACGGTGCTGGGACATCGCACGCACACCGAAGCCGTGTTGCAGCAGGCGCGCGCCAGCGACGAGTGGAATCTTTATCAAGCCAAGAAAATCCGGTCCTATGACACGCAGCTTACGGTCGATCTGCTGAACTCGCGCCCAGTACGGGATGCTGCTTCGAGCAAGGTTGTGGCGGGCTATACGGCGCATCTGGCGAAGTGGAACCAGGAACTGAATGAGGAGCAGGTGAAGGCGAAGGACCTTGAAGCCGAGGTGCGGAAATCCGAACGGCACGCGACCCGGTTCGATCTTGGTGAGGCCCTCTTGGAAATCGGGCTGGTAATTACGTCGATCACGCTGCTTACGCGACAGCGTCCTTATTGGTATTTGGGACTGGCGTTTGGCGCGGCGGGATTCGGAATTGCGGTATGGGCGTTCCTGATTCGCTGAGCAGAGGCAGTTCGGGGTTGATGTTGTTTCAACGCCATCCGCTGGTTGTGGCCGGCGCTTCGTGCGAGTGGGATGCCACAGGAATAAAGACAGAGAAGCATGTGGCTTTGCCATGCGGCAAGCCCACGCTCCGGAAGTGAATGGAACCTTCGTATTTTTGAATGATTCCCCGGCTGATCCAGAGCCCCAGGCCCGTGCCCTTGGTGGACTTGGTGCTAAAGAATGGCTCGAAGAGCCTCTTTGCATCTTCAGGCGTAATGCCGGTTCCTGTGTCGCAGATGCAGACGCGGACTCCGCCGGGCCGGGTGTGATTTCCGGGAGATTCCTTTACGCGCAGCCGGAGACAGCCTCCACCTTGCATGGCCTCAATCGAGTTGGCAATCAGGTTCAGGAAAACCTGTTTTAACTCGCCCGGAAACGCCTGCACGATGCCGTTCTGTCCGTATCGCCGCTCCACTTTGATGTGGTTTGCCTGAATCTGCGAGGATTGGAACTCCAGAATTTCATCCAGGAGTGCGGGGATGCAAACCGGTATGGCGTTTGCCGACTCACGATAAAAGCTGAGCGTCTGCCGGGTGATATGCGAGATGCGGTCCAGTTCCTGTTCGGCCAAGCGGGCGTAATTGCGGGCCTCGGCGTCCAGCGACGGATGCTCGCGCAGCAGATAAAAGACGTTGGTGATCGCGCCAAGAGGGTTGTTGATTTCATGGGCGACGATTCCGGCCATGCGTCCCATGGCGGCCAGCTTGTCCGATCTCCGCAGCGCTTCCTCGGCCTGCAATTCGGCGGTCACATCCCGGCATATCTCCAGGACCGTGCTGGGGGCGCCTTCGTTGCGGTGGAGGGTCTTTCGACAGGCGACGACGATCTCGCGTCCTTCTTTGGTGTACTGGACGAGGTTGCCTTCCCAGCGCTGGCCGCCAACGAGGACGGACTCTATCTCTTCCGGAGGCACGGGGAAATTTGTTTGAAGAAGTTGGTGCAGGTTTTTGCCAATGGCCTCATTGGCGCTCCAGCCGTAGAGCGCGGCGGCGCCGGAATTCCAGAAGCGGATTGTCCCATTGAGGTCGCGAACAGTGATGGCTTCGGAGGCGAGTTCCATCAGTTCCGCGCGCTCTCTCAGGTCCTGTTCCATCCGTTTGCGCTCGGTAATATCGATGGCCGCGCTCACAGCTCCCCGCACATCGCCCGACTCATCGAACAGGGGATTTGCGCTCGCCAGCGCCTGTGTCACCTTTCCGTCCTTGTGGTGGATCTCGAATTCCATGCCGTCCACGCTGGCCGCGGTCATCACGGCGCGGCGCAGCGGAAGTTCGTCGCGTGAGAGCCGCCTGCCGTTCTGATAAAAGCCATAGGCTGCGTAGCCGTCCCCGTCCATGGAAAGGCTCTCGCCATTTTCAGCGCCGAACATGCGGCTAAGGGCTGCGTTTCCTGTGGTCAGGCTGCATTCCGGATCGCGGGCGACGGCGACCCCGACCGGCAACACCTTCATAATGGACTCGAGCTCGGCGATTCGCTGTTGCAGCAGGGAATTGAGGTCGCGAATCTGTTCCGCGCTCTGCTGGAGTTCCTCGGTGCGGGCCATCACCCGCTGCTCCAGTTCGTTGTTCAGGATCTCCAGGTCGCGGGTCTTGCGGTAGAGATCGGAGAAGAGCGAGACCTTGGCCTTGAGCAACTCGGGGACCACGGGGACCGAAATGTAGTCCATCGCACCGCGCTGATATCCCTTGATCCGATCGAGGTCGGTGAGGTGGACGGCGGAGATGAAGATGATGGCGATCTTTTGGAAACGGGGGTGTTGATGGATCATTTCCGCAAGCTCGAAGCCGTTGAGTTCTGGCATGCTTACGTCCATGAGAATCACGGCGATGTCGTTCTTGAGGAGTAGGTCCAAGGCCTCCCTGCCCGACGTGGCCGAGAGCAGGTTTTCGCCCAGGTCCGCCAGTATGGCTTCGTAGCTGAGCAGCTTGCCGGGTTGGTCATCCACCATCAGGATGTTGATTTTTTGGTTCGTACGCATTGGGGAAAATTAGTCTGGGCCCTTAAACTACCCTTCTTTTTGGACTAGCGGTGAAGCCATATACGAAGCGTGGAGAGCAATTGCTCGGTGTTGACCGGCTTCGCCAGATAATCTGATGCGCCGGCCTGCAAAGTCTTTTCCCGGTCTCCCTTCATGGCCTTGGCGGTAAGGGCGATGATAGGCAGGCGCTGGAACGCAGGGTTCTGGCGAATGACGCGCGAGGTCTCGTAGCCGTCCATTTCCGGCATCATGATGTCCATCAGAACGATGGAAACATCGGGTGTGGAATCGAGGATGGCGATGGCCTCCTTTCCCGTCTCGGCGGTGAGCACGACCATGCCGTGCCGCTCAAGAACGCTGCTGAGCGCGAAGATGTTACGCACGTCGTCGTCCACCACCAGGACCTTCTTTCCTGTCAGCGCCTCATCAGAGCGATGCAGCCGGTCCAGCATGTCTTGCTTCTCCTGAGGTAGATCGGCAACAACCCGGTGTAGGAAAAGCGCTGTCTCATCGAGCAACCGCTCCGGAGACTCTACTCCTTTAATGACAACACTGCGGGCCAGCACATGCAGGCGGGCGTCCTCCTCGGGAGAAAGCTCCTTCCCGGTGAAGACCACGATGGGTAAATCGCTGAACACGGGTGTTTCGCGCAGACGTTCCAGCACCTCGAAGCCGGACATGTCCGGGAGGCGAAGGTCGAGTACTACGCAGTCATAAGGCTGCTCGGCGATAGAGGCGAGGGCCTCGGCGCCCGTCTCGATGGTGGTGATGTCGATGTCGTCCCCGCCCAACAGTGAGCGGATGCTGAGCTGCTCCGCCGGATTGTCTTCCACCACAAGCAGCCGCTTGCGCCTCGGAGCGGCATATTGCTTGATGCGCGTGATCGCGCTATCGAGGCCCTCCGCGTTGGCCGGTTTGGTCAGGAAGGAGAACGCCCCGTTCGCCATTCCGTGGCTCCTGTCGCGGTCCACAGTCAGCAACTGCACCGGAATGTGCCGCGTTGCGGGGTCCTGCTTCAGGTGGTTCAGGATGGTCCAGCCCATCATGTCCGGCAGGAAAAGGTCCAGCGAGACGGCCGTTGGCCGATGTTCGCGGGCCAGCGCCAGGGCCTCTGCTCCGCGGCTTGCGAGCAGCACCTTGAATCCCTTGTCGCGGGAAAGGTCCCGCAGGATGCGGGCATAGTGCGGATCATCTTCCACGATGAGCAGGACCGCGTCCTCGGGATTAAGGTTATTGCGGTCGTCGGGAATTTGCGCTGCCGGATCTTCCGTCAGGGCCATGGCCGGCAAAGCAGGCGCGGCCCTTTGTGGGGCCTTGCCCCGCTCGGCCGGATCAAGCAGCGTCGCCGGGCCGCTATATACCTGCGGCAGGTAGAGCGTGAAGGTGCTGCCTTCGCCGGGTATGCTGCGCAGTCGGATTTCTCCGCCAAGCAGGCTGGCTAGTTCGCGGCTGATGGCCAGTCCCAGGCCGGTCCCTCCGTACTTGCGGCTGGTTCCCGCGTCGGCCTGCTGGAAGGCCTCAAAGATGAGGCGCTGCTTGTCCTGCGGAATGCCGATGCCCGTGTCTGTGACGGCGAAAGCGAGGACCGAGTCGGCGCGGCTAAGAATGGGATGGTCGCTGCTCCATCCATTGTGCGCGACCGAGATCGAAAGCCGCACTCCGCCGGTGGCCGTGAATTTGAAGGCGTTCGAAAGCAGGTTTTTCAGCACCTGTTGCAGGCGCTTGGAATCGGTGACGAAGGTGCGGCCAAGCCGCGGGTCTGTATGCACGTCGAAGTTGAGGTGCCGGTTTTCCGCTTCGTGGCCGAATGGCCGGGCGACCGCGTCCAGAACGCTGGAAATCGGGATTTCCTCCGCCTCGATCGAAACGGTGCCCGACTCGATTTTGGAGAGATCGAGAATGTCGCTGATGAGGTTCAGCAGGTCGGTCCCTGCGCCGTGAATAGTTCGCGCAAACTCCACCTGTTTGGGAGTGAGGTTGTGGTCCGGGTTTTCGCTGAGTTGCTGGCCCAACACCAGAATGCTGTTGAGCGGCGTGCGCAGCTCGTGCGACATGTTGGCCAGGAACTCGGATTTGTATTTTGAGGTGAGCGCCAGTTCCTTGGCCTTGCCTTCAATCTCGCGACGCGCCTGCTCAATCTGCTGGTTCTTGCGCTCCACTTCAACGTTCTGTTCAGCAAGCTGTTGCGCTTTTTGCGCGAGTTGCTCGTTTGTTTGCTGCAGTTCCGTTTGCTGCGTCTGGAGCTCGGTGGCCAACTGCTGAGATTGCTTCAGCAGGGTCTCCGTGCGCATGGTGGTTTCAATGCTGTTAAGAACGATGCCGATGCTTGCCGTTAGCTGTTCCAGAAAAGCCAGTTGGGAGGTGGTGAAGACGCCCAGCGAAGCAAGCTCGATGACCGCCTTGACGCCGTTTTCGAACAGCACGGGCAGGATAACGACGCTGCGCGGAACCGCTTCGAACAAGCCGGAGCGGATCGTCACCTCGTTATTGGAAAGATCATTGATGAGGATGCGGCGCTTCTCCGCCGCGCATTGACCCAACAGCCCCTCGCCAATGCTCACGCGGCGCAGATGACCGTCCGTTTCATCACCCGCATAGGCGGAAAGCAATACCAGCTCCTGCCCAAGCTCCGTGTCCGTCTGGTAGATGACGGCCTGCTGGGCATTGACGAGCGGGGCGAGTTCCGACAGCAGGGTTCGCGCCACGGTGGAGAGGTCGCGCTGCCCCTGCAGCATGCCGGTGAAGCGCGCCAGGTTGGTCTTGAGCCAGTCCTGCTCGGTGTTGCGCTCCGTCGTCAGACGGAGGTTGTTGATCATGGTGTTGATGTTGTCTTTCAATTCCGAGACTTCGCCGCGCGCTTCCACCTGAATGGAACGCGTGAGATCGCCCTTGGTGACGGCGGTGGCGACTTCGGCGATGGCGCGCACCTGGTTCGTCAGGTTTTCCGCCAGCAGGTTCACGTTGCCCGTCAGGTCCTTCCATGTTCCGGACGCGCCGGGCACATTGGCCTGGCCGCCCAGACGGCCTTCCACACCCACTTCACGGGCGACGGTTGTTACCTGGTCGGCGAATATGGCGAGCGTGTTCGTCATATTGTTAATGGTCTCGGCCAGCGCTGCGACCTCGCCCTTGGCGTTCACCGTGAGCTTTTGGGTCAGTGTTCCGTTGGCGACAGCGGTCACAACCTTCACGATGCCGCGCACCTGTTCCGTGAGGTTGGCGGCCATCACGTTCACGTTGTCGGTAAGGTCCTTCCATGTTCCGGCCACTCCGGGCACCTGCGCCTGGCCGCCCAACTTTCCGTCGGTGCCGACCTCGCGGGCCACGCGCGTAACTTCGGCAGCGAAGGCGTTGAGCTGGTCCACCATCGTGTTGATGGTGTTCTTCAACTCAAGGATTTCGCCCTTCACATCGACTGTGATCTTGCGGGAAAGGTCGCCGCGTGCGACTGCCGTCGTGACCTCGGCAATGTTGCGCACCTGCCCGGTCAGGTTGCTGGCCATGAAGTTGACGTTGTCGGTGAGGTCCTTCCAGGTCCCGGCAACTCCCGGCACACTCGCCTGACCGCCAAGCTGGCCTTCAGATCCCACTTCGCGGGCGACGCGCGTCACCTCTCCGGCGAATGCGTTCAACTGGTCCACCATGGTGTTGACGGTTTCCTTGAGCAGCAGAATTTCGCCGCTCACGTTCACCGTGATCTTCTTGGAGAGGTCGCCGTTAGCGATTGCCGTGGCCACTTCCGCAATGTTGCGCACCTGGCCGGTGAGATTGCTGGCCATGAAGTTGACGTTGTCGGTGAGGTCCTTCCATGTTCCACCCACGCCGGGCACCTGCGCCTGGCCGCCGAGCCGTCCTTCCGATCCCACTTCGCGGGCCACGCGCGTCACTTCCGAGGCGAAAGAACGTAACTGCTCCACCATGGTGTTCAGCGTTTCTTTAAGCTGCAGGATCTCTCCACGCACGCCCACGGTGATCTTGCGCGAAAGGTCTCCGCCGGCAATGGCCGTGGCGACTTCGGCAATGTTGCGGACCTGGTCGGTCAAATTGCCGGCCATGAAGTTGACGTTGTCGGTAAGGTCTTTCCACGTTCCGCCCACGCCGGGCACCTGTGCCTGGCCGCCTAGCTTGCCTTCCGTGCCAACTTCGCG
>JAICYR010000286.1 GCA_025934135.1 Acidobacteriaceae bacterium | reverse complement strand
GTCGCACTAAGGACCGCAGGAAGAACGCATGGCACAACACTCATTTTCGGAACATCACACAAGGGCGCTGCCCGCCGACCTGAGCGCCCCCGCGTTCGTGGACCAATGGCGCAAGCGCGCGCTGATTATTGGCGTTGTTTTCCTCATCGCCGCCGTCATTCTTGGCGCGCTCAGCGGCGATCATTGGAACCACTTCCTCCGCGCCTGGCTGCACGGCTTCATGCTCTGCTTCGGCTTCTGCTGCGGCGGCTTGTGCCTGCTGATGCTGCAATACCTGACCGGCGGCAAGTGGGGACTCATCATCCGCCGCCCGCTCGAAGCCATGACGCGCACCCTGCCGCTGGTCTTCCTCTATTTTCTCCCGGTCGGAATTCTCGGGATGTCTTACGGCCAGCTCTACAGTTGGAGGAAGTACGCGGACTGGGCAACGGCCCTCAAGAACCACCAGATCAGCGCCGAACTCGCACACGCCATCCACTGGAAGCACGCCATTCTGAACCCTTACGGCTTCTGGGGTACGTCGCTGTTCGTCTTCATGATGTGCGGCATCTACATCTTTTTCCTGAACCGCTACTCGCTGAAGCGCGACGCGGACCCGGAGCCGAACGTCAAGTTCTGGCAGACGCGGTTTGAGAACATCAGCGGCTTTGGCGTGCTCTTCTATTCGGTCATGCTCTTCATCGTGGCCATCTACTGGGTCATGTCGCTCGATCCGGCCTGGTACTCCACCGTCTACGGGTTCCAGTTCCTGGTGGGGCAGGCTTATGGAGTCTTCGCGCTGGCGCTGCTGACGCTCATGGCTCTGGCCAAAGCCGAGCCTATCAAATCCACGTTTCGCGTCACCGAGCAGCACGATATGGGCAAGCTCTGCTTCGCCTTCGTCATGCTGAATATCTACCTGGCCTTCGGCGCCTTCCTGATTATCTGGTCGGGCAACTCGCCGGAAGAGATTCCCTGGTATCTGGACCGCATTCGCGGCAACTGGGGCGTTGTGGCCACGCTGGACTTCATCTTCCACTGGCTGCTGCCCTTCACTCTGCTGCTGTCAGCCGACCTCAAGCGCATCCGCAAACGGCTGGCCGTGGTCTGCTGCATCATGATTTTCGCCCGCGCCGTCGATATGTTCTGGCTGATCGAGCCGAACTTTCCCGACGCCGCGCGCAACCTGCACTGGAGCGTGGGAATCTTCGAGTACGCCACGCTGCCCGTCGCCATGATCGCTTTCTGGATGGCCTACTACTTTACGCAACTCAAGCGGCGGCCGCTGGTCGCCACCAACGACCCGCATCTGGCGGAAATTCTGGAGCCTGAACATGTCCACGCCTAACGAGAACGAGTCGAAAAACAAAGCCAGTTCGATTCGCGAAGGCTATGAAGTCACCGACGCCAGCGTTCCCGGCGTGGCCATCTTCCTTATCGGATTGTTCATCTCCGTCTGCGTCTTCTTCGTCTTCTGCTTCGGGATGGGCAAGGTCATCAACAATGCGCTGGCCAAGCGTGACGGGCCGCTGAACAAGTGGAACGCCCCGACCACGCCACAATCGAAGAAGCTGAAAAATATGGAGTCGAATCCGGCGGGTGAGCAGATTCAGCTTGAGCAGTTGACGCACAGCTTCCCAACGCCGCGGATCCAAACCGACAACGGCGCGCAGGACCTGGTGGACCTGCACCGCCGCGAAGACCTGCTGCTTGACCACTACAGTTGGGTGAACCAGCCGCAGGGCAAAGTCCGGATTCCCATTGAGCGCGCCATGGAGATCATCGCGCAGCGCGGGCTTCCGGTTGAGCAGAAGACCGGCCCGCAGGAGCCTCTGATGTTTGGCGACAAGGCCCCAACCGTGCAGACGCCGCTTACCGACGGGTTTGCGCGCACCCAATTTGAGCAGGAAGAAGACTCGGGAACCCGGCCGGGAGAGCGGCCTGTCACGCGATAAGGATGAAACGGGGAACCAGCAGTAACGCATGAGCAGATTCACAACAATTCGGAATGCGGCCCTGGCCATCGGCCTTGCCGCTCTCGCTCCATGCGCAGTGGCGCCGGCGTTTGCGCAGGTCGCTCCCTGGGGCGAGAAGCAGCCGGGCCCGGTCCGCGACGAAGCGCCCGAGTTGCTGAAGAAAGTCGCCATTACGCAGAAGCTCAACACGCAGATTCCTCTCGATCTTCAGTTCCGCGACGAAACCGGAAAAGCCGTGACGCTGGGCGACTACTTCGGCAAGCGTCCAGTGATCCTCTCCATGGTCTATTACAAGTGCAAAATGCTTTGCCCGGAAGAGATCAACGGCCTCGTCTGCTCGCTGGAGATGGTGAAGTTCGATCCCGGCAAGGACTTCAACGTGGTCTTTGTGAGCATTGACCCGACGGAGACTCCGAAGGACGCGGCCGAGGAAAAGGCCACCTATATGAAGCGCTAC
>JAICYR010000294.1 GCA_025934135.1 Acidobacteriaceae bacterium | reverse complement strand
GGAAGGCGACGAGAAAATCCGGCCGATCGTCGAAAAGCTCGCGCAATGGGCGGGCGGCCTCATCCGCTGCGGCGATTACGACCGCATCGCATCGGGCGAGTTCATCGGCCTGGCGATCGATTGCGGCCAGGTCAATCCCCAATACATGACCGAGAATGGCGGTCCCGTGGACGCGTCCCTGCTCGATGACGGGCTGGGGACCGAGCTGACCTATTTGAGCGTGCCGAAGACGAGCGCCCATCCCAATCTCGCCAAGCTCTTCATCGCCTTCGTCATGACGCCCGAGGGCCAGGCGATCTTGGACAAGTATGAGCACGCGACATCGCATGTCTATCCGGGCACGCCGGCCTATAAGCGCGCTCAATCTCTCGCCGCGCGCGGCTTGAAGCTCGTCGTCTGGACGCCCGACGCGATCGGGCCGCAAATGGAGAAGGCGGAGCGGCTGAAGAAGGAGTACGAGCGCATCCTTGAGAAGAAATAGGCGCATCCGGGCTGCGCGCTCATGAGGAATTTCAATACGACCGCGAGACCCATCGAGAGTGCGGCTTCGCGGCCTGTGGCGGCAGGCCCAAATCTCAACCTTATCGGCAGGTGGCTCTCCGGCCGCGGTCTGGTGATCGCGGTGGCGGCATTGCCGCTGGCCCTGGTGCTGCTTCTGCTTCTCATCATCCTCTGGAGCAGCGTCGTTCCGGACATAACCTCGAGCTTCACCGCCTCCTTCACGCTCAGTCACTATCGCGCGCTCCTCGAAGATCCGCTGGTCTACAGCGCGCTTGGGAACACGATCTCCTTCGTCATCGTCAGCACGCTCGTGGCGATGAGCATCGGGATCGCCGCGGCTTGGCTAGTCGAGCGCACGGACTTTCCGGCGAGGAGGATGGTCCTTTCGCTGATGACCTCGGTCCTGCTGCTGCCGTCGATCTTCATGGCGATGGGGTGGACGTTTTTGATGCATCCGCGCATCGGCGTTCTCAAGACCTGGCTGATGCGGACCTTCGGCTTCGAGTCCGCGCCATTCAGCATCACCAATGTCGTCGGAATGGGCTGGGTCGAGGGTCTTGGCCTCGCCTCGCTTGCCTTCGTGATGACCAGTCCGATCTTCCGCGCCTTGAGCGCGGCTCTCGACGAGGCCGCGACGGTGCATGGGATTGGCAGAGCGCGCAGCTTTGTTTTGATCACGCTGCCGCTCATGGTGCCTGCGCTCATCGCCGCCGCCATCTACATTGCCGTCATTGCCATCGCCAGCTTCGAGATCCCCGCCGTCATCGGGCTCGGCAGCAAGGTCTACACCTTCAGCACGCTCGTCTATATCAAGGTGGTCCCCGAAATGGGAATCCCCGAATATGGCGTCGTGGGGGCGGTCAGCGTCTTCCTTGTCCTTATCTCGCTGATCCTGAGCTGGTGGTATTTTCGCGTGATCCGATTGGCGCATCGCTACGAAGTGGTGCGAGGCCGGGGCTACGACGTCAAACGCACCGCCCTCGGGCGATGGCGTTGGGCCGGATACGGCCTCATCGGCGGATACTTCGTCTTCGCCTGCCTGCTGCCCCTGCTCATGGTGGCCTGGGTTGCGCTTCTGCCCTATGTGCAGCCCTTCTCGGCGACGGCGTTCCGCCAATTGTCTCTGCGCCATTTCTATGCCCTCGACTGGGGCCTGATATGGCGCAGCACCGAGCATACACTGGTCCTGATGGCGTCGGTGCCGACGCTGTCCCTACTGTTCGGCGCCGCCATTTCCTGGGTTGTCATCAAATCGAAGCTGCGCGGGCGATTTCTCTTCGACTGGATCGCCTTCCTGCCGCATGCGGTGCCAAACCTCATCTTCGCGATCGCGATGGTGATCGTCGCCCTTAGGCTGATGCCCAAAAGCGTCCCGTTCTACGGCACGATATTCATCCTGATGGCCGTTTACGTGCTGGTCCGCATCAGCCTGGTCACGCGGGTTTTCAACGGCGCCCTGGTGCAGATACATGGCGAGCTCGATGAAGCCGCCCATGTGAGCGGGCTCTCCACCGTCATGACCATAAGGAAGGTTTCGGTGCCGCTGCT
>JAICYR010000263.1 GCA_025934135.1 Acidobacteriaceae bacterium | reverse complement strand
GTCATGACGAGAACGTCGGGTTTGGCGTGCGAAGAGCTTCGGTCGCTTACGCTTCGCGGCTCAGGTCGGAATCCAGAGCTTCGGTCGCTTACGCTTCCCGGCTCAGATCGGAATCCAGAGTTCTGGTCGCTGACGCTTCCCGGCTCAGATCGGAAGGCGTCCGGTCCCCCGCGGTCGCGGCTCGGATGTGCGGGGGTTCCTTTTTCGAAAAGCGTGAGGCGCTGGAGAACGCCGAAGCGGTGCTGTTCGTCGACGATGGCAAGGCCTAGCTGGTGAAAATCGACATCCTGCTGGAGCAGTGCATGCGTGCCGACAACGACGTGCGCGTATCCGGCGGCGATGAGCTTCTTCAGTTGCAGTTTCTCGCGCGCGGTGGAGGACCCGGTGAGCAGGATGACGGTGTAGCCGAGCTTTTCCATCAGGCGGCGGAAATAGAGGTGATGCTGCGCGGCCAGGATTTCAGTAGGCGCCAGCACGGCGACCTGATAGCCGTTTTCGATGGCGATGACTGCCGACTGGGCGGCCACAATCGTTTTTCCGCTGCCGACGTCACCTTGCAACAGCCGGTTCATGGGATGCGGCTGCTTCATGTCATCCGCGATTTGCTGGATGACGCGCTTCTGTGCGGGTGTGGGCTTGAACGGCAGCATGCGCTTGATCTGATCGCGTACGTGCTCGGACAACTCGAAGGGAATGCCGTCCGCCTTGCGGGCTTTTGTCCGTTTGAGGGCCAGGCCGCACTCCAGCCAGAAGAACTCGTCGAAAATCAGACGGAACTGCGCGGGGGAACGGAACTCATTGAGAAGCCGGATATCGTCACCGGCCTGAGGAGAATGCACGGTGCGAAGCGCGGAAGCGAGACCGGGCAGCGCGAGACGTTTCCGGATGTCTTCGGGCAGGGCATCGTCGAGCAGTTCCACCTGTTCGAGGACACGATGCAGAAGTTGGCGGAAAACGCGAGTCGATATTTTGCCGACAGCTTCGTATACCGGCACAATGCGGCCGGTGTGAAGCTGCTCTTCCTCATCGTTGTCCTGCATGATTTCGAACTCGGGTTGCACCATCACCATGGCGAGCCGGCGGCGATCGTATTCAATCTTTCCGAACAGAGCCAGACGCGTGCCGGGCGTTAGCCAATCGACCAGGTGTTTACCGTTGAACCAACGGGCAATAAGGGTGCCGGAGCCATCGCTCAGGGTGGCGTCGAAGAATCCCAGGGAATGGCGCTGAAAGTTGGACAAATTGGCCTTTTCGATGCGCGCCAGCACAGTTGCCTTTTCGCCGGGCACGAGCGAGCTCAGTTCTTTGGTGTTGCTGCGATCCTCGTAGCGGAAAGGCAGATAGTAGAGAAGGTCCTGAACGATCAGGAGGCCGCGGGCGGAGAGCATTGCGGCGCGCGCGGGACCAATGCCCTTCACAAACTGCAGTGGAGTAGACAGTTCCAAATCGTTAGGCTAACGCGTCCACCCCGGCACAGCGTACGCATAGATCATGGTGAGAACGCCTATGATCGAAGCAAGAAGTATGCTGTGACGCAGCGTGAAGCGGAACAATTTGGGCTCGTCTTCCGGGTCCATTGCCGTGGCGGCGGAAGCGACGGCAATGCTCTGCAAGCTGATCATCTTGCCCATGACGCCGCCCGCGGAGTTGGCAGAGGCCATTAGCGCGGGATTGAGGCTGAGGTGCTGAGCGGTGATCCGCTGCAGATTACCGAACAACGCATTGGAGCTGGTGTCGCTGCCGGTGAGAAATACGCCCAGCCAGCCGAGCAGAGCGCTGAAGAACGGAAAGATGTGACCCACGCTCGAGAACGCGAGGCCAAGCGTGGCGGTGGCGCCGCAGTAGTTCATGACAAATGCAAGCGCCAGCACGGCGATGAAACTAATGAAAGCCGGGAGCATCTGCCGCGCGGTCATGGCGCAAATCCGAAAGAGGCGAAGCGGGCCGACTCCGAGCAGCGCGGCCGCCATAATGACCGAGATGGCGCAGGACGTGCCGGACGCGGCGAGCCAGTCCACCTTGTACATGGCCGCATACGGAGCCGAGTGGGGAGTGACAGGCGGCAATTGCAGCACGAGGTTGTGCAGGGCCGGCCAGGCGAAGCTGAAGGTCACGCGATTCAGGACAGCTTTCACATCTTTCAAGCTCCAGAGGAGTACCAAAACCACAAGCGCAATGTAAGGAATCCAGGCAGAGACGATTTCGCGGCTCGTGTAGCGCATGAGGCGGGATTCGGCCGGCCCCACGTCGGTTTCCGGAGACCAGTATCGGAGCAGCAGAACGATGGCGGCGATGGACGAAAGCGAGGCGAGGATATCGGTGAGATAAGGGCCGACGAAATTCGAAACGGTGAACTGGACGGCAGCGAAGCTCAGGCCGCAAACGGCGGCAGCGGGCCATACACGCCGGAGTTCCTTGCGGCCCCCCATGACGAGCACGAGATAGGCCGGAATGAACAAGGATACGGGGGCCACCAGGCGGCCCACGTTCGCGCTGAGATCGCCGAGGGGAATGCCGGTCGTTGCGTTCAACGTGACGAGCGGAATACCGATGGAGCCGAAAGCAACGGGAGCGGTATTGGCGAGCAGGCAGATGGTAGCTGCGAAAAACGGCCGGAATCCCAGTCCGGCCAGAATGGCGGCGGCGACAGCGACGGGGGTGCCGAAGCCGGCGGCTCCTTCAAGAAAGGCTCCGAAGGCGAAAGCGATCAGCAGGGCCTGCAGGCTACGGTCCGTGGTGAGGTGGCCGATGGAGTCCTTCAAAATCTCAAACTTTCCTGTTTCGACGGTCAGGCGGTAGAGCACGATGGCCCAGTAGACGATCCAGAAGATCGGGAAGGCGCCGAAAGCGCCCCCGTAGGCCGTGGCGCTCAGGGCGAGGCCCACGGGCATCCGATACGCGGCTATCGCCACTACCAGCGCCGCGACCAGACCGATGACGGACGCCTTCCAGGCGGAGGCGCGTGCGATTCCGATGGCGAAAAGCAGCACCAGAATGGGCAGAGCGGCGACCGCGGCAGACCATAACAGACTTCCGCCGACCGGGGAATAATTTTGTGGCCACATTGACGAGGATTATACTGTCCGATTTATGCTTATATAACGTATTCGGTTTGAAAACGTTTTCTTGAGGTCTACGGGCTTGACACTCGCACCAATTGATTACATCATCCTCGCTCTCTACTTT
>JAICYR010000211.1 GCA_025934135.1 Acidobacteriaceae bacterium | reverse complement strand
CTAGCCGGCACGCTGGGACTGTTTACCTTCCTGTTCTTCCTCTTTATTCGCTTCCTCCCCATGATTCCCATGTCGGAGCTTCGCCTGATGCTTCCTCAGGCAAAGGTGCGGGCGAAAGCTGAACCTCTACCGGAGGCGGGTGACTGATGGCTTTACGCGAAGGGACCTACGGCCTGTTGGCCGAATTTGATACCCCGACCCAACTGGTGCATGCTGCGCAGAGCGCCTACGACTCGGGCTATCGCCGCATGGACTGCTACACGCCTTACGCTGTGCATGGCGCGGCCGAAGCGGTCGGCTTCCACAAGAACACCGTGCCGCTCGTGACTCTCATCGGAGGGCTGCTGGGAGCGGCGGCCATGTTCGGCATGGAAACCTGGATTTCGGTCTGGGCCTTCCCGCTCAACGTCGCGGGCCGTCCTTACTACTCCTGGCCGGCCTTTGTGGTCCCCGCCTATGAGTGGACCATTCTTTACGCGGGGCTTTCCGCGGCCTTCGGAATGCTCGCGCTGTGCGGGCTTCCGCAGCTGTATCATCCGCTGTTCAATGCGCCAAACTTCCGCAACGGCGCGACCCAGGACAAATTCTTCCTTTGTCTCGAGTCCACCGATCCCAAGTTTGATTTAAATGACACGCGAGGGTTCCTCGACGGCTTCACGCCGGTTTCGGTTGTGGAGGTGGAGTATTAAACCGATGAAGATCACCCGGAAGAACTCCGCGCGCCTTCTTGTTCTCTGCGCTGCCACGGCCCTGATGTTCGCCGCCGGTTGCCGCGAAGACATGCAGGATGAGCCGAAGATGATTCCCCAGCGCGGCACCACCATGTTCGCCGACGGGCGCTCGGCCCGCCCGCAGGTGGCGCACACCATCGCGCGCGGCCAGCTTGAGGAAGACCAGTATTTCTACACCGGGCTCGTCAATGGCAAGGAGCAGGACGCTATGCCATTTCCCGTGACCCTCCAGGTTCTGGAGCGCGGCCAGGAGCGGTTCAACATCTACTGCACGCCCTGCCACTCCCGCGTAGGCAACGGCGACGGTATGATCGTACAGCGCGGCTATAAGCCCGCCGGAAATTTCCAGGACGCCAAGCGGCTTGGCCAGCCCCTCAGTCACTACTTCTACGTGATGACCAACGGCTACGGGGCCATGCCAAACTACGCGGCGCAGGTTTCGCCGGTGGACCGCTGGGCCATCGCGGCCTACATTCGCGCCCTGCAACTCAGCCAGAACGCGGCGTCGGCGGACGTTCCGGCGGGTACGCAGGTCCAGGACCTCAAGGCCGTCGCGGTGCAGGAAGGACTCCCCGCGAGCTACGCCGGGCCGTGGCCGACGACAGACAACACCGATGTGAATGCTCTACCGCCAACCGGAACGGCCGCCGGAGCTCCGGCTGAGGGGACCGAGGTCCGCAGTCTAAGCCAGCCTGAAAAGAATCCGACCATCAACGCTCCGGGAGGCGCTTCTACGAAGACCCCGGCCACCAAAGCCCCAGCGGGCAAGGCGTCGCACTAAGGACCGCAGGAAGAACGCATGGCACAACACTCATTTTCGGAACATCACACAAGGGCGCTGCCCGCCGACCTGAGCGCCCCCGCGTTCGTGGACCAATGGCGCAAGCGCGCGCTGATCATTGGCGTTGTCTTCTTCATCGCCGCTATCGTCCTCGGCGTGTTCAGCGGCGACCATTGGAACCACTTCCTCCGCGCCTGGCTCCACGGCTTCATGCTCTGCTTCGGCTTCTGCTGTGGCGGCTTGTGCCTCCTGATGCTGCAATACCTCACCGGCGGTAAGTGGGGACTCATCATCCGCCGCCCGCTCGAAGCCATGACCCGCACCCTGCCGCTGGTCTTCCTCTACTTCCTGCCCGTCGGCATCCTCGGCATGTCCTACGGCCAGCTCTATAGCTGGAGGAAGTATGCAGACTGGGCAACAGCCCTCCAGAACCACGAGATCAGCGCCGACCTGGCGCATGCCATTCACTGGAAGCACGCCATTCTGAACCCCTACGGCTTCTGGGGCACGTCGCTGTTCGTCTTCATGATGTGCGGGATCTACATCTTTTTCCTGAACCGCTACTCACTTAAGCGCGACGCCGACCCTGAGCCCAACGTCAAGTTCTGGCAGACGCGGTTTGAGAACATCAGCGGCTTCGGAGTGCTGTTCTACTCGATCATGCTGTTCATCGTGGCCATCTACTGGGTCATGTCGCTCGATCCCAACTGGTACTCCACCGTTTACGGATTCCAGTTCCTGGTCGGGCAGGCTTATGGAGTCTTCGCGCTGGCGCTTCTCACGCTCATGGCTCTGGCGAAGGCCGAGCCCATAAAGTCCACCTTCCGCATCACCGAGCAGCACGATATGGGCAAGCTCTGCTTCGCCTTCGTTATGCTGAATATCTATCTGGCCTTCGGAGCCTTCCTCATCATCTGGTCGGGCAATTCGCCGGAAGAGATTCCCTGGTATCTGGACCGTATCCGCGGCAACTGGGGATTTGTCGCCACGCTGGACTTCATCTTCCATTGGCTGCTGCCGTTCACCCTGCTGCTCTCGGCTGATCTCAAGCGTATCCGCAAACGGCTGGCCGTGGTCTGCTGCATCATGATCCTCGCCCGCGCCATCGATATGTTCTGGCTCATCGAGCCGAACTTCCCCGACGCCGCGCGCAACCTGCACTGGAGCGTAGGAATTTTTGAGTACGCCACGCTGCCCGTCGCCATGATTTCCTTCTGGATGGCCTACTACTTCACGCAACTCAAGCGGCGGCCGCTGGTCGCCACCAACGACCCGCATCTGGCGGAAATTCTGGAGCCTGAACATGTCCACGCCTAACGAGAACGAATCGAAAAACAAAGCCAGTTCGATTCGCGAAGGCTACGAAGTCACCGACGCCAGCGTTCCCGGCGTGGCCATCTTCCTCATCGGGTTGTTCATCTCGGTCTGTGTCTTCTTCGTCTTCTGCTTCGGGATGGGCAAGGTCATCAACAACGCGCTCGCCAAGCGCGATGGTCCACTGAACAAGTGGAACGCCCCGTCCACGCCGCAATCGAAGAAGCTCAAAAATATGGAGTCGAATGCTGCAGGCGAGCAGATTCAGCTTGAGCAGCTTACTCACAGCTTTCCCACGCCGCGCCTCCAGACTGATAACGGCGCGCAGGACCTGGTTGACCTGCACCGCCGCGAGGATCTGCTGCTCGACCACTATAGTTGGGTCAACCAGTCCCAGGGCAAACTTCGCATTCCAATTGAGCGCGCCATGCAGATCATCGCCCAGCGTGGGCTTCCAGTGGAGCAGAAAACGGGCCCGCAGGAGCCTCTTATGTTCGGCGACAAGGCCCCGACGGTACAAACACCGCTCACAGATGGGTTTGCGCGCACTCAATTTGAGCAGGTAGAAAACTCAGGAACAATGCCAGGACAACGTCCTGTCACTCGATAACGGAAATGGGAAACTGATACAAGCAGGATGAACAAACTGGCGACAATTCGGAAACAAGCGCTGGCCCTCGCACTTCTCACGCTGGCCCTCTGCTGCTGCGCGCCGGCTTTCGCGCAGGTTGCCCCCTGGGGCGAGAAGCAGCCGGGCCCGGTTCGCGATGAAGCGCCCGAATTGCTGAAGAAAGTCGCCATCACGCAGAAGCTGAACACGCAGATTCCTCTTGACCTTCAGTTCCGCGATGAAAACGGCAAAACTGTGACGCTCGGCGACTACTTCGGCAAGCGTCCGGTGATCCTCTCCATGGTCTATTACAAGTGCAAAATGCTTTGCCCGGAGGAGATCAACGGCCTTGTCGGCTCGCTGGAAATGGTGAAGTTCGACCCCGGCAAGGACTTCAACATCGTCTTCGTGAGCATCGACCCCACGGAGACCCCGCAGGACGCCGCCGAGGAAAAGGCCACTTACATGAAGCGCTATGGGCGCCCCGGAACTGAGGGCGGATGGCACTTCCTCACCGGCCAGCAGCCCGCCATCACCGCGCTTGCGAATGCCGTTGGTTACGGCTATACGCGCGTCCCCGGCCCCGATGGTCAAATGAACCAGTTCGCCCATGCGAGCGCCATCGAAATCCTTACCCCCGGTGGCAAGCTGGACCAGTATTATCTCGGCGTCGAGTACGCACCCAAGGACCTCCAGCTTGGTCTGGTCGAGGCGGCCAACGGGAAAATCGGGTCGCCCGTCGACAACATTCTTACTTATTGCTATCGCTACAATCCGTTGCTGAACCGGCACGATCTGCTGATCGCGCGCATCGTGCAGGCAGCCTGCTTGCTCACAGTTTTGCTTCTTGGAACGTACATGGTCATCAATTTTCGGCGTGACATCCGGAACGGCCGCTCCGCGGCCGGGAAATCGGCGAACGGATAAAGGGAACGATGCATTACTTCATCAGTCCAGTACTTTGGCAATTTCTCGTTAATTGGATGACGCACTTCGCGCTCTTTCCGCCCGAAGCGTCGACGATCGCGCCCTATGCGGATGCCCTGTATTTCTTCCTGATCCTGATCTCGCTGGCCGGGGTGGCCATTGTCACCACGCTCATCGTGGGCTTCTCCTTCGCTTATCGCAAGGAAAAGAACCCCGAAGCGACCCAGATCGAGGGCTCCACGCTGCTTGAGGCCACCTGGACCATCATCCCGCTCGCGCTCTTCATGGTCTGCTTCGTCTGGGGCGCGCTGCTCTACTTCCGCATCTACGACCCGCCCACCAACGCAATGAACATCTATGTCGTCGGCAAGCAGTGGATGTGGAAGGCCGAGCATCCCGGCGGCCAGCACGAAATCAACTCCCTGCATGTGCCCACCGGGCGCCCCGTCCAGCTCACCATGATTTCGCAGGACGTCTTTCACAGCTTTTCCATTCCCGCCTTCCGCGTAAAGCGTGAAGTG
>JAICYR010000172.1 GCA_025934135.1 Acidobacteriaceae bacterium | reverse complement strand
TCGCGGTCCCTTTCTGATTTCTATTGTCCTGGTTCTATTTTATCAATTTGCGGAAAATGAGATGCATGGTTCGGAAGAATTTTAAGGAGGGGCCATGGGTTTCGGCCATCAGCTTTCCGGAAAATCGCTGTGTGTAGAATGGTTGCGCCTCGGAGAGAGGCGGGAGCGAAGTCCTAAGCGCGGAGATTTTGGATGGCCTTCAGGTGGATGGCTTTTCCCCTTGCTTTGCTGATTGCTGGAATTCCTGCCACGGGGCAAACCCCGACCGGCTCGGTGGAAGGCCGCGTGATTTGCAGCGATGGCAATGTTCCCGCGCGGTTTGCAAGCGTATTTCTGGAGCCGCTCACCAACTTGTTGTCGCCGGACAATGGGGGGAAGAAGCCCTCCAATTTCACGCGGCAAAGCGAGACGGACTTTACCGGCAGATATTTTTATCCATCCATCTCGGTCGGAACCTATGTGGTGCATATAGAGAAGGCCGGGTACAGCGACGATTTCGAGCTTGTGAAAAAAGTCCTTGACCGGTTCACGCCTGATGAGAAAAAACAGATTTTGTCCAACTTTCCGCAGGTGACGGTGACGGCGAGCGGCATGGCCAGCAAGGACGTGGTGATCAGTCGCGGAGGCGCAATCAATGGCCACATCAGCATCGATACGGGAGGCCTGCCCGGGCAGGCGGAGGTGACGGCGACGATGGTCTCCAGCGATCTGCTGGGCGCTTTGCAGGACATCGGGGGAAAGAAGCCGCTGCATTTCGCAAAGACGGGCCATATTGATGACCGCGGCGTGTATCGCATAGCGGGTTTGCCCGCCGGTACGTATCGGATTCAGGTAATGCTGGTTGAACGATTTCTGTTTGATAATGGGTCGGAGTCGTCGCCTCGACCGACGAGAGCGGGAACAGGGAGTGTGATGGTTTTCGCTCCCGATGCTCTTAAGCAGAGGGACGCGAAGCTTGTGAAAGTGGGGGAGGGGGACGAGCTTTCGGACATCGATATCACACTCCCGCTGAGCCGCCTGCACTCCGTCAGCGGGACGATCAAGCAAGATGGAGTGCCGGTGGCGGGGGCATTTGTAAGAATTGCCCAACAGGGGCAAAAGCATGATAACGCCGACATCATGTCATTCGAGGACGACTACCAGGATGCATGCGAGCTCACAGGTATGATGTGCGCCGACGGCGCGAACGACGCTACTTCCATACCGGATGGCAGCTACCGCTTTGACCTGCTGCCTCCGGGAACATATACGATCAAAGCCCAACGTTATTCCTTTGGAGAAGGTAGAATCGATGGCCGTCCCTTAGGCCCAAGCGCCAAGATCACGATTCAGGTCAGTGACAGAGACGTTTTCGACGCCAACATCGAAATTCCGGAGAAGGCGAACGATCTTCCGGCGCAGGTGAGCGGAAAGTAGCGGCGGCGCGCAGCCAAAAGCACGTTTATTGGGCAACCGCTGCACGGCAACGTCTGCGCGGGGCCGAGGCGTCTAACTGCCTAGTGCTCGATTTAAATAATTTGCGCGGAATCAGAGCGGTTCATCTCAACCGCTCCTGGACTCCGTCGCTCCTGTTCGTAAGCTGACCCTTTAGCCTTAGCCGATTTTTGGAGTATCAATATGAAAAGCTTACTTTTTCTCGCCTTGTTTCTCTTTATCTGGCCCTTCTCCTCGGGCGGCACGACCTACCATATGTCCGCGAGCAGCATGGTGCCGGCAGCCAGCGGGACGGTACAAGCGAAAACAGATCATCATAACGTGAATCTGGACGTTAAGGTGTCCAATCTTGCCAAGCCGGCGAATCTGGTGCCGCCCGCGACTGTCTACCTTGTCTGGGTGCGTCCCGAGGGCGAGTCCCCAATTAAGCAGGGCGCCATCCATATCAATGATGATCTGAATGGCGAATTAAAGGTGGTGACGACCTCGAAGAATTTTGAAGTGATGATCACCGCCGAGAAAAGCGTGACCGCCACCGAACCCACGGGCCCTGATGTTTTGCGTACGCATGTGAAGATTCAGGATTGAGGTTCCCACTCAAGTGAGCTTGAGTGGGCCCATCTATCTGTGATCTCGTAGACGACTACGCTTTCCAAAGCGCGGCGGTTTCCGAGGCGAAATCCTCATAGGTGCGTGCAGCATGGCCAAGCAGCTTTGCAAAGCGGGCCACCTCTGCGTCGGTCGAAGCAAATCCCCGCTCGAAGTAGCCCTGGAACATAACTCGAAGGTCGAAGGCCCTCCACGCGGTCATCATGCCGCGCATCATTTGCTCCCATTGGTCGAAGTCGTGCCCGGTGTACTTGATTTCTCGGCCCAGCAGCCTGCTCCACAACGCGGCGGCACCGGGGCCAGTGAGCATGGTGGATGAGACCAGATCATAGGTCTGGCCGTCGTGCCCGTCTTCGGTGAGGGAAATCGCCGCCGCTTCCGCAATGTCCTGAACATCGACGGCGGCCATTCCCGCTGTGCCTATGGGAACGGGATAAACGCCGGGACCGGTGAGCGCGTTCTTCAAGTTGGCATCGTTTTGAAAGAAGTAGCCGGGCCGCAGAATGGTGTAGGGAATTCCAAACTCACGCAGCGCGCCTTCAACTGCAACCTTCGAGGCAAAGTGGGGCACGTCGCGATACTGGTCCGCCTTGAAAACCGAAAGATAGGTCACGTGCTTCAGCCCAACCCGCCGGGCGATGCCGTAGGCGATCAGTGCCTGGGTCAATTCGTCCGGAGAGACGGCATTCAGCAGGAAAAGCTTATCGACTCCGCGGATGGCCTGCTCCACCGAAACCGGATCGAGCAAATCACCAATCGCCACTTCCACGTCGACAGGGAGCTTGCCCGGTTGCGGCTGCTTGCGTGCCAGCACGCGAACTTCAGCGCCCCGCTTCACCAGTTCACTCGCTACCGCGCTGCCTACCGTGCCTGTGCCGCCCGTCACCAGAATCTTCATGCAATAGAAGATGCGCGCTGTCGGCAGGAGATTCGGGAAGTGGCCCGGTTCGACTAAAATCAACAGTTCTCGCCGGTGAATCGATCATGGCCAAATTGGAACTGGATGGGCGTCCGCTGTCGCTGGACGAAATTGTCGCCGTTTCCGTCGAGGGGCGCGGCGTCGCGATTGCGCCCAGCGCATTTCCTGGCATGGCCGCCTCGCGCGCCGTGGTAGAAAAGCTGCTGGAACGCGGCGAGACCGCCTACGGCATCAACACCGGGTTCGGAAAGCTCAGCGATGTTCGCATTGAGCCGGACCAGCTTGAGGATTTGCAGCACAACCTGGTTCGGAGCCACTCCTGCGGCATTGGCGAACCGCTGCCCGAGGATGAGGTTCGCGCCATGCTGCTGCTGCGCGCCAACGTTCTGGCCAAAGGCCTGAGCGGCGCGCGGCCGGTGCTGGCGGAAGCGCTCGTGGCCATGCTGAACGCGCGGGTGCATCCCGTGGTTCCGGCGCGCGGATCGGTGGGTGCCAGCGGCGATCTGGCTCCTCTGGCGCATCTGGCTCTGGCGCTCATCGGCGAAGGAGAAGTTTTCTTCAAGGGCGAGCGGGTCGCATCCGCCGCCGCGCTCGAAAAAGCTGGGATTGCCCCGCTGCGTCTGGCCGCGAAAGAGGGCCTCGCGCTGCTGAACGGCACGCAGGCCATGTGCGGCGTGGGCGGGCTGGCGCTCGCGCGGGCGCTTCGTGCGGTCCGGCTTTTCGATCTTGCCGGGGCCATGTCGCTGGAAGCGTTGCGGGGAACTCCCGCGCCTTTCGACCAGCGTATTCATGCGGCACGGCCCCACCCAGGGCAAATCGCCACGGCGGAGCATTTGCTATGGCTGCTCGAAGACAGCGAAATTCGGGAGTCGCATCGGCACAACGATCCCCGCGTGCAGGACGCCTATTGTCTCCGATGCATGCCTCAGGTGCATGGCGCGGCACGGGGCGCTTTGGAGCACGTTCGGCAGATCATCGAGATCGAGTCGGGATCGGCCACCGACAACCCTCTGATCTTTGCCGAAACCGCTGAAATCATCTCCGGGGGAAACTTCCACGGCGCGCCTCTCGCCCTCGCCCTCGACTACGCCGCCATTGCGCTAACGGACGTGATGAGCATCAGCGAGCGGCGCATCGACCGGCTCATCAATCCAGACATTAACGAGGGGCTGCCCGCTTTCCTCTCACCGCACGCCGGGGTCTCCTCCGGCATGATGATCGCGCACGTCGCGGCGGCCGCGCTGCTGAACGAGGCCAAGGTGCTGTCGCATCCCGCCAGCGTGGACTCGGTGCCGACCTCGGGCGGCAAGGAGGACCACGTTTCCATGGGAATGACGGCGGCGCTCAAGCTGCGGCAGATCGTGGCAAACGCCGAACACGCGCTGGCCATTGAGCTGATGGCGGCGGCGCAGGGACTGGAATACCGGCGTCCGCTGAAACCCGCCCGCGAGGTTGGACGCGCAGCGGCAGCGGTAAGGGAAGTTGTGGCTCCGCTGACGGAGGATCGACCGCTGTCGGGAGACATCGAGCGGCTGGCGAGGGAAATTCGGGCGGCAAAGTTTGAGGAGTGGGACTAGTCCAAGCAGCGAAACCCACGACCAGCGGGAGTGGCCACGCGAAGCAGAATGCCTGGACGGCCAGTCTTACGGTTCCACCGGCTCCACGTAGAACATCTCGTTGGTACTGCGGAAACCGTTACTTTCGTATAAGCGGTGGGCGGCCTCGGTGGAGTGGAGGGAGACGACGCGAATGCGGCGGTGGCGGGCCTCGGCCAGGGCCCGTTCTATGAGGTGGCTGGCCAGCTTGCGGCGTCGGTATTCCGGTTCCACATAGACGTTGAGCAGGTAGCCGCGATGGGCCGAGCGCGGGTCGAGCGGATGCGGCGCCCAGTCGTGGATCATGAGTCCGGCCCCGGCGACTACGCGATCTCCGTCGCTAGTGAGCCAGCCAATGTACTTCCCGTTCTCGATTGCCTTGGCCACCCACGGCTCAAAATTGCGCGACATCACTTCGAGCACTTGGTTGTCGGGCCGTCCCGCATCGACAAACATCCGATGACGATGATGCGTGATGAGCTTCGCATCGGCCGGTGTCGCGACTCTGGTTTCCAGCATGAAAAAAGTATATAGCCAACGCGGTAGATGGATGCGGCTACCATGGGTCTATGCCGAAGAATCCCAGCCCCGGCCCGATTGCACTGAACCGCGCGCTGCTGCGTCCGGGCATGCGGGTGGCCGTCGCCGTTTCCGGCGGAGCGGATTCGGTCGCGCTGCTGCGATCGCTCATCGAGGCCGCTCCGGAAATTGGGCTGGTGCTGTCAGTGGCGCATGTTCACCATGGAATTCGAGGTGCCGACGCCGACGCTGATGCGGATTTTGTCGCTTCGCTGGCCGCGGAGCATGGGCTGGCCTTCCATCGCAAAGACGTGGACGCTCCCGCCGTGGCGCGCGCGAACCACGAAACTTTGGAGGAAGCGGCCCGGAACCTGCGCTACAAATGGTTTGACGAGCTTCTGGCCTCAGGTCTCGCGGATGCCGTGGCCACCGCGCACACGCTCGACGACCAGGCCGAGACGGTGCTGCACAAGCTGTTGCGCGGGGCGTGGACGGAGGGCCTGAGCGGGATTCATCCGGTACTCGCGCGCCAAACCGGCGTCGTGGTTCGCCCCATTTTAGGTATCCGGCGCGCGGAGATTGAGGCGTGGCTGTCCAGTATAGGACAGTCCTGGAGGGAGGACCTGACCAATGCCGATACAGTCTATACGCGCAACCGGCTTCGCCATGGGCTTCTTCCCGCTCTGGCAGCGTACAATCCCCGGATCTATGGACATCTAGCTGATCTGGCTACGCTGGCGCGGGAAGAAGAGGCCTATTGGAAAGGAGAACTGGTGCGGATTTTGCCGCAACTTCTTCTGCCGGGCAGGCCGGTGCGCGGTGGTGGCCGGTCGGCTTCGACAGGCGCAACCGAGCAAAGCGTCGCCGTCGAAATCGAGCGTATGTCCCCTTCTCCAGCCTTCCGAAGGCGTATTTTGCGCGCCATGGCCCGTCAACTAGGCACAAAATTGAACTTTGAACAAACAGAACGCCTGCTGGCCATGTGCGGAGCCAACCCCACACGTCGCCAGACCCTTACCGCCACTCTGCTCGCCGAGCGCTCCCCGCGCGAGCTGCGTCTGGTTAAAAACCTTGGGCCGGGATGCGACGTCAAGGGAGTAGAATGAATCCAATATATGGGCGCTTCAGGGGCATTTAGCGGAAATTTCGGGAGACTTCCGCAGCCCGATGGCGTCTAATCCGGTAAGCGTACCGAGGCAGCGAATGTCTGTTTGAGAGACGATACTCGCTGCTTTTATGTTATCTGCCGGCGCTTGAGAGAAGAGAGGGTTATCCTTCGTGAATTCAACGGTCAAACAGATCATCTTTTGGGTCTTTATCTTCGCCTGCCTCATTGTGTTGTGGCGTGTTTTCCAAACCGGCACAGGCAGCGGGAAGGAGAAGGAAATCTCGTTCTCCGAGTTCCTGCAGGACGCGCAGCAAGGCCAGATCACCGAGGTCACCATCAGCGGGAGCGACGCCAAGGGCGCGCTCAAGTCCGGCAAAGAGACATTCCACACCGTAATCCCGGCGAATTACCCCAAGCTTTATGACGTTCTGGATCAGAACCACGTCAAGGTGACGATCAAGGACAGCCAGAGCAGCGCATGGTGGACCATTCTCATCAATCTGGGTCCCATCCTGCTTCTCGTCGCGCTGTGGTTCTTCATGATCCGGCAGATGCAAAGCGGTGGAAATAAAGCGCTTTCCTTCGGGAAGAGCCGCGCCCGATTGCTGTCGATGCAGCAGAAGAAGATTACATTCAAAGACGTGGCCGGGGTAGACGAGGCCAAGGAAGAGCTACAGGAGATCATTGAGTTTCTGCGCGAGGCGCAGAAGTTCCAGAAGCTGGGCGGGCGCATTCCCAAGGGCGTGCTGCTGATCGGCTCTCCGGGCACCGGCAAAACGCTGCTGGCCCGCGCGGTTGCCGGCGAGGCCAATGTCCCGTTCTTCTC
>JAICYR010000088.1 GCA_025934135.1 Acidobacteriaceae bacterium | reverse complement strand
GCGGCTGATCGACTTTCGCGTTTCCATCATGCCGACCGTGCATGGCGAAAACGCCGTGCTGCGCGTGCTCGACAAGGAGTCAATGAGCGAGAAGTTCCGGCAGTTGACTCTGGACGTGGTGGGTTTTCATGAAGATGATTTGAAGCGCTTCCGCCGCTACATTCGCGAGCCTTATGGGATGGTGCTGGTGACGGGGCCGACCGGATCGGGCAAGACGACAACGCTGTACGCCGCGCTGAATGAGATCAAGAGCGACGAGGACAAGATCATTACGATTGAGGATCCAGTCGAGTACCAGATTCGCGGCATCACCCAGATTCCTGTGAATGAAAAGAAGGGGCTGACCTTTGCGCGCGGGCTGCGGTCGATTCTGCGGCACGATCCGGACAAGATTCTCGTCGGTGAGATTCGCGACCAGGAGACGGCGCAGATCGCGATCAACTCCGCGCTCACCGGCCACCTGGTCTTCACCACCGTTCACGCCAACAACGTCATTGATGTGCTGGGGCGCTTCCTGAACATGGGCGTGGAGATTTACAACTTCGTCTCCGCGCTGAACTGCATTCTGGCGCAGCGACTGGTGCGCACCATTTGCGAATACTGCGGGCACACGGTCCACTACGATGATGAAACGCTGCTGGCCAGCGGACTTGATCCGGCGGAGTGGCGCGATTTTGATTTCCGCGAGGGCGCAGGCTGCATCGAATGCGGAGGAACCGGCTACCGGGGCCGCACGGCCATTCACGAACTGCTGGACCTGACGGACCCGATCCGTGAAATTATTCTGGAGAAGAAGCCGGGGTCGGAGATTCGCCGCTTCGCGCAGCAGCAAGGGATGCAGTTCCTGCGCGAGTCGGCCATTGACCGCGTGCGGCGCGGGCTGACCACTTTGAAAGAGATCAACAAAGTCACATTTATCGAGGCGACGCGCTAGTGGCACTTTCTTCCCGCATCTTTTCACCCACAAGCAGCCTGCGGCCCGCGCTGGCGTGCGAAATCACGCCCGAGGGCGTGCTGGCCGCGCGTCAGGCGACGGGCAGTCAGGTGGAGATGGCCTTTGTGCCTCTGGCGAACCCGCTTTTTCCAGACATTGTGCGCCCGGGGCTTGCCGCTCCGAATTTTGCCGACCGCGCGGCGGTGGTGGCGGCGCTGCGCCAGGCTCTGGACGACGTGTCCGCAAAAGACAAAGCGCTGACGCTGGTTGTTCCCGACGCGACGGTGCGGGTGCTGATTCTGGACTTCGATTCCCTTCCCGCCAAGCCGCAGGAGGCATTGCCGATTGTGCGCTTCAGGCTGCGCAAGCTGGCCCCGTTTGACGTGGACCACGCCGCAGTGAGTTATCAGATCATGCGCCAGGACCACGGCAAAGACCAGGGTCAGACCCGCGCGCTGGTCACGGTTATGCCCGCACCGGTCCGCGCAGAGTACGAAGATGCCGTTCGCGCCGCCGGATACGAACCCGGAGTAATTTTGCCGTCCATGCTGGCATCGCTGGCCACGGCCCGCTCCGACGAGGCGGCGCTGGTTGTGAATCGCAGCGGTCTTTCGCTTACGACAGCCATCGCCAGCGGAGATGAACTGCTGCTGCACCGCACCATGGAGCTTCCCGCCAGTCATGCCGCGCAGCGGGAAGAGATGGCGCAGGCCGTAACGGTGGCGTCGGCCTATTTTGAAGACACAATGAACAAGGCCCCCAATGTCCTTTACTACAACGGCCCCGGCGGAGCGGGCGAGTTTGCCTCCGCACTCGGACCGGAGTTCCGGCAATCGCTGGAAGTACGCGATCTTGCGCCTGAGGCGAGATCGATTCCGGCGGGACTGGCGGCGGGAGTGATGGGGGCGCTGGCAACCTGATGAAAATTACGCTAAACCTTGCAAGCCAGCCTTATGTTGATCTGCGCATGGTGCTGAAGCGCCTGCGGATGGTCATGCTGGTGTTAATTTTGATTGCCATTCCATTGCTCTTTCTGCTGAAGGCCGAGCATAAGAAGGCCGAGAGCGCGACGGCGCGCGTGGAGCAGATGCAGAACAATGTCCGCAATCTGGAGCAGCAGCAGCAGAGCTACGAGGCGCTGATGCGTGAGCCGCAGAATGCCGCCGTACTCACGCAGTCGGGCTATCTGAATGGCCTCTTCCGGCGCAAGGCATTCTCGTGGACGGCCACCATGACTGATCTGGAAACGGTGCTGCCGAGCGGCGTGCAGGTGTTGAGCCTCGATCCCACGATTACGAAGAGCGGCGCGGTGCAGATCCACCTGCGGGTGAGTGGCGCCCGCGACCGCGCCATTCAACTGGTGCAGAATTTGGAAAAGTCGAAGCACTTCGCCTCGCCGCGGCTGGCGGGCGAAACGCTGGCGCAAACACAGGGACAAGGGCCGAACAACAGCTTCCAGCCGGTCACGAATACGACGGCGGTGAACTTTGACATTCTGGCCGACTATCGCCCTGTGACGCCGGATGAAAAGGCGACCGAAAACAAGCAAGCTGAGGAGAAGAAGACGGCGCAACAGGACAAGAATTCAGGCGCAAACCACGCCAAGCCCGCGGAACGTGAGGCGCTTGCCGGGAAGCGGGGTGCGCGATGAAGGACACCCGCCGCTGGTTTTCGGCTTTGAATTTTCACATTGCGGGCGCGGTTGTGCTGGCCGCGCTGGTGCTGGCGCTGGTGGTCAAGGGAGCGTTGGCCGTCCACGCGGCGGGCGCGCTCAACTCGAACAGCTATCAGCAGGAGCAGATCCGCTACGTGCAGTTGCACGCGCAGATGGCGCACCTGCAGGGGCTTCCGCAAAAGGTGAACCAGTCGCGCGCGGAAGCAGCCCATTTCTATGAGCAGCGCATTGCGCCGAACTACTCCACTATTGCTGAGGAACTGGGCGAGGCAGCGGTCAGGAACCAGGTCCGGCTCTCGCGCGCGGAATATGCGCCTTCGTCGGCGATTGATGGATTGACGGAACTGCGGATCGACGCCAGCCTGAGCGGCGACTACACGTCGATGATGCACTTCATCAATGATCTGGAACGGGACAAGAACCACGTCTTCTTCATCATTGACGGCGTCACGTTCACCGGTCAGCAAGGCGGGCTGGTGAATCTGCGGCTCAAGCTTTCCACCTATCTACAGTCAAGTGCGAATGACCTGCCCGCGACGCAGCAGGCAAACAGCGCCACGGCCAAAACAGAAGTGGCTTCCGCTGGACTGGAGGTGCGGTAATGGTGCTGAAGACTGGCCTCGAAGACAAAAAGAAAGTCGCCATCGCCGTTGTGCTCGGCGTGCTGGTGCTGTTTCTGGTGCTGCGCATGGCGTTCCAGATGATGGGCGCGGGAAGCACGCCCCCCCCAAAGCAATCGTCGACTATCGCGCAGAGCCACCCTGTTGCGCCGGCGCCGCAAGCCAGCACAAGCGGAGAACACGAGGCGGTGAAGGTCTCGACCAGCCAAATGGCGAAGCTGGACCCCACGCTGCATCCGGAGTGGATGGCCGCAGCCGAATCGCTCAAGTACACGGGCATCGGACGGAACATCTTTTCGATGTCGTCCGCACCGGTGAGGATCGAGAAGGCCATCGGGGCGGTGCGGCCCGGTGCCCACGCTGCGGCGGTCGCGCAGGGGCCACCGGCGCCTCCGGCGATTGACCTGAAGTTCTTTGGCTTTGAGTCGCGCGACGGCAGCACGCGAAAGGCGTTCCTGCTGCATGGCGATGACGTCTTTATCGCATCAGTGGGAGACGTGGTAGACCACCGCTACAAGGTTGTGCAGATTGCGCCCTTCTCCATCCAGATTCAGGACATCCCATACAACGACACGCAGACTCTGCCACTCATCCAGAACTGATACCCGCTAATGCCAGCATCGCGCCAATCCGGTAAAGGCCCGCACGCTCATGGCGAAGACGGATTCATCCTCATCGCCGTCCTGTTCCTGGTGGCGCTGCTGCTGATCGGGTTGGCGGTGGCCGCGCCGCGTATGGCAAAGTCCATCCAGCGCGACAACGAGATTGAGGCGGTGCATCGCGGCGAGCAGTACAAGCGGGCAATCCAGCTCTACTACCGCAAGTTCGGGAGATATCCTTCGTCGATTGACCAACTGGTCGACACCAACAACATTCGCTTCCTGCGCAAGAAGTACACCGATCCTATTACGGGCAAGGACGACTGGCGGCTGATTCATCCGGGTCAGGCGAAGGTCCCGCCCATGGGGTTCTTCGGCCAGCCGATGGCGGGCGTTCCAGGAGCGGCAAACCTTGGCGCGCATGTGAGTGGGGCCACCGGGGCCTCAGCGGGTATCTCAGCCTTCGGTGGGTCCTCGGGATCTTCCTTTGGATCTTCCATGGGGTCTTCTACCTTCGGATCGTCCACCTTCGGCTCATCTATGGGTTCTTCCCCATCGTCCGGCGCCGTCGGAGTGGAGACGCCTGTTATGGCCGGTACGCCCGATTCGGGGGACTCTACAACTGGGAGTAGCTCCGGCCCCGCCGGAACAAGCCCTACGTCCGGCGCTTCGTCCAGCCCATTCGGATCAGCGGGTTCATCCAAGCCGTTCGGCTCAACGGACGCGGGCTCCGCTTCCCCCATGGGTATCGGGCAGATCATCGGCGTGGGGCTTCCCAGCAAGAAGGCATCGCTCCTGGACTACAAAAAGCAGGACCACTACAACAAGTGGGAGTTTGTGTACTTTCCGATTGAAGACCAGATGAAAGCCATGGGCGCGATGGGTGCTGGCGGCGGCAACGTGAACGGAAATGATGGCACGAAGAGCAACAGCCCCTTCGGCAACAGCGGCAGTTCGTTCGGAAATAGCAATAGTCCGTTTGGCAACAGCGGCAGCAGTTCCTTCGGCAATTCCGGCAACACTTTTGGAAACTCCGGCAGCACGTTTGGTTCAGGGACGAGCGGTGGCAGCGGGACGACTTCCAACCCGCAGCAATGAAAATGGCCCCGCCGCAGCGAGGCCATTCTTGATTCCAAGTCAAAACTAAACGTTGAAGGAAGAGCCGCATCCGCAGGTGCTCTTCACGGAAGGGTTCTCGAATTTGAAGCCGGCGGCTTCGATGGTCTCCACGTAATCGACGGTGCAGCCGTTCAGATACATGATGGACGTGGGATCGACGAAGACTTTGAGGCCCTCGAAATCCAGGGTCTTGTCCATCATTCCGGCGGCGTTCTCAAAGGACATGGAGTACTGGAAGCCGGAGCAGCCGCCTCCCACCACGCCAATGCGAAGGCCGGCGGGGATGGGGTCCTGCGTGGCCATGATTTCGCGCACCTTGGCTACCGCCGAACTGGTGAGAGTAACGGGGGTCGATTTTGTGACTTCGGGCGCCGCAGTTGCCATGTTGATCGTCTCCTGAATGGGTCTGAATCTCTCGTCTCAGTGTATCGCCGGTGCAACGGCGGCACAAGACTCATGCCTATTGGATGACCGGATGCGGGCGCGGGATTCCGGTTTGCGCGGGGATGAAATTCCCCTGTTCAGGGCTGTGGAAGAGGGCTATGATGCTCTTGAACGGCCCCTCCTACCCCCGAGCCCCGGCGTAAGCCCGGACCCCTCGGTATCTGGAGCCGGCTCAAACTCGAACCATGAGGTGCTTTATGAGCGCCGTTCCTGTTATGTGGATCGTGTGGGCCGGAGTTGCGCTGATCCTGCTCATCCTCCTCGGCTATCGCGGAACCCTGACAATGCACGAAGAGGACCAGCTTTTCCTGGGTAGTAACGGGTCGAACCAGGAGCTGGAGCAAAATGCCCTGCTGCTGAAGGTCCAGAAGATCACGCCCTGGGTGCGGGTGGCGATTGCGGCGACGTGCCTGATGTCGGCTGTGTTGGTCGCCTACTACGTCATGGAAGCGGTCAAGAACTTGGGATAACGCCGCTCGCATGGGCCAGAATTTATTTCCGGCCCATGCTGGAATCGGCGCCGCAATCTCGTTTCCCACGAGAGAAGCAGTAATGTGCTTCCATGGTCAATCCTGAATGCAAAGCACGTCGCCGTAGTAGTTGATCATCAGTCGCTTGACGGCGGAGGGGAATTTGGGCAGCTTCAATGTGCGATCAAAGGTCGTTTCGCCAGACATCGGGATGCTGAGTAGCCGAAACACCCGGCCATCCTGCAGCTCCGCATATACCGGAACTCTCATCTTGAACGCACCGGTCACGTTGCTCTGCGTGAGCGTCAAGTGTACCGACTGGCCGTCCGAGTCCTGCGTCAATGCGGCGGAAAATGAGTAGTGCGGCAACGCCGTACCGTACACATACTCATTGAAAAACCAGTCCATATCGCCATTGCCGTCGAGATTCATGCTCGCGGTCATATGCTTCTCCAGCGTTGCCTTTAGATCCTCGGTGGTCGCCGGTCTGCCGCTGTAGGTTTCAACAAAGTCGTGCATTGTTTGTTGCAGCCAGAGGTCTCCGTCACGCGGGCTCCAGTTCAGCATGCGAAGCATATGCATAATGTAGGCCCCCTTCGGATAGACCAGGTCGCGGTACACGTCTCCCCCGGAGCGTGAATTCACTAACCGGTAGCCCATCGTGACCGGGCCGACATCGATGGGGCGAAACCCCCATTGATTTTTATCTGTAATGAGCTTCCTTTCCCCGTCCCAGAAGTCGCGGAAGTCTTTGCTGTCTTTGTTCACGCTCTGCAAATAAAGCGAGGCGGAGAAATCGGCGAATCCCTCACTCATCCATTGATCGCGGTAGCTGCGGAAACTCACGGTCTGCCCCCACCATTGATGGGCCACCTCGTGCGGCACAACGACGTGCCAATACATCCGATCACTGTCAACACCAAGCTCATGACGAATGGTCGTATCCCAGAAAGCGCAGATGGGGAGATATACGAGCATGGGCCAACTCTGGCCATAGTTGCAGGGGGCCTGTTGCGTCAATGCCAGATTCCGAAACTGGAGGTTGCCAAAAGCCTGGGAATAAATCTCCAGCGCCACCTCGGCCTGGGAGATTTCGGTCTTTAACATCCCGGTGGTCTGCATCGTGCCGACGTCCATGTCCGGAACATTCACCAGAGCCGCAACCTGGTCCGGAGGGCCGGAATTGGCGTAGGCCGAAAGAGCAAATCCGTTCTTCATCTTGATCTGCTGGACTTTGAACCTGCCTATATTGAACCCGGCGACGACGATGGGAATTTCCGATTTCCACTCGGTCACATTGTCGCCATTCTCCTTATAGTCACGCACCTGCTCGCCTGTCGCCACGAGATCCAGGTCCTTGGGTACCCGGAATATCATGTGGTACGTCGCATAACTTCCGGTCCCTCCTTCGGGCACGTTTGGGTACCAACTTTCGCGAGCGGCGCCCTCAAGATAGTAATTGCCTCCTCCTTCATCTTTGACCACATCCTTGCCCGCATACGCGATCTTGAGCTGATAACCCTGTCCCTTCTTGAGAGGCGAAGGCAACACGACCGCAAAATCAGGGTCCTTGTCTTTCGACTCCTGGATGAAATCAAGCTGCTGCCCATCGGCGGCTTGCACGCTGGAGACACGCAGCGTGGGGTAGAGAAGTAAGGGAACGACAACGACGCCATCGCGATGCGCCTGGAGATTAATTGTGGCTGTGGCTCGAAGCGCCCCATTCTTTTCCAGAGTCGTATCGAGGTCCTGGTGATCGATGCCGTAGGCATTGTTCTCTTCGTTGTTGTCGGGAATTCCGTTCCGGTATTCACTCTGGTAGTGGAAGGCGGCCCAGATTCCATTGCGGTTGCTGTTCCAGGTCATCAGTTCTTCTTCCTCCGGCGAGACACCCGGAGCACCGTGAGGATCCATGATGAAGATCATTTTGGAGGCATATTTCTTTCCGTCAATGGCGGCGAGGAAAAAGCCGCCCGGCGCCGGGCTGAGCACGTCTTCCAGAAGGCGCGCCTCCAGGTTCCAATGCAACTGGTCGCGGGTATCGCTCGCGAAGTGCCGGGCAGCCTGGTCGAAAGCAGGATCGCCGGGCTGAGAGCCTGCCGAGGCCTTCTGAATCTCTGCCGCGGCGCCATCGGTGAAGCGCAAGACCGCGGTATCGAATGTTTCATCGAGCTGCGGCCCCTTGGTCAAGAGCGAGAGGCTGTGCCGCTCCTGGTCGGTTGGTGGAACCAGATGCAGACTGCCATCCCCCCGAAACACGGCCCCGGTGATCTTGCCGTTCACGGCTCCGTAAAGGACAAATGATCCGGAATGAAAGGTGAAGACCGCCGCGTCGCGGGTCAGGGTGAAATCCTTCACCTGAATGGCGTTGCCGGTGGGAAGCAAAGCCCGGAGCTGCTGATAGTAGGCGTTCGCTCCCGGCGGGTGAGGAGACGCCTGGGCTGGAAGCGGGGCCGGAGCAAGGAACAGTCCGGCAATAGCAAGGGACGCGATACGGGCAAGCAAGGTAGGCGTGCGCATAGAGGTGCCTCGGAGGTTCGGCCCATTATGCACATAAGTGCCTGCGATTGCGACAAAAAATTGCGATTGGCCGCTTACCGCGTCGCCCGCTCGGCGGCTTCGACGGTCTGCGCGATGAGCGTGGCAATGGTCATGGGACCGACGCCTCCGGGCACGGGTGTGTACGCGGAACAGCGCTCGATCACCGGGCCTAGCTCGATGTCTCCCACGCCGCCCGGATGGTAGCCCGCGTCCACTACGACTGCCCCGTCGCGGATCCAATCAGCCCTGATGAACTCGGGACGTCCGACCGCGCCAATCAGGATTTCGGCGCGGCGGACGATCTCGGGAAGATTGCGGGTGCGCGAGTGGCAGATGGTGACGGTGGCGTTCGCGCCCAGCAGCATCATGGCCATGGGCTTGCCGAGGATGGGGCTGCGGCCCACCACGACGGCTTCCCTGCCCTGAATCTCGATCTGGTAGTGGCGCAGCAGGCGCATGATGCCGGCGGGAGTGGCCGATCCGTAGGCCGGCTCGCCAAGAGCCATGCGGCCAAAGCCCAGGCTGGTCACGCCGTCCACATCCTTGTCCAGAGCGATGCGGTCGAAGCAGGCCCGCTCGTCGATCTGGCTGGGGACGGGATGCTGGAGCAGGATCCCGCGGACGCGAGGGTTGGCGTTGAGGGCGTCAATCTGGGCCAGAAGCTCGGCGGTGGTGGTCTGCTCGGGAAGCTCGACGGCAAGAGACTCCATGCCGACGCGGCGGCAGGCGTTGCCCTTCATGCGGACATAGGTGGCTGAGGCGGGGTCGGAGCCGACGAGGATGGTGGCCAAAATAGGAGGGTCGGCGTCTCCTGACTTTCGCTTTAGTTTCGCCACTCGCTCCTGAAGCTCGGCTTCAAGTTCCCTGGAATACGCTTTGCCGTCGAGGACCAATCCTGCCATGTAGGTAGTCTAAATGGTCGCGGCAGCGTGACTAAATTTTTCCCACCTTCCTTTATTTTGTTGGAGTTACAGCGCTTCTCCGCTGTAGTTCCGACAAAACAAAGAACTTAGCCGTATGTCAGCCTATGTCAATAATTTAGGGCACAGGGCTCAGGGCTCAGGGCGCAGGAAGTAGATTCCAAGTATGAGATCTGCCCTATATCCATTATAGCTTTTGGAGATAATTCAAATGCATTCGGCCTGGATGAATTAAGTCATGCGGAATCAGTAGCTTTCGTCAGAAAGCTGAAGTCCGGGGGCTTGACAGATTTTTATCGGGCATCTGAACGGCTTATGGCGGATGAAGCGAATTCGGAAAAGCAGAAGATGCTGCGGGGCGAGCTCTATTCGGCCCGGGACGCGGAGCTGGCGGCGGAGAGGTTGCGGGCGGAGCGGCTGCTGCTCCGCTACAACCGGGCCGAGCCGGAGGAGCGGGAGGCGATTCTGCGGGTGCTGCTCGGCTCGTGCGGCGAGGGCGTGGTGGTCAGGCCAGTTTTCCAGTGCGACTACGGATACAACATCCATCTGGAGCGCGGCGTCTTCCTGAACTTCAACTGCGTGCTGCTGGACGTGATGCCGATCCGGATTGGCGAAGGGACGCAGATTGGGCCGGGGGTGCAGATTTATGCCGCCGACCATCCGAGGGACCGCGAGACGCGGCTTCGCGGGCTGGAGTGCGGCAAGCCGGTCACGGTGGGCAAAAACGTGTGGATCGGCGGCGGGGCGATTCTGCTTCCGGGCGTCACGGTGGGCGATGACGCCGTGATCGGCGCAGGGACGGTGGTCACGAAGGACGTCCCGGCGGGCGCGACGGTGGTTGGGAATCCGGGGAGGAGGGCGGTGGGACGTTAGCGTGCAACGTAAACCTAGTGTTGAACGGCCGGGAATGTTACGTTGGATTGAAGAAGATAGCGAGATTTTCTAATGGACGACGCAGGATTTGGCAGCATCGTTGCGTTTGAGCAATGTAGCTAACCTTTTGTGTTGTGGTCTCCCATTTGCCCAGATAGAACGGATTGACAGAACCTGACGCCGTGTAAGAGAGACAAATAATGACGATCGACGAACTGGTTGGAAAAGCGCGTTTCACTGTTCTGCTGGGGAAAAACGGAGCAGGCAAAAGTACGACTTTGCGGGCCTTGGATTCGTCCGGAAATTTCAAAACAAAGTACATTTCGCCAGAACGAGGCGGTGTCCTGAAATATGACCCCAATGTGGAAATGAATATCGCAAGACATGCAAGTTGGCTTGAAAACGATCGACGTAAGAACCGTACTGAGCAGTTTCGGCCACAGAGTGTGGCACAGTTTCGAAATTTGGAGATGTTGGTTCTCCGCGAAATAGAAAAAGATCCAAATAAGCGGGGGAATACAGCATATACGTTCGATTCAATACTTGATCAAATCAACTGTTTATTGCCAGCGGTCTCAATGCTTCGGGCGGACAGAGGGTTCTCGGTAGCGACAAAAGTCAATCAGCCTATACCAGAGGAGAGCATTTCCAGCGGAGAGTCAGAATTGTTCGCTCTAGCTATTGAAGTGCTCGTGTTTGCTAGGGAATCCGGCGATAACAAGGTCTTATTAATGGACGAGCCGGATGTCCATTTGCATCCCGACCTACAACAAAGATTCGTCGCCTTTGTGGAGCAGAATGCGCGGGAGTTCAATTATCGCGTTGTGGTAGCCACACACAGTACAGCGATAATCGGGGCATTTGAACAACATGCGGATGTTCAGATTGCTCCCATTGCGCAGCGGGGACAAACGAACTTTAGCAGTTTTTCATATAGCGAGATCTGTCACTCCATCCTCCCTATTTTTGGGGCCCATCCTTTATCTGCACAGTTCAATCGGTCGCCGCCGCTTTTAGTTGAGGGCGAAGATGACAAGCGCGTAATCGATCAAGTGGTACGTAGCTCGCAAGGAAGGTACATATACAGCCCTTGTGTTGTAGGAACGGTGGACGACATGAACCAATGGGAGCGCTGGCTCGACACTTTCCTGCCCTCTATTTACGAGCATCCCAAGGGCTTTTCCCTTCGAGACTTAGATGATGCAATTGCCTCCGCAATCGATGATCTCACGCACGTCAAGAGAGCACGACTCAACTGCTATGCAATGGAGAACATTCTGCTTTGCGATGAAAGTCTGATTCGGTGCGGCTTCACCGTAGGCACGTTTATTGAAACGGCCCGAAGCTGGATTGAGCAGCGGCCAAACCACAAATCATCGGCGGAGCTCACTGCGCTATTAGAGACGTTTTGCGAGAGACGTACTCGCAAAATTAAGGATCTCCGAAATATGATTGTCGGGTTACTCGGAATAGTGAAGCCGTGGGAAGTGCATGTTGGACAATTGATTGCCAGCGATTTCGATAGAGATAATCCGTCCGAAAATTCTCTCCGTGAGTACCTCGGACCGGACGTGATTAACAAAATATTTCCGAGTTAAGCAGCGTGTTCCCACACAAGCTGCGCTTGTTTCAAAATGCAGGTCCTTCGACTCCGCTTCCTGCGGTCGCTCCGCTCAGGATGACATCGGGGTAGTGTGTGTGTCTTATCTCGCACAAACCCCCTTCATCGCGATACCACCGCGATGAAGGGGCACGCAGGCGAACGTCAGCGGTCGTCCTTGTTTCATTCAGTGCTTAGCCAGTGGGGTGCCGTGTGGGGACAGCATCATGACGGTGCCCTTTGCTGGGTTCTTCGGTTTTATTTTCACCAAGTGAAGCCCTGGGTCCTGAAGTGTCTTTGGCGATTCCAGAATCTGGAATCCGGCTGGCGGCCTGAAGAGTGAAGGGGCGGGTTCGGAGCGGTCAATATCGAAGAGGTTTTCGACCAGGCTACTGCCATCCGCAGTGGTTTGAAGCGACTGCACGATCAAGCCGAGGTCTACCGAGAGCCAGGTTTCGTCCGTCGTTGTTACAGGATGATTGGTCTTGTTGCCGTTCTGCCCCGGTTTGCAGACCTGAGTGAACCGGTCGCCCGTGGCATATACACCGTTGAGCCATTTTGGCCCCAGCCGCTCATCTTTGAATCCAGGTCCCTGCGAGTGGACATAATTTCCGAACTGATACTTAAGTGGAAATTGCGTGTACTCATTGCGCATTTCATACTTCGTCTTGATCGCCTGGTGGGGCGAATCTTTGCCTACTTGCCAGGTCCAGAACACGTGTTCCACGGGATCGGTCACATCGACTTCATAGAGGTGCTGGCCTTCAAATAAAGGGTCCCGGCTTTCACGCCGGGTTCGACCCTGCGAATCCCGCCACTCCAGAAACGTTCGCGTTCCCTTCACGACGGTTCCGTCAGGGAGAGTTTCTTCACATGCGGACACTCTTCTAGCGCTGTAAGGCATGTCTTTCTTGACCGTATTGATACTCTGCACTGCGGACAGATCAGGCGGAACGCAGGTCTTGGCAGGACGGGTCCGCGGCTGCGCGCTGAGTTGGGCTGCGATGCATACGGCGGCAAATCCGGCGAGGACAACCCGCGCTGCGAGGCGCATAAGCCTCTCCTTTGTGCTGGGTGGCAAGAGTACCGCGTTTGTTTCTCCCCTTCAACCCAAAAGAGGACTCGAGTGGGCCACCGTCATTGGGATAGGCGGCGGCGTTGGGAGATTTTCGCGAGCAGGTAGAGCGGGATTCCGAGGGCGGCGATGGTGAGGGCGAAGGCGAAGGCGGACATGCCCGCCACGGTTTCTGTCCGGGCGGCGTAGAGCGCGTAGATGCTGAGGGCGACGGGGCCGATTCCGAGAACAATGGGCACCCAGTTGGGGCCGGGGATGCGGAAGGGGCGCGGTAGCAGCGGCTCCTTGTGGCGCAGGACGATGAGGGCAAGGAATTCGAGGATGAGGGAGAGTCCCCAGAGCCCGATGTCGATGGTGATGAGCCGCTCGAAGGAGAAGCCGAGGGCCAGCGCCCAGCAGATGCCGCAGGCGAGCACGGCGACCCAGGGCGATCCGTTCTGGAGGCGGCGCGTGAAGATGGCGGGCAGGAAGCCGTCCTGGGCGAGGGCGTGGGGCAGGCGCGTGTAGGAGAGGGTGAGATTGCTGAAGGTCCCGAAGTCGTCGATGACGCCGGCAACGACGACGGCGACGGCGAGGGCGGGGCCTCCGAGGGTGCGGGCCGCGTCGACCCAGGCTCCGGTGCGGAATCCGGCGGCGGGGATGCCCGCCCAGGCGACGGCGGCGATGGGGATGGCGTAGGTGAGCATGATCATGACGACGGCGATAAGCACCACGCGCGGATAGTTGCGCTGAGGATTTTCGACCTCGTTGGCGACGGTGGTGGCGTTGTCCCAGCCCATGTAGTTCCACATGGCGACGAGCACGAGGAAGGGCGAGATGGAGACGGCCCAGAGCTTGAGAGAGCCTTCACCGACGGCGGCCGCTCCGCGAAGGTTCCAGAGGACGGCGGCGGCGACGACGGCGAGTTCGAGGGCGATGGCGCGGTGCCCGGTGATGAGCGTGGGCGCGAGGTGCTGGAGGTAGAGCACAAAAGTTGTGGGGTAGATGGCCATGTCGAAGACCGACGAGGCGAGGGAGAGCCATGCTTCCTGGAATCCCCAGAATGGCCCGAGGGCGCGGCGGACCCAGGCGTAGAAGCCGCCTTCTTCGGGGACGGCGGAGGCGAGTTCGCCGAGCATGAGCGCGGTGGGAAAGCTCCAGATGAAGGGCAGGATGAGGAGGAGCAGAAGCGCGGGGCCGTAGCCTCCGAAGCCGATGATGTCCTCGATGTCGTAGGGACCTCCCGAGACCATGAAGTAGGTCGCGGCGAGCAGAGGCAGCAGACGGAGCTTGCGCGCAGTGCGGGTGGGTTGGCGGGAGGAGATTCTCT
>JAICYR010000107.1 GCA_025934135.1 Acidobacteriaceae bacterium | reverse complement strand
TGTCGTCGTTCGCTTCATCGAGTTCATGCCCCTCGAAGAAGATCGCGTCTGGACTCCCGAGATTGTTGTCACGCTCAAGGAAATCCTCGCGCAGCTCAACTCCTACATGCCCATGCGCGAGATCGAGCGTGCTCCCAGCGAGACCGCCGTCCGCTACACCTTCGACGACGGCATTGGAGAAGTCGGCATCATCGCGCCCGTCTCGCAACCCTTCTGCGGACAGTGCAGCCGCGTCCGCCTCACCTCCGACGGCAAGATCCGCACCTGCCTCTTCTCGCAGTTCGACCACGACCTCTACGGCCTCATGCGCCAGGGCGGAACCGACGCCGACCTCGCCGCCTTCATCCGCCGCACCGTCGATCAGAAGGAGGCCCGCCACCACATCGGCGAACCCGGCTTCCTCAAGCCCTCGCGCAGCATGGTCCACATCGGCGGCTAGGGAACCGGCTCCGCACTCTGCACCCACGCCGAATACACCAGGTCGCGATACATGCTCGCCCCGGCCGCCAGCCGCTCGGCGGTGAACCGCTTCGCCTCCGCGGTCCCCTTGCCGTCGAACCCGTGCTCCTTGTCCAACTCATACACCCGCCCAACCAGCGTCGCGGAACGCCGCAGGTACTTCATGTATGCGTTCCACTCATCGCCAACCGGCCGCACCGCCGTCATCAGCGGACGCACATCCGCCGCCGTGATGTTCGCCTCAACGAACTCCGTCTCGAACCTGCGGTGAATCCCATGCTGCCTCGTGTAGCCGTTCGGATTCTCCTTCTCGACCCAGCCGTCATGGTCGCGCGTCACATGCAGCGGCTGCGAACCATCGCCCACATAATGCCCCAGCCATCCCGCATAGAACAAAATCGCTGCCTGCACATCCTTCGTACTCTGGTGGCGCGCCCTTAGCTCGCGGTAATCCCGCATGGCCGACTTCAGCCGCTCCCAAACCTCGTTCGTGATGTACGGCTGGAACCCCACCTTTTCCGGCATCAGTTGCTTCGCCATCTCCGGATGCTCCCTCGCCAGCTCATAGAGCCTCGCGATGTACTCATGCCGGCGGCGCGGCAGCGGGCCGATCATGTCCGCATACTCCAGATCGATGAAGTGGTCCGGGGCCTGCTCTGCGTTCAACTCCGGCTCAGCGGGCGAACGCCATCGATCAGGCTCCGGGCCGAGGTACTCAATCTCCCGAATCGCTCCCGGCGCGCGCAGAAACGTCGGAACATTCGCCGGAAGGTTCTCCGCGCCCAACCGGTTGATCATCTTGTGGCCCGCCTTCCCCCATCCAAACGAGAAGGGAGAGGCAAGCAAGGCCACGGCCATCACAGCAACGGCGCAGCGCAATCGCTTTCGATCCATGCGCCGAGTATAGCCGTGCTTCGCGCCCTGAACGCCCTCAAAATCCACACGCGGGAGGTGGGAGATCGTTGATATCCTGAGAGTGCTATGCCTACCAAACAGGAACTCCTCAACCGCACCATCCGGCACATCGACATCAAGCAGCACAATGTCGTTCCGCTGGTGGACGCCATGCAGCACATGGCCTACAGCTCCCGCGATCTGGCCCGCGCCGCCTCCATTTACGAGCGCATGGTGCGCGACCACGACTGCGGCATCATCCTCTGCCTCGCCGGATCGCTCATCAGCGCCGGCCTCAAGCAGGTCTTCATCGACCTCATCCGCAGCAACATGGTGGACGCCATCGTCTCCACCGGCGCCAACATCGTCGATCAGGATTTCTTCGAGGCGCTCGGCTTCAAGCATTACATCGCCGACGATCTCTTCAAGCAGGGCACGGAAGATGCGACCCTCCGCGAGCTGATGATCGATCGCATCTACGACACGCTCATCGACGAGGAGGAGCTTCGCATCTGCGACGAGACCACCGAGAAGATCGCCGACTCGCTCGACCCGCGCCCCTACAGCTCGCGCGAGTTCATCCGCGCCATGGGTGCTTATCTTGAGAGCGAAGGCAAAATTCCCACCAAGGGCGGCGTTGATTCCATCGTTTACTCGGCCTACCAGAACGATGTCCCCATCTTCTGCCCGGCCTTCAGCGATTGCTCCGCCGGATTCGGACTCGTCGCCCACCAGCACGCACGCCAGGACAAGCCCAAAGTCTCCCTCGACTCGGCGAAGGACTTCTACGAGCTAACCCAGTTGAAGATCGCGAACCCCACCACTGGTCTGCTCATGATCGGCGGCGGCGTGCCCAAGAACTTCGCGCAGGACATCGTAGTCGCCGCCGACGTGCTCGGCGCCGAAGCTCCCATGCACAAGTACGCCATCCAGATCACCGTGGCCGATGTTCGAGACGGCGCGCTTTCCTCCAGCACGCTGAAGGAAGCAAGCTCCTGGGGCAAGGTAGACACCACCTACGAGCAGATGGTCTACAGCGAGGCCACCATCGCCCTGCCGCTCATCGCCGGATACGCCTTCCACAAGCAGGCCCACGCCGGACGCCAGGCCCGCCACTGGTCGCGCGTTCTTGAACCCGTGCGCGCATAGCAGCTTCCTGAGTGGCCCCTACCGCTCAGGAACTCCCTCCCAAGCGATAGAATCTAGTTAATGCGATTCCGCGCCAGTTTCTTGCTTCTGGTTGCGTTGTTCCTGCCCCTGATGGGCCATGCTCAGGCCACGGCCAGCGCGAAGCATCTCTCTGTGCAGTTGGTGGTTCCGCCTGCGCAAATCTATCCCGGCCAGAACTTCACTGCCGGACTTTACTTCAAGCTCGAACCCGGCTGGCACGTTTACTGGGTCAATGCCGGAGACTCCGGCGAACCGCCCAGGATCGACTGGGCCCTGCCCGCCGGCATCACCGCAGGCGCAATGCAGTTCCCAGCCCCCAAACGCCTGCCGCTCCCTCCACTGATGGACTTCGGCTACGAGAATGAAGTTCTGTTCCCGCTGCCCATGCGCGTGGCCGAGGACTACAAACCCGCAGGCTCCAATGCCACGCTCGGCGGCAAAGTCGTTTGGCTGGTGTGCAGCAAAGTCTGCATTCCCGGCAAGGCCACACTTTCAATCGACCGGCCCGCATTGTCGCACGCGCCCGCCACGCCCGGGTTCATTTCCGCCGACCAGCAGCTTGTCGCTCGTTTCCACAGCACCTTGCCGCAGCCGCTGCCCGCTGGAGACACGGCTAAATACCAGCCCAGTCCAAAAGGCTTCATCCTCACGGTTGAGACAGGCCAGCACGAAAAATCCGCCGCGTACTTCCCCTTCGACCAGGACATTCTGGCCAACGCCGCACCGCAGCCGGTCAAGTCCTTCCGCAACGGCGTTCAGCTTTCGCTCGCCAAAGACGAAAACCTCACCAATACTCCGCAACAACTGCATGGACTTTTGGTGCTGGGAAATGGGCGCGCCTACGAAATTCATGCCACGCCGGGCACGCTAACTCTCGCTGGCAGCGGCGCTGCGTCCACCTCGGGCCTGTGGCGCATCGCCCTGCTGGCCTTCGCCGGCGGAATCATTCTGAACCTGATGCCGTGCGTCTTCCCGGTGCTCTTCCTGAAGGGGCTGGCGCTGGTGCAGTCCTCCGCTGAGGAGCGCCGCAAGCTGCGCCTCCATGGCCTCGTCTACACGGCGGGCATCCTCATCTGCTTCTGGATCATCGTCGGCATTCTGCTCGCGCTGCGCGGCGCCGGGAACAACCTCGGCTGGGGATTTCAGTTCCAGTCGCCCGCCTTCCTCGTCGTGCTTTCATTGCTGCTCTTTTTCCTCGGGCTTTCCCTTGCAGGACAGTTTGAAATCGGCCTCAACATCACGCGCGCGGGTTCCGGGCTGGCGGCCAAACAAGGCTACGCGGGCAGCTTCTTCACCGGGGTGCTCGCCGTCGTGGTCGCCACTCCCTGCACCGCTCCCCTGATGGGCGCGGCCATTGGATACGCGCTCGCCGCCTCCGCCACCGTGAGCGTCATCGTCTTTACCGCCGTCGCCCTCGGATTGGCCTTTCCCTATCTGCTGCTCGCCTTCAACCCCGCGTGGACGCGCCTGCTGCCCCGTCCCGGCGCGTGGATGGAGGTCCTGAAGCAGGCCGTTTCTATTCCACTCTTCGGCACGGTCATCTGGCTCGTCTGGGTCTTTGACCAGACCGCCGGCCCCGGCTCAGTGGTATTCCTGCTCACCGCATTCCTGCTGCTCGCCATCGCAGGCTGGATTCTGGGCCGCTGGCCCGCCAAGACTCCCGCAACCGTGGCCGCCATTCTCGTTGCGGCCTGCGCCATCGCCGCCCCGCTGTGGTCACTGCGCGCACTGCCCGCCGTCGCAGCAACGCAGGTGCAGAGCGCGGAATGGCAGCCCTTCTCGCCGCAGCTTGTCTCGAATTACCGCGCCCAGGGCAAGCCCGTATTCGTCGACTTCACGGCGAAGTGGTGCCTCAGTTGTCAGGTGAACGAGCGGGTGGTGCTCGACCGCGACGACGTGCAGCAGCGGCTCAAATCCAGCGGAGTCGAACTCGTCCGCGCCGATTGGACCCGCCCCAATGACACAATTGCCAATGCGCTCGCCGCGCTCGGCCGCAGCGGAGTCCCGACCTACGTGCTCTACTCGGCTGACCCCAACGCGCCGCCGAAGGTGCTTCCTGAAGTTCTGACTTCCGGCATCCTCTTCCACGCGCTGGACGATCTGCAAGCCTCAGCCAAAACGCGGCCCGGCAGCACGGAAGCAAGTGCCGCCGCCCCCGGCAATCGTCCCTAAATCCGCACCAACTCCTGCTGGATGCGCCCCGTGACCGCCGCCTTACCCGGCGTGGCAATCATGTTCACTTCGCTGCGCACGCCGAACTCACCGGTCAGATAAATCCCCGGCTCGACCGAGAAGCATGTGTTCGGCAGTATCAGCCGCTCGTCATGCGTCTCCAGGTTATCGAGATGCGCGCCGTTCCCGTGCAGTGCATTGCCAATGTTGTGCCCGGTGCGATGCGTAAAGAACTCGCCAAATCCGGCCTTCGCGATCACCTCGCGCGCCGCATCGTCGGCCTGCCATCCGGCAATCGGCGTGTTGCTCGCAAATGCCTGCTTGACGGCCTTGATTGCGGCATCGCGCGCATTCTTCACAATCTCAAAAACCTGCTGCTCGCGCTCTGAAGGCTCGCGGTCCACCACCCCCGTCCACGTTATGTCGTAGTAGCACGTGCCGGGACGGTTCTTCCGCGCCCATATGTCAATCAGCACGAAGTCCCCGCTGCGAATCTCCTTCGCCGTCATGAACTCGGGGTGGTAATGCGAATCGGCGCTGTTCTCATTCACCGAGACATTCGTGCCGTGTTCCCACACCAGGTCCGCACGCCGCATCGCCTCCTGCAGCCACTGCACTACGTCGTACTCGGTCACGCGGCCCGCGCGCACTCGCCGCCCCATTTCGCGGAAGCCCTCGGCAAGAATCTCGTCCAGCACCATCTGCGCCTCAAAATGGCTGGCGATCTGCTCATCCGACAGAACCGCCTCAAACCGGCTCACCAGATCAGCCGAGCTGACAATTTCCGTTCCCAACGAACGCAGCGCCTCCACCGTTCCCGCATCCACCAGCGACACATACATGATGGCGTTGCCCGGCGAATACTGCATTGCGACACGACGATAAGGCGCGACCATCGCCGCCAACCCCGCTTCCAACTCCTGCCACGACGAATACTCGCCCTTCGTCCCCGGCAGCGCGTCCAGCCGCCCCGACTCAATCCGATGCACCAGCTTGCGCGGCTCGCCCTCCGCCGGAATCAGGTAATACCAGCGCCGCGTCACCAACGCATCCTCCGGCAGGCCGAGGACGCGGTATCCAATCGGGTCGCGGTAATGATGATCGTAGAACAGCCACGCATCCATGCCCTGCTCGCGCAGCGCCGCCTGAATCGCATCCAGTTGCATCAAAAAAACTCCTTCAAGGGAACATTACGTTGGGCACACGGCACCAATCAACAAACTTCACACTACCTCAAAGAAACGCACACAGGGTGATCCATCATCCTCATTGGCCTCAACCTGGAAACTCCGGTGGGGGTATAGCTGCTGCAGTCGCAAACTCCACATCTTTGCCAACTGATTGGCCAGAAGTAAATCATCCCCTTCGGCGTTCTCTTCGGGATGATTTGGAAAGCTGAGGTTCACATCGAAGTTGTTGATGCTCTCCTGGACGGACTGCCCACGACCAGGATCGTCCCGCATTTTCCGTATTCCTTCTGGCCCTCCGAGGTCATCGACAAAATCCTTAAGGAACACCATGCCGTCAACCTCGATGAACTCGGGCCAAAACAATCTTGAATAAAGAAGTGCGTTACCTACCGACCCAAGCGCCCCCACGAAGTCGAGGGCCGTGAATCCGGCGGGGTCTGCACCATCGTAGTTGGCACGATACTGCCTCTCGAATCTCGCTTTGAACAGATTGTCGTCCACTTTGTTCTCCGTTAATGTGGCAGTTCATCTGGTCGGACATGCCGCAATGGCGTGCCGGTAGTTCCATCCCGTCTAAACCCGCCCGCCCAAAACAACTCAGGCTGGCCGCAGCCAGCCCGATATCATTTTTTGCCCGATAAAGACCCTAACGTTTGCCGTGGCCCGTGCGGTCAACCGCCTGGTCCAGCATCGTGTAGAGCTTGTTGAAGTCGGCCACTTCGTTATAGCGCGCCGCTCCGCCGCTGCCGTCGGTCACAATCCACGCCGTCGGAGTTTGATGCACGCCCAGCCTCTGAGCAAGCGTGCGGTCGGCCTCGACCTCCGCTTTCAGCTTGCCTTGCGGGTCCATCACAAACGGCAGCGACACGCCGTGCTGCTGCGCAAACTTCTGCGTGAAATTCCGCAGGTCGTCCTTCGTCTCAATGTTGATCTGGTCGGCGAAGACCGCGTCACGATAGTCATTGCCCAGGTTGTGTCCCTGCGTATCGAGCCAGCGCGCATTCACCGCCGCCTGAAAGCTCCAGTTGTGCTGCGGAAGCGGAAAATCATGCCGCAGCCACGGCACATGGTACTTTTCCGCCGCGGCCTTCAGCACCGGGTTCTCCCGTGCGCACATGGGGCACTCCAGGTCATAGAACTCAACGATTGCGACGTGCGCGCCCGGCGGAGGCTTCAGCACTGAAGCCTTCAACTGCGACTGGGCCATTGCCGCGCCCAGCGACACGGAAATTGCGGCGAGAAAGACAGCGAGTTTGCGTATCATAGTTTGTATTCCAATTTTACCGTGATCAGGCCGTTTTCCGCAGCAGCCATCGCGACCGGCGGGTCCGACCCGATACACTAAGCAATGGACGGAAATCGCGCGCTCTAGTCACCCGCTCCGTTCGGAGGAATCCTTTCGATATGCGTTATTTGATCGCCGCTCTTGCCGTCCTCGGCATTGTTGTCTCGGTCCTCGCCTTTCAAATCCACTATTCCAACGCCGTGCAGCCCTGCGACATCAACTCGCGCTGGGACTGTGGCATCGTGAACCACAGCCGTTATGCCATGATCGGCAAGGTGCCGGTGGCCGCCGTGGGAATCGTGGGCTACTTCATCCTCGGAGTACTCGCCTTCATGCGCCGCCGCAGCCTCACGCTCATCGCCTCGCTGCTTGGACTCGGCTACGCGCTCTACCTCACCAACATCGAAGCCCACAAGCTGGAAGTCTGGTGCCTCTACTGCGTGAGCTCGCAGATCATCATCGCCGTCATTACCCTGCTCGCCATCTTCTGGGCCTTTTTCGGCAGACCACGACGACAGCCGGCGTAGGTTCGCGTGACGCTGCCCTCCCAATCCGTTCGCACCATTCAAGACCTCGCCGGGCCTGCCGGACGACTTGAGGCGCTTCTCAACACCGGTCGGCCCGATGCGCAATATGCTGTGCTGCTGTGTCACCCGCATCCGCTGGGCGGCGGAACCATGCACAACAAGGTCGTTTACCACGCCATGAAGGCGTTCCAGTCGTTCGGGTTTCCGGTGCTGCGCTTCAACTTTCGCGGAACCGGATTGAGCGAAGGCCAGCACGACCACGGTCGCGGCGAGCAGGACGACGTGCGCACGGGACTCGATTGGCTGGAGCGAAACTTGGGTCTCCCCATTCTGTTTGCCGGATTTTCATTCGGGTCCTATGTTGGCCTGCGCGCCGTCTGCGGAGACGCGCGCGTGAAGGGTGCCGTCGCGCTGGGGCTTCCCGTTGAGGCCGAAGGGCGCGGTTACAGCTATGAGTTCCTGGCCCAGTGCGGTCTTCCCAAGCTCTTCATCAGCGGGACCCGCGACCAGTTCGGCCCTCGCGATGCCGTAGCTGCTGCGGTCGCGGCGGCGGCGGCTCCGGCGGAAATGGTCTGGGTCGAAGATGCGGACCACTTCTTCATCGGCAAGCTGGATCAGGTGCAGTCCGCCATTCGCAACTGGGTGCGGAGCCGCTTTCTCTCCGAGGCAGAATGAGCAGCCTCGATCAACTCCACGCCGATGCCCGCGCCATCTTTACTCATGCCCTTCGCGAGTGCGCGGTGCCCGCCGCCTTCGACCGGCACATTCGTTTCGAGGGCGCAAGCCTTCTCCGGCAGTCCTCGCCAACACCCATTCCACTTGACCGCTACCAGGAAATTCTGGTCATCGCTCTGGGCAAGGCCGCGCTGCCCATGACCGAAATCCTCCTCAGCCGCCTCGCCGAGCATCTTCCGGCCCGAATCCCGATCAGCGGCGTCTGCTCCGCGCCCCAACTTCCAACTGTGCCCGCGCCTGGAATCCAATACTTCACCGGAGGCCATCCGCTCCCCAACGCGGATTCTTTTGAAGCCGCCCGCGAAGCATTACGACTCTTGCGAAAAGCTGGCCCCGACACTTTCGTCTTCTTCCTTATCAGCGGCGGCGGATCGGCCATGTTCGAGCTGCCCCTCGACCCGGCAATTTCGCTCGAAGACACCATCGCCTTCCACTGCGCGCTCGTCGGCTCCGGCGCAACCATTACGGAGATCAATACCATCCGCAAGTATTTTTCCGCCGTCAAAGGCGGCAAGCTCGCGTACGCCGCTCCGCACTCTGACCAGCTTTCGCTGCTCATCTCCGACGTGCCTCCGCAGGACGTTGCTTCCATCGCCTCGTCGCCCACGCTGCCCGACCACTCCACTCCTGCGCAGTGTCGCGAAATTCTCGATCGCTTTCACCTGCTGGAGAAATTCCCGCCCGCTGTCCGGCAATACTTCGCCGAACTTCATCCGGACGCGCCATCAGTCCCCGCCGGATCCACGCAATTCGAAGTCCTGCTTTCAAACAACGACTTGGTAGCCGCCGCCCGCGACCACGCCATTTCACTCGGCTACCACGTCGTCATCGACAACACCTGCGACGACCGGGACTACCGCGACGCCTCCGCCTACTTACTCCGCCGCTTTCATGAACTCCGCCGCGAGTCTCCCCGCCTGTGCCTGCTTTCCGGAGGCGAAGTCACGGTCAAGCTTGGCCCCACTCCCGGGCGCGGCGGACGCAGCCAGCAATTCGCCCTCGTCGCCGCATTCCAACTCGCCCAAAATCCCGATGCCCGTGTCGCCGTCCTCAGCGCCGGTTCCGACGGAATCGACGGCAACAGCCCCGCCGCCGGAGCAATCGCCGACCCGACCACGCTGGCCCGCGCGCGCGCCGCCGGAATCGACCCCGAAGCCGCGCTCGCCCGCTTCGACAGTTATCCGCTGTTCGTCGCCCTCGGAGACACCATCCTCACCGGCCCCACCGGCAACAACCTCCGCGACCTTCGCATCCTGGTGGCCTAGTAAAAAACCGTGAACCACGGCGCTGCCCCGCGCGTATGATCATGCGGGAGACGGACATGATCGGCTTTGTTGGGCATTGGATCGGCTATCTTTGGCTAGCTTTTGTTGTGATCTGGTGGCTGGCCGCGGCGGCATCAAAACGCAGCGTGCAGCGGCAGAGCGGTGGCTCGCGTCTGCTGCAATCGCTCATTGTCTTGATCGGATTGATTTTTGTTTTTAACCTCGGTCAGGCAATCACTCATGGCTGGATGGTGCGGCGGGTAATTCCGCAGACCGATGCCTGGGTGCTTGCGGGCGCGGCCCTCACGGTTGCCGGCATGTTGTTCTGTGTTTGGGCGCGCATCGTTCTGGGCCGCAATTGGAGCGGGCGAGTCACCATCAAGCAGGACCATGAGCTGATTCTGCGCGGGCCGTATGCCTTCGTGCGCCACCCCATCTACACTGGAATGCTGGGGGCGCTGCTGGGCACGGCGCTTGTCTATGGCGAGGCGCGCTGCTTCGCGGGCCTGCTCATCTGCGGCTTCGGCCTCTGGCTTAAATCACAGACCGAAGAGCAGTTTATGATGCAGAAGTTTGGCGAGCAGTACGCGCATTATCGACAGCGGGTCCGCGCGCTGGTTCCCTTCGTCATTTAACAGCGCGCCATCCTCGACCACAAATACCGGGGCGCCCCATCCTTCGCACTGCATCATGTGCGAAGGGTGGGAAACAGAGAGTCAGCTCCTCGCCGCAACCCTTTCGGCGTGCAACTGCTGCAGCGGAGCCACATTTGTCTGGTGCTGTTGCAGCGCTTCGATTCCCTCCGCCGCGGCGCGTGCCGCGGCGATGGTGGTAATGGTCGGAATCCGCTGCAGGACCGCCGCCCGCCGAATAGCCTTCTCGTCAAAGAATGGATCCTGCCCGTGCGGCGTGTTGATGATGAGTTGAATCCGCTCGCCCTTGATGAAATCGACCACGTTCGGGCGGCCTTCTTTCACCTTGTAGACGCGCTCTACGATCATGCCCGAGTCCTCCAGCAATTTCGCCGTGCCCTCGGTAGCAACCAGGCCAAATCCAAGCTCCACGTACCTCCGCGCGAGCTCGACCAGATGCGCCTTGTCGCGGTCGTTCACGCTGAAGAACACCGTGCCCTTCAACGGCAGTCGCTGCCCGGCAGAAACCTGCGCCTTGGCGAACGCTTCGCCAAAGTTGTCGGCCACGCCCATAACTTCTCCGGTCGACTTCATCTCCGGTCCCAGCACCGTATCGACGCCGGGGAATTTGTTCCAAGGAAAGACCGGCGACTTCACGAAGAAGTGTGCGCCGGTTTCGAGGTCGCGGCCCGAGGCCACCTGCTCCGGAAGCAGTTCGCGAAGCGTGCGCCCGGTCATGAGCCGCGAGGCAATCTTCGCCAGCGGCACTCCCGTCGCCTTTGATACATACGGGACCGTGCGCGATGCGCGCGGATTCACTTCAATCACAAAGACTTTGTCTTCGCCGTTCTTCCTCTGAATCGCAAACTGAAGGTTGACCAGGCCCACCACATTGAGCGCGAGCGCAAGCTTGCGGGTATAAGTGCGAAGCGTATCAAGCGTTTCCGGAGCAAGATCAACCGCTGGCAGCACGCAGGATGAATCGCCTGAGTGGATCCCTGCCTCTTCAATGTGCTGCATGATCCCGGCGATCACCACATCCTTCGTATCGCACAGCGCGTCCACGTCCACTTCCACGGCGTCCTCAAGGAAATGGTCTACCAGAATCGGACGCTCCTGCGAGTACTCCACGGCCTCTTTCATGTAGTGCGTAACGGCCTCGCTGTCGTAAGCGATCACCATCGCGCGTCCGCCCAGCACATACGAGGGCCGCACCAGCACGGGGTATCCAATGCGCTCCGCCCCGGCCAGCGCTTCTTCGACACTCGTTGCAATTGCGCCCGGAGGCTGCGGAATTTCAAGCTCCTCAAGCAGCTTGCCGAAGCGCTTGCGATCCTCGGCCAGGTCAATCGACTCGGGCGAAGTCCCGATGATCGGCACCCCCTCCGCCTTGAGCCGCAGCGCCAGGTTCAGAGGGGTCTGTCCGCCGAACTGCACAATCATTCCGATTTTCGCGCCGCTGGTCGCCTCATGCTCATAAACCGCCAGCACGTCTTCCAGCGTCAGCGGCTCAAAGTAGAGCCGGTCGCTGGTGTCGTAATCGGTCGAGACGGTCTCCGGATTGCAGTTGACCATAATTGTCTCGTAGCCATCTTCCTTCAGCGCGAACGCCGCATGGCAGCAGCAGTAATCAAACTCAATTCCCT
>JAICYR010000158.1 GCA_025934135.1 Acidobacteriaceae bacterium | reverse complement strand
GTGGGGTCCGCCGGAGGCGTGCTGCTGCAGCGGTTGGCTCGCGCGGGCTTCAATGTGGTCGGTGTGGAGGCAGGGCCATTCTGGGACACAGAACGCGATTGGGTGAGCGATGAGAAAGGCTCGCACGAACTTTACTGGAACGACCTTCGCATCACCGGAGGCACCCATCCGCTGGCGCTGGGATCGAACAACAGCGGCAAAGGCGTAGGAGGTGGATCGGTCCACTGGGCGGCGTTTGCGCCGAGGTTCCATCCGTCGGATTTTCGCATTTACAGCGAGGACGGAGTGGGCGCGGACTGGCCCATGTCTTACAGCGACCTGAAGCCCTACTACGAATTGCTGGAGCGCGAAATTCCCGTGGCTGGGCCGGCTTGGTTTCCGTGGGGCGACCCGCATGGGCATCCTTACGGGCCGCATCCTCTGGGCGGAGTAGGCGATGTGCTGGTGAAGGGCTGCACGAACCTCGGCATTCGCACAGTTGCGGGAGGTCCGGTTGCGATTTTGTCAGCCTCGCATGGCGACCGCCCACACTGCATCTATCGAGGATTCTGCCTGCAAGGCTGCAAAGTGGGGGCCAAGGCCAGCACGCTCATTACGCACGTTCCCGGCGCAATTACCCATGGCGCCGAGATTCGTTCTCTCTCTATGGCCACGCGAATCTCGCTGCGCAAAGATGGTCGCGTGGACGGGGTGCTTTATATAGACCGCGACGGCAGGGAATGCTTTCAGCGCGCGCGTGCCGTCATTGTGGCCGGATATGCGATTGAGACGCCGCGCCTATTGCTGAACTCCGCCTGCCCTGGATTTGAACATGGGTTGGCGAACTCAAGCGGAACGGTGGGGAAGTATCTGATGGCCCAAGCCGGGAATGTGGTCGCCGGAAGATTTGATGGGCTGATCCGGCTCTATAAAGCTCCTCCGGCCCACGCGCTTTCGGAGGATTTTTACGAAACGGACAAGAACCACGACTTCGCGCGCGGCTTCGCCATTCAGACTGTTGGGCCGCTACCTATCGCTTTTGCCAAGCAGATGGTTGCCGCGATGGGTGCGTGGGGATGGGGCTTGCGCCGCGTCATGATGGACTACAACCACTGGGCCACGCTCGGCGTTCTCGGCGAGATTCTTCCCTGGGAGGACAACCGCGTGGAACTGGCCGACGAAAAAGACCAGTACGGATTGCGAGTTGCCAAAGTCACGTTCAACCTGCATGACAACGACAAGAAGCTGATTGAGTTTGCCAAGAACAAAGTAATGGACGTAATGCGGGCAGCGGGAGCGGAGCAGGTTGTGCAGGAGTCGCGGTTTGCTCATCTGGTGGGCGCGGCGCGCATGGGTGACAATCCCGCAACATCCGTCGTAGATAAATTCGGGAGGGCCCACGATATTCCGAACCTATTCGTCTGTGATGGGAGCATCATGCCCACGCAGGGTTCTGCGAATCCTGGGCTTACGATTCAGTCGCTGGCGGCGCGGACAGCCGATTACCTGATCAAGCACGGAGAGACCATCTTTACTACCAACGAGCGCGATCAGAGCGAGCCAGGTATTCGCTACGATCTGAGCCCGCCGTATACATGGTTCAAGGGGAACCCGCACATTGGCTAGGTTAGGATTTTCTTGAGCGCAATCGCCCCGCCCACAATTCCAACCGCCAGTGCAATCCATCCGCGATGCAGATCCAGCCTGACCTGCAGGCTGGAGTCGTGCGCTTCTTCATCGAACGGGCCGCGCTCGCCAAAGCGGTTCGGTGCAGGCCCCCATAGGTTATCTGGGCGGTCGGGGCTGTCGCGTTGGTCGCGCTGCTGTGCGCCATATCCGGTTTTTCCCAGATAGCGGTCCAGCAGCCCAGGGATGACCTTCTGCCCCAGAATGGCCTTAACGGTCGATGCGCCCACCCAGTATTCGCGGCGGGGAAAGCGGGTTGTGGCGGCGTGCAGAACGACCCGCGCTGCTACCTCTGGCTGGAAGATGGGCGGAACAGGTTGCGGCTTGCGCGGCAGCCGGCTCTTGACCCAGGAGAACTGCGGCGTGTTCATGGCCGGCATGTGAACAACGCTGACCTTCACCTTGCTCTTGTCGTGGTACAACTCGCAGCGGAGCGAGTCCGTAAAGCCCACAATGGCGTGTTTCGATCCGCAATAGGCCGATTGCAGCGGGATGCTGCGGACGGCGAGCGCCGAGCCAATCTGAATGATGCGTCCATGATCGCGCGGAATCATGCGGCGCAGCGCGGCGAGCGTTCCGTGAATATAGCCCAGGTAATTCACCTCCGTGACGCGGCGATACTCGGCGGCTTCCATTTCCTTGACGGGAGAGAAGACCGAAACCATGGCGTTGTTGACCCACACATCGATGGGACCGAACTGCTCTTCCACGTGCGCGGCCGCGGCCTCGACCGCCTCGTCGTCGCTTACGTCCGCCGTGATGGGCAACGCTTCGCCGCCCAGGGACTGCACTTCAACGGCCGTGGTTTCCAGAGATTCAGTGTCGCGGGAGATGAGCGCGACGCTCGCTCCCTCGCTCCCAAACTCGTGGGTGATGGCGCGTCCCAGTCCTGCGGAAGCGCCCGTGACGACGACCGTGAGATGTTGCTTCATGCAGAGTCGGAACCAGATTCCGCGACGTAAGATGCCTGAGGACAAGCCGGAATCGCCCCACTTTGCGGGCCCATGAAGGCGCAGGCGCAAGGGGAGTTTCGGGGCTTCCTTTTGGGCTGGCTTTCGCATCCGAATTCTTAAAGGGGCTGTATCGGCTGATGCGGCCCGCACGCCAAGTTCGCGCCAATCAAATCCAGTTCGGGAAAACGGAGAATTCCGATGAAAGCCGTCGTTTTTCGCGGCATCGGCGATGTCGCCCTGGAGAACGTGCCTGAGCCGAAAATTCAGCAGCCGACGGACGCGATTGTGCGCATTACATCGAGCGCAATTTGCGGGACCGACCTGCATTTTCTTCGCGGGACCTTTCCTGGTGTGAAGAAGGGCCGCATTCTGGGGCATGAAGCCGTTGGGATCGTGGAAGACGTTGGAAAGTCGGTGCGTAATTTCCGCAAAGGCGAGCGTGTGGTCGTGCCTTCCACGGTGGGCTGCGGCGCCTGCAACTACTGCCGCGCGGGCTACCATTCGCAGTGCGATGTGGCCAATCCGAACGGTCCGCAGGCGGGCACGGTCTTTTTCGGTGGGCCGGAAGCCGCTGGTGGCCTGGACGGCTTACAGGCCGAATACGCGCGCATTCCCTTTGCCGGAGCCAATCTGGTGAGGCTTCCCGATGAGATTACGGACGATCAGGCGATCCTGATGTCGGACATTCTTCCGACCTCCTACATGGCGGCCGTGATGGCGGAGGTAAAGCCCTCGGACACGGTGGCTATTTTCGGCTGCGGGCCGGTGGGGCTGTTCGCCATCACCTGCGCGCAACACCTTGGAGCGGGTCGCGTGTTCGCGGTGGACAATGTGGAGTCACGGCTGGAGATGGCGCGCGTGCACGGAGCGGAGGTCATTAACTTTGACCGGGAAGACCCGCCCGAAATTTTGCGGGAGCTGACGCGCGGGCCCGGTCCTGATCGCGTGATTGACGCCGTAGGAGTGGATGCAGCCACCGCGACGAAAGGTCCGGCTGCGGACCGCGAGGCACAGAAAGAATTCAAAGCTGAATTGAAGGAAATCGCCCAGCAGGGGATTCCGACCGATAAGGCTTTCCAGCCTGGAGGCGCGCCGTCGCAGGCGCTGAAGTGGGCCATTGAGTCCGTCGCTAAGGCGGGGACCGTTTCCGTTATCGGTGTGTATTCCGCGCCGCTGCATAGTTTCCCCATCGACAAGGTGATGGAGAAGAACCTGACATTCAAAGGGGGGAACTGTAACCATCGCCGTTACATGCCGGAAATGATCGAACTGGTGCGCAGCGGAGTAATCCGGCCTGAACAATTTCTTACGCAGAAAGAGCCGATGCAATCAGCCATTGACGCCTACCGTTCGTTCGCGGAGCACGAGCGCGGATGGATCAAGGTAAAACTTGAACCCGCGTCAAGCCTCTCCAGAGCGGCCTGACGATCCCAAAGGAGAACCCGTATGAAGTTCTTTTCTGCAAACATTGACAGCCTGCGCAAGCTCTACATCAACCAGCTCCAGATGATGCTCTCGGCAGAGCAGCAAATTACCGATGCCCTGCCCAAAATGATTGATAAGGCCACTGACACGCAGTTGAAGCAGGCCTTTCACTCGCACTTGCAGGAGACCGAGCAGCATGTAACGCGGCTGGAACAGATTCTGCGGCAAACCACTGGAGATACCGATACGGTGAGATGCAAGGTGCTATCGGCTCTGGTAACGGAAGCCGAGGACATGATCAAGGACGCGAAGGACGACTCTGTGCGCGATGTCGCTTTGATCGCGGGAGCGCAGCGCGTGGAGCATTACGAAATCGCATCGTATGGAGCGCTGCGGCAGTTTGCCCGGATTCTGGGCGAGACGGCGCAGGCTCAGACCCTGGATCAGACCATTAAGGAAGAGGGCCACGCGGACCATCTGCTGACCGAAATCTCCGACCGAATTAATCCGTACGCGGAGAAGGGGGCCGAGAGGGCCGCATAGCTCGTGCCCGACGAAGGCGGGTTCATGGGAAAGCAAACCGGCAGCTTCGTGATTGTCCCAGCGGCCGTCGTAACGATGGGTGGCTGGGTGCTGTTCACAGGCTCGGGGAGCTTGCACGAACTGATTTTTGGAGCCGCTTTCACGGCGCTTACGCTTGCCATTACGGCATTGGCCTGGCGGGACATGGGCATTCTCTTCAAGCCTAGTGTCCGCCAGGTTTTTTGCCTGTGGCGGATACCGTGGTACGTGCTGCACGACAGCGTGGAGGTGAGTCTGATTCTCGCGAAAGACGTGTTCGGGGTTCGGGAGGCAGGCTCGCATTTTCGTGCCGCTGCGTTCCCGTCAGATACAGAGAAGCACGATATCTCGCGCGCCGTGCTGGCCACTACCGGGACCACGATGACGCCAAGCACGATTGTGCTGGGCGTAAAGGACGATCTTCTTCTGCTGCATCAACTCCAGCGCAGTCCGCTTCCCAGGATGATTGCTGACTTAAGGGAGCACTGATGAACCTATGGCTGGCAGCGTCCTACGCGGTTGGCTTGTGCCTGGTTCCGTGCGCGGATCTGTGTCTCCGCGGTTCGGTGGAGCGGCGGCTGGTGGGCGTCGAACTGGCGGGCGTTCTGGTCACGATTCTGCTGGCGCTGCTGACGCTCGGATTCCACCGTCTTCCTTTTATTGATCTGTCGCTGACGCTGGCGATTATGCTGCTGGGCGCATCTCTTGTCTTTGTACGTTTTTTGGAGCGGCATCTGTGATCTCTCACGACATAATCGCGGCTTCACTAGCGCTGGTGGTTTTGTCCTGCTGGATCGGCGCGCTGGGCGCGTGGCGCATGCACAAGCCAGTGCAGGCGTTGCACTATTTGGCGCTGCCAACGGGCGCCGGAGCGATCTTTCTCGTCGTCGCGGTGGTGCTTGAAACCGGGTGGGGTACGACCGCTGCGAAGGTGATTGCGATCTGCGCCATTCTCATCGTGACGAACGCGGTGGGCGCGCATGCGGCGGCGCGCGCCTTCAGGGTGCGAAAGCTGGGCCATTGGCAGCCGCGCAAAGAGGACGGAGTCGAATTCATTCAGCAAGGCCCACAATCATGAAAATAGCCGGAAGCTTTCTGCTGCTGCTCATTGCGGTGAGTGGATTTATGGTGGTGCGCACGCGCGACGTGACGGCGCAGACCCTTGCGCTTTCGTTTTATGGGCTGCTGCTGGCCGTGATGTTTTTCTTTTTTCAGGCGCCGGATGTCGCGCTGTCGCAGATTGTGGTGGGCGCGGTCGCTCTGCCGCTCATCATCATGCTGGCCATCGCGCGTATGAAGCACAAAGAAAAAACAAAGAGCAGCGAGGGCGGCCAATGAACGTGAAGTGGCGTCTCGGGATGTTCTTCATCGCGGGGGCCTTCTTTCTCTTTTTCTATCTCATTGCGGCCAAGAACCTTCCACCCTGGGGCCATTATCGAGGCCCTTATGGAGATGTAATCAGCAGCCTCTCTGTGTATCAGCGGCACGCGACCGATGTGGTCAACGCCATTGATTATGACTACCGCGGCTTCGACACCCTCGGCGAAGAATTTATTCTCTTCACCTCAATCATTGGAGTAATGCTGCTGCTCAGAGATCCGAAGCTAAAGGGCGGCGCGGCCGAATCCGATGAAGGGCTGAGCAAAACGGTGAAAGTGTCGGCGGGCGGCCTATTCGGGATCACGTTGATCTTCGGCCTTTACGTCTGCACGCACGGGCAGTTGACCCCCGGTGGAGGGTTTCAGGGTGGAGTCATCGTCGCTACTGCCTTCATGCTTGTCTACATCGCGGAAAATCTGAAGCGGTTCAAGGCAATCGCATCGCATCCGCTGATGGAAGTGCTGGAGGCGCTCGGCGCAGCGCTCTACGCACTGGTCGGCGTGAGCGCACTGGCTGTCGGCCTGCCGTTCCTCACCAACTGGATCCCGCTGGGGACCACCGGCGATGTGCTTTCCTCAGGGACCATTGCTGTTATCAGCGCTTCGGTCGGGCTCGAGGTGGCGACCGGGTTCATTCTGTTGAGCTACACGTATCTCCAGGACATTGTCTCGGGACGGGAGGAGTAATGCTGGCATTTCATTTGATTCCGTATGCCGTGGCCGCTTGGCTGTTCCTGTGCGGACTGTATGGAATCGTGACCAGCGGGCACCTTGTGCATACCGTCATCTCGCTGGTGGTGTTGCAGACCTCGACCTATGTGCTGCTGCTCGCGGTGGGCTTTCGCTGGGACGCGGTCGCGCCGGTCTTCGCGGACATTTCTCCGGGTGTAGTGACGGTGGACCCGATTGTGCAGGCCCTGATGCTGACCGACGTGGTGGTTGAGGCGACGGTGGTCGCCCTGCTGCTGGCCATGGTTGTGAAAGTCCATGAGAAAGCCGGGACGCTTTCTCCGGATGATTTGAGAATGATGCGTGGATGAACGATGACGATTGCTCCCGCGCTTCCGATAGCAGTGCCAATGCTGTGCGCCGCCTTTCTGGCGGCGGTGCGCAAATGGCTGCCGCGTTTTTTTATTGATCTGGTGGCGGCGCTCGCCGCCCTCTTCAACCTCATGCTGTGCCTTTGGCTGCTTCATGTTTCCTGGTCAAAGAGCATCGTGTATTGGTTCGGGAATTGGTTCCCACGCGGCCAGATGGTTGTGGGCATCGGGTTTGTGATCGATCCCATGGGCGCGGCGCTCGCCGTCGTGGCGGCCTTTCTCACGCTGCTGGGCCTCGTCTATTCGTGGAACGGCATGGAGAGCGGGAAGAACCACTATCAGCCGCTTATGCTGATTTTTCTTGCGGCCATGACGGGGTTCTGCTTCACGGCCGACCTGTTCAACCTGTTCGTCTTCTTTGAATTGATGAGCACGGCGGCGTTCGCACTATGCGGTCTCAAGACGGAGGAGCCAGCGCCCCTACAGGGGGCATTTAATTTCGCGGTCACGAACACGGTGGGCGCGTTCTTCACGCTCACCGGAATCGGCATCCTCTACGGAGCCACGGGCGCGCTGAACATGGCGCAGATGGGCATGCTGCTCGGCTCGCGGCACGACTCGCTGGCACTCACGGCCTGCCTGTTCATCATCACCGGATTTTTGATTAAGGCGGCGGTCTTCCCGTTTCATTTCTGGCTGCCGGACGCCCATTCCGTCGCGCCCACGCCGGTCTGCGTGCTTTTTTCCGGGCTGATGGTCGAATTGGGGCTGTTTGCGATTTTGCGCATCACGTCGGTGATCTTCGGCTCCAGCTTCGCGGGCGCGCACGATCCGCTCCGGATCAGCTTTCTGGTTTTTGGAGGCGCCACAGCCGTCTGGGGCGGAATGATGAGTTTCGCGGAGCACCACCTGAAGCGCGTACTCGCGTTCTCAACCATCAGCCACTCTGGCCTGCTGCTCTTCGCCATGGGTGTCGGCACTCCCGAGGCCATTGCCGGATGGCTCATTTATGTTTGCGGCCACGCCGCTGTGAAGTCGGGGCTATTCTTCACGGCGGGCATCCTGCTGCACCGATTGCGGACCATGAGCGAGCCAGCGCTTTTCGCTCGGGGTAAAGAATTGAAGTTCACGGCTGTGCTGTGGTTTCTAGGAGGGTGCGGCCTTGCAGCGCTGCCGCCCTTCGCCACATCCATTGGCGAGGACATGGTCTCGCAGGCAAAGCACGGCAGCCTGGAGCTTGCCTGCACAGCATTCTTTCTGGTTTCGGGAATTTTGACCGGTGGCGC
>JAICYR010000112.1 GCA_025934135.1 Acidobacteriaceae bacterium | reverse complement strand
GCCGACCGCAAGGGGAAGTACCAGAAGCAGCAGGGAATCGTATTGCCGAAGCTCTAAGTAAAAACACGAACGATCCCTTTTGTAGGATTACAAATTGCGCGAAACCAGTGGTTCCCCCTTGTAACGCAAAAATGCAAGCTCTCGCAACCGGATTGCGGCATTCTGCCGGCGGAGAGCAGTCTGGTAAGTGAGACATGCCTGCTCAGCAGCCTTCGCGCAAGCCGCAGTTGAAAATTGGTCTGCTTGATTTTGAACCACTGCGCGTGGCCGGTTTTGAGTCGGTCTGCGAGACGCTCCCGCACGTCGCGATTGTCCCAGTCGATCTGGCGGAGGCCTTGCATGACCGGAGCCTGACGATGGTGATGCTGGGGCTTCACGACCCCGCAGCTTCCTTTGAAACGCTGGCAAAGCTGAGGGCCACCCAACCCCGTCTGAAGATGATCGTAATGGGATCGGAAACGGACGAGGAGACCATCATAAGTGCGATTGGCGCCGGTGCAAAAGGTTATTTGAAAGAAACCGCGACACCGGAACAGGTCATCATGTGCATCGATGTGGTGGCGTCGGGATCGATCTGGGCGCCGCGCAAAATCCTTTCCGCGTTTGTTGACCGCATGTTGAATCCGTCGGAAAACAAGCCCGTGCTGCGGCACAACCTGTCGTTTACGAAGCGCGAGGAGGAGATTCTGGAGCTGCTGCAGGCGGCCCGGTCCAACCGCGAGATCGCCCTTTCGCTGGGTATTGAAGAGCGCACGGTGAAGTCGCACATCGCCAAGATGATCAAAAAGGCGGGCGTCGAGAACAGGATTGCACTCTCGGTGCGGGCGGCAAACTGGGAAAAGAAGTGAGTTGCCTGCCTATCCCGTTCCCTGTTTGCTACATGGTTACTTTAGGACACTGACCTTTGGTTATCTTGCGGTAAACGTGGGCAACCTTTAAAACCATAAATAGCAACAACGCAGATCTGGGGAACGGGGCTGAAGGACATGATCCGCAGCCCCCTTTTTTTATACCCGGCCACGTGCGAATTGTTCTCTCCTGTATCAACCCAATAACGGCAACCGGCATCTATGTTTATGATGTTAAAGGCTGAATGCGCCGAGCCTCCGCATAATGCGGAGGGTCACCATGACGGCACAGCCGGAGATTTCCCCGAGGAGGGAAGAACAATCTATGAAGAAGACAATCGCGTTATTGTGCGCTCTGGCGTGTACCGTGCCCGTTTTCGCGGCCTCAAGCAAGGCAGACCTGAACGAGCGGCTGGATAAAGCCCGCGCCGTCGTCAACGAACTTTCGAATACGCCCGATAACGGCATCCCCGACGCCATTCTGGAAAAAGCTGTTTGCGTAGCGGTAGTGCCAAGCCTGAAAAAGGCCGCCTTCGGCATCGGTGGGCAATACGGCCAGGGTGTGGTGACTTGCCGCACCGGACATGGATGGAGCGCGCCGGTGTTTATCCGTATGGCTGGCGGATCGTATGGCTTCCAGATCGGCGTTTCCGGGACCGATTTGGTGCTGGTGGCAACTAACCAGCACGGGATGCAGGATCTGCTCAAGAGCAAGTTCAAGATAGGCGCAGACGCGGCCGCGGCGGCCGGGCCGGTGGGACGGCATGCCTCGGCGGGGACCTCCATTAACATGAGCGCGGAGCTGCTGACCTACTCGCGGAGCAAAGGCGTATTCGCTGGAATTTCGCTGGACGGTACCTCGGTGAGCCAGAACCAGGCGGACACGGATACGTACTATGGCGGCTATCACAGCTTCAAACAGATTCTGAGCGGGGAAATACCGGTTCCAGCAGGGGCGCAGCCCTTCGTGCGGACGGTAGCCAAATACTTCCACTCGGCACAGGATTAACAGCCAGAACTTCCCCTTAGGCCCGGTCGAAAGACCGGGCTTTTTCTTGCTGCGATATTCGGAGGCTATTTCAAAAAGCGCATCAGGCCGGTGGGCGGCAGGTCCGGAACCAGAAACTTCCGCGCCTCGCTGGAGTCGCGCGTAAAGGCCTCCGCCGCCAGATACCCGCTGCGGACGCCGCTCTCCATGGTGGAGGGCCAGCCGGTCGCAGTCCAGTCTCCCGCCAGATAAATGCCCGGCCATGGGCTTTGCGCCTCCGGGCGGATGCTGTCCAGACCGGGGCGAATGGAATAGGTGGCTCGAACTTCCTTGGTGACAGCGGCCTTCAAAAGCTTCGCGCCCTTCAGCTCCGGAAAGAACCCGGCCAACTCCCGCATAGCAAGGTCGATGATCTGCTGCCGCTGCATGGAAACGAGCGCCTTGGACGCGCTGATGACAAGCTCAACGTAGCTGCCGGCCCCCTGCTGGCGGGCCGCCTGGATTTTCGACTTGTTGTAGAGCCACTGAATGGTGGTATCGAGCAACGCGGCGTGGGTCAGGTCGGTAATTTCGCGGTCGAACCACAGATGCACACTGGTGATGGGCGAGTGGCGGAACCCAGCAAGGTTCGCGCCCAGCTTTTCCGCTTCGGAATTTTGCGGTAGCGCCGGAAGCAGGGCCGCGAGCGCCTCAAACGAAAGCGCCAGCACGACCGAGTCGCTGGCATAAACATTTGCTTCTGAGTGAACGACCCACTGGTTTACGCTGTGCTCGAAGCGACCCGCGCTGGCACGCAGATAGACTTCGCCGCCGCGAGCTTCAATGTACTGAATCGCCCGGCTGTAAAGCTCGCTGAGCGGAATCCTCGGAATGCCCATACGGCCGCCTTCAGCCGAAAAGAGAAACGCTTCGCGAAAGACTTTGGCCGCATACCGAACTGAGATGTTTTTCGGATCTTCATTCAGCGCGCTGGCCAGCACCGGGGTCCAGAAGCGCCGCACCGCCCGCTCGGGCTGCCGGTAGCGCGCAAGCCATTGCGCGAAGCTCTCTTCAGAATCAGCCGGAGTCTCACGCATAAATCCGCGAATGCCGCGCGCGATAGCGAGCTTGTCAGAAAACGTGAAACATTTGGCCGCCAGGAACGACCAGGCGGTGTGCAGCGGAGCCGGCATGGCCGAGGGCGCGAGGGTGCTGCGGCGTCCCCCCGGCTCAAGAAACGTAACGGTGCCCGACCAGAAAATCGAATCCAGCACGCCGAGCCGCCGATAAAAGTCGATGAGATTGGTGCAGCAGCCGAGCAGGATGTGCTGGCAGTTATCGATGACTTCGCCGGTGCCGGGATGCTCATACGACGACGCGCGCCCGCCCACATAAGGACGCCGCTCCAGCAACCGGACGCGGTGGCCGCTGTCCGACAGCGCGCACGCCGCCGCCAGCCCGGCCACGCCTCCTCCCACTATTGTGACGGAGCGCGGCATTAGCGCCTCAAGCCCGCGCGGTCCAGCAGCAGACGGCCCAGCCCGCGCAGCAGGATGGAAAACTTGGTAATGGTGGGGACCGACGCGCGCCGCGCAAACACTTCGTATCCGCTGTAGCCAATTCGCCGTAGCAGGCGGTGGTAAATGGTCACCAGCACCCAGAGGGCCGCGCGCGAGTCGGCGTCAATGAGCGGCAGCAACGCATAGCCGGATGCATAGTAGTGCTCCGCGCGAGCGGCAATGGACGTAAAGAAGTCGCGCAGGTTGGGAGTCAGCGGTGCCGGAAGCGCGGCCAGGTCTTCAACCGAGACGTCGTATCGCCGCATTTCATCGAGCGGCAGATACACCCGCTTCCGTTCCACATCTTCGCGCACATCGCGCAGGATGTTGGTCAACTGAAACGCGACGCCGGTTTCCTCGGCCAGCCTTTCAGCGCGGGGATCGCTGTATCCGAAGATGCGGATGCAGACCAGCCCCACGACCGAAGCCACGAGATAGCAGTAGCGGTAGAGGTCTTCAAAGGTGGCATAGGTGTCGTACTGGCCGGGGAAGCTTGCGCGCCGCAGGTCCATGGTGGTGCCCTCCACCAGTTGGTCCAACAGCTTGCCGGGAATCCTGAACCGCGCCTGCGCGTCAGAGAGCGCGAGAAACACCGGGTTGCGAGTGGACTCGCCCTGCGAGGCGAGGTGCCACTCGTCCAGCCACACGCCCATTCTTATGCGCCGCTCGCCGGGCGAAAGCGTTTCGTCATCAGAAATGTCGTCGGCGTGTCGCATGAAAGCGTACACCGCGCAAATGGCGTCGCGCTTGTGCCGGGGCAGGGCCACAAAGGCGTAATAGAAGTTTTTCGCCTCCCGCCGGGCGATCTCCCTACAGTGCTGATAGGCCTCTGCGACGGTCACGCGGCGGAACTCTGCCGGGCAAGGCCGCGCCCCATAAACCTTGAGGTGAGCGCGCGGACCAGCAGCGCAGCCTTGCGGGATTTTGAAATGGCCGGACGCGCGCGAAGAACGTCGTAGCCTTGCGCCTCGATGGCGTTAAGAATCTCCAGGCCGCCGCGCGAGAACAGGTCGAGATCAACCGCCAGTTCGCGGTCCACCATGCCAATCAGCGGAAGCCCCTTCCGCATCATCTCGCGCGCGTACTCGACTTCATAGCGCATCAGGTCGCGAAACTGCGGCGTGAAGCGGCGCTCGGCGATCATCGCCTCATCCGCTCCAAAGCGGCGCATGTCTTCCAGCGGAAAATAAATCCGGTCGCGCTCGTAATCACTGGCGACGTCCTGCCAGAAATTCGCAAGCTGGAGCGCCGTACATGTGAAGTCCGAAAGCCGGAAACGCTCCTCGTCGCGATATCCACACACATACAGCACGAGCCGCCCCACGGGGTTAGCCGAGTAGTGGCAGTAGTCAAGCACATCGCGCATCGTCTCCATGCGCACGGCGCGCTGGTCGCGCCGAAACGCCACAAGCAGATCGGCGAATGGGTCTTTCGGAATATCGCAGGCGCTGATCGTCTCCGCCAGCGCGACGAAGACCGGATGCCGCATCTCGCCGCGATAGCAGGCGTCGAGTTCCTCGCCCCACAGGTTCAACAGAGCCATCGACTGCTCAAGGTCGCCCGTCTCATCGCCCAGATCGTCCGACACGCGGCAGTAAGCGTAAATGGCGTGAAAGTGCGGGCGCAGCCGTTTGGGTAAAAACCACGAGGCCACGTGGAAATTCTCGTAATGGGTCTCGGTCAGCCGCTGGCACCACGCGCGCGCTTCGGGGAGCGTGGGCGCCGTCGCCGGCATTCGGTATTCGGGCGGCAGGGCGGCCCAGCCCTGTTCAACGAGTTGTGCCGTACTCGCAGTCATGCCGCCTCAGGGGATGATGGCCGTCTTGATGTCAGCCGAGCCGTGCATCAGGTTATGAAAAACGCTATTGAGGTCAATGAGGCGCGCGCGCCCGGTGATGTATTCCCGACACTTGAACTTGCCGCTTTGAATCAGGTCAAAAGCCCGGCGCACGGTCGCCGGAGTGTGATGGAAGCTGGCCTTCAGCGTGATGTCGTTGTAGTGCAGCCGGTTGGTGTCAAACTCGACCTTGGTTCCCGAAGGCGGCCCGCCAAAGAAATTTACCACGCCGCCCTTGCGCACCACGTCCACCGCCCACTGCCAGGTCAGCGGAGTGGCCACCGCCTCCACCGCGATGTCCACGCCCCGGCTGTTTGGGGTCAGTGCGCGGACCGCCGCAATCGGGTCATCCACCGCCGTCGTCTGAACCACTTCTTCCGCGCCAAAGACGCGCGCCGCCGCAATCTGCTCATCGTGCTTCACCACCGCGATAACGTGCAGGCCCGCGATCTGCGCGGCGTGCATAAACATCAGCCCGATAGGCCCCGCGCCGATCACCACAATGGTGTCGCCCACGCGCGGGTTGGTTTCTTCAAGCCCACGCAGCACGCACGCCAGCGGCTCGGTAAGCGCGGCGTGTTCGTAGGGAAGTTCGTCCGGCAGCAGCAGCGTGTTCTTCTCCACAATGCGCGCCGGAATGCGGATGTACTCCGCATACGCGCCGTTGTTAAAGAGCAGGTCGTCGCACAGGTTCTGCTGGCCGTGGCGGCAGAAATAGCATTCGTCGCATGGGGCGGAGTTGAGCGCGACCACGCGGTCTCCCGGCTTGAAGTTCGTTACGCCCGCGCCAATCTGATCGACCGACCCGGCAAGCTCGTGCCCAAAAGAAATGGGCAGCGTCAGCATTTTGGCGTGATAGCCGCGCCGGTAGACCTTGAGATCGGTTCCGCAGGTCAGGGCCGCGTGTACGCGCACCACGATTTCGCCAGCCCCGGCCACCGGCACCGGGAGCTGCTCGATCCTCACATCCTCTTTGCCGTAAAGAACCGCGGCTGTCATTAGCTGGGCCATCGCTTCTATTTTCTCAAACTTATCTCAATTTCGGTTCAATTCCGGTTCAATGAAAATCTTCATGGAACCCGGCCCCGGATTCGAGGCCACATGAATCGCCTCAACCGAGTCTTCCAGCGAGTATCGATGCGAAATCAGCCGCGTAAGGTCAAAGCCCTTCCCGTATCCGTCGAAGACAAGCTGCGCGGCCTCGTCCTGTATCTCTTCGGATGCGCTGTAGGAGCCAACCAGCGATTTCTCGTCCATGCAAATGGCCGCCGGGTCCACAATGGCCTCTCCATGCTGCGTGGCCGCGAAAAGCAGAATCCTCCCGCCGGGCCGCGCCGCGTCCATTGCTGTCTTGATGAGCGCATTGCCGCTCACGGCCAGAATCGCGGCGTCCGCGCCGCGCCCGTCGCTGGCATCATGGGCGAGCCGGACCACATCCTGCCGGCCAGCATCGATGGGGCGATTCAGGCCATACGTCGCCGCGATCCTGTGCCGCTCAGGAAAAAGGTCGGAGGTGAGCACGCGCGCACCGGTGCGCGCCGCCAGCGCCGCCAGCAAAATTCCAATTGGCCCCTGCCCGATCACCAGAACGGTTTCATCCGGAGCGAGCGCGAGATTGCGAATGGCTTTGTAGCAGGTGTTGACCGGCTCCACAAACGCCGCCTGCTCGAAGGGGACGCCGTCAGGAATTTTGACCAGGCCGCGGCGAACAATCCAGTCCATCACGCGGACATATTCGGCGAAGCCTCCGCCGGAAGCCTCGAACCCCGCGGTGCAGCCCACGCGCTTGTAGACCGCGCACTGCGCGAAAGTTTTCTTGCGGCAGTAATAACACTCGCCGCAGGGAATGTGGTGGAAGACCATGACGCGGTCGCCCACGGCGAAGCCTTGGATTCCCTCGCCTACCGCCGCAATGGTTCCGGCGGTCTCGTGCCCGAAGATGCGCGGCGCGGAATGCGACCCAGTGTGGATCTTCTTCAGGTCTGTGCCGCAGATTCCGCAGGCGGCCACGCGAATCAGCACCTCGCCGGGGCCGATCTCGGGCACCGGGACCGTCTCCACGCGCACGTCGTTGATGCCGCGATACACCGCGGCGCGCATTTCAGTTGGAATCGAACCGTTCGCCATCCACTCTCAATCTACCGCAATTCCCGACAATGATTGCGTAAGATGCTCCCTCATGAGGCTGGCAGTGGCGTTCGCCGCCGCGCTGCTGTTCGCGCCCAGCCTCCGCAGCGACGCCCAATATTGGGGACGCACGGCGACATAGGCGAGAAACGCCGGCATTCGCAGTTCCCCGCTGCCGCTGATGAACCGGCCGAAGTCGGGCAGCCGGTCGAGGTAACCGTCGGAAATTCCCTTGAAGCAATAAAACGGAATGCCGCGCGAGGCGGCCATCCGCGCCACCGCCGCCGCTTCCATGTCCACCAGCACCGCCTGATGCTTCGTCGCCAAAGCCCGCTTCTCCTCGTATCGCGCCACTCGGTCCAGCGTAATGAGATGAAAGCCGTCGGTGCTGGCGGTGGTGAATCTCTTCCCAGTCGCCGCATCCACGATTTCAGAAATCACGCACGCATCCGGAGGCTTCACTGCGCAAGTGAGCGCGCCCGCCCATCCATAGGAAACCAGCACGCTGGGGGTTCCTTCCGCAAAGGCCCGTTCCACGGCACACTGCGCCGCAGCCGCTCCAATACCTCCGGCGATGGCAATGGCTTCATGATCGCCAATCCACCCAGCCCATAGATTTTTTCCGCGCTGCTGCCAGCCGCGCACCAGCGGCTTCAACTCTCCCGGAAGCGCGGCGACGATGGCGATGGTGTTCATGACTGCGTCACATACCCATGCGCGCGAAACCACTCAATCGCCGAGCGGAGCGCGTCATCGACCGGAAGCACCCTGAACCCAAGCTCGCGCTCCGCCTTGGCCGATGAGGCGAACATCTTCTTCTTTCCCATGCGGACTTCTTCGACTGTCGCGCGCGGCTCGCGGCCAAGCAGCCGACCTGAAAAAAATTCGTCAAAGTACGCGAATCCCATGGCCACGCCATGCGGGACCTTCATCTTTGGCGACGGCAGCCCGGTGATGGCCGCCATCTTGTCCAGAATTTGCTTCAGACTGAGGTTCTCGCCACCCAGAATGTATCGCTCGCCCGGACGGCCCATTTCCAGTGCCTCGCCATGCGCGCGCGCCACCTCGCGAACATCGACCAGGTTCAGGCCGGTATCCATATAGGCCGGGAATTTTCGGTTAAGGAAGTCCACGATGATGCGCCCGGTGGGAGTAGGCTTTACGTCGCGCGAGCCGATGGGGGTAGTCGGGTTCAGAATCATAACTTCCTGCCCGGCGCGCGCCGATTCAAGAGCCACCTGCTCGGCCAGAAACTTAGACCGCTTGTAGTGGCCGATCATGTCGTCCAGCGAGACCGGAGTCGCCTCATCCACAATCGTTCCATCGGTCTTGAAACCCATGGTCGCCACGCTTGAGGTGTAGACCGAGCGCCGTACGCCCTCCTCACGCGCCAGGCGCAGCAGCCCGCGCGTGCCCTCCACGTTGGCGGCGTACATCGCCTTAGGATCGCGCACCCAGAGCCGGTAGTCCGCCGCAACGTGCATCACGGCGTCGCAGCCTCGAATGGGAACGCGCAGCGTCTCGGGTTCGCGGAGGTCGCCGACCACGGTCTCGGCGTCCAGCCCTTCCAGATTCGCCAGATTGCTCGTAGCCCGAACCAATAGCCGCAACTGCGCGCCTTGCGCAGCGAGATGCCGCGCCACATGTGCGCCCACGAACCCGGTTGCCCCGGTTACAAAGACTTTCATGCGTAGGGCCTGTGAAGGCTAACTCTTCGCCGCCAGCAGCCGCGCCTGCTCCTCAACCAGCGCGCTCAGGTCGCGCTTCTCCAGCCCATGCGCCTGCTTGTTGAACTCGTCCACCTTGGTCGACCAGTTCATGGAGCAGAACTTCGGCCCGCACATCGAACAGAAGGCCGCTTCCTTGTAGTAGTCGTCCGGCAGCGTTTCATCGTGCATGGCGCGCGCCGTTTCCGGATCGAGCGACAGAGCGAACTGCTTCTCCCAATCGAAGGTGTAGCGCGCGTAGCTGATCGCGTCATCGCGGTCCTGCGCGCCAGGACGGTGCCGCGCGATGTCGGCGGCGTGGGCGGCGATCTTGTAGGCGATCATGCCGTCCTTCACGTCCTTCTCGTTGGGCAGGCCAAGGTGCTCCTTCGGAGTCACGTAGCAGAGCATCGACGCGCCGTGCCAGCCGATCATGGCCGCGCCAATCGCCGACGTAATGTGGTCGTACCCGGGAGCGATGTCCGTAACCAGCGGGCCGAGCGTGTAGAAAGGCGCGCCGAAGCAGTACTCCACTTCCTTGTCCACCTGCTCCTTGATCTTGTCCAGCGGAACATGCCCCGGCCCCTCGATCATCACCTGCACATCATCCTGCCAGGCACGCGCGGTTAACTCGCCCAGCGTCTTCAGTTCGCCAAACTGCGCCCGGTCGCTGGCATCGGCAATCGATCCAGGCCGCAGGCCATCGCCGAGCGAAAAGCTCACGTCGTACTTCGCCATCACCTTCACAATGCGGTCGAAATTCTCGTACAGGAAATTCTGTTTATTGTGGTGAGCCATCCACTGCGCCAGAATCGCGCCGCCGCGGCTCACAATGCCGGTGATGCGCTTCGCCACCAGCGGAACATACTGGATCAACACGCCCGCGTGGACGGTAAAGTAGTCCACGCCCTGCTGCGCCTGTTCCTCAATCACTTCAAGATAAACGTCGATATTCAGGTCTTCGAGCTTCTTCACGCGATTCAGCGCCTCGTAAATTGGCACTGTCCCAATCGGCACGGGCGAGTGGCGCAGGATGGCGGCGCGAATCTCGGGAATGCTGCCGCCTGTCGACAGATCCATCACGGTGTCCGCCCCGTGCTGCACCGCCATGTGCAGCTTGCGTAGTTCCTCGTCAATGTTCGACGTGACGGCCGAATTCCCGATATTCGCATTCACCTTGCAGCGCGTCGCCACGCCAATGCCCATCGGCTCCAGTTCGGGATGGTTAATGTTGGCGGGAATAATCAGCCGCCCAATGGCAATCTCGTCGCGGACCAGTTCCAGTGGCAGGTTTTCCCGCGCCGCCACATAGGCCATTTCTTCTGTGGCTTTTCCCTGCCGGGCAAAGTGCATTTGCGACATATTGCTGTCGCCGGTGCGCGCGGCCTCGGCCTTGCGCTTCACAATCCACTCGGCGCGCGGCTTCAGGATCTCCAACGTTGCGTTCTGCTGTAGGCTGCCGGTCTCCATGCTCTTCACCCCTTTATCCAACGATATTCGGATTATAAATTGATGCGGCGCGCTAAGACCCGGGAAGCCCGCCACCCCCAACCGTGATTTCTTCCATGAGATGCAAAACCGGGTCGAAACTTCCGGTTGCATCTACTAGCGCCCGCAGCCTACACTTGGTACGTTATGCGGAGCGAGAAACAGGGCTGGCGAATTGGAATCGCGATTGCCATTGTGTTGGCGGCTGTGGCCTATCTGGCCGTCAGCGGAGTGCGGTCGAACAAGAGCTATTACGTCACCATTCAGGAGCTCCACGCCATGGGCCCCAAGGCCTACACGCGCCACCTCCGCGTGGCCGGAAACGTTGAGCCGGGCTCCATCCATCGCTCCGGCACAAAGGTCAATTTCGTTCTGGTCGAAAACGCGAACAAGCTCCACGTCACCTACCTTGGAGAAGACCCGCCGCCCGACACCTTCAAGGACGACTCCCAGGCGCTCGCCATCGGCACCTACGACCACGACGGCGTCTTCCGCGCCACGCAGCTTCAGGCCAAGTGCGCGTCGAAGTATGCTCCAGCCAAGGGGCAGCAACCCGGAGCGGCAACGCAAGTCTCATCTGTGCGCAAAGCTCCCAGGACCACTGTCAATTAGCGCACATCAATGACCCTGAAGACCCTCGCGGAACCCCCGCCCGCCACTTCCCGCACCCGCACCTGTCGCATTGCTTTTCTGGCGCTGTTTCTGCTCGCGCTGGTGGCGCGCATCCCGTTCTACGCCGGGTGCCCCACGTCTCGATTTTGAGACGTGGGTTTACGCCATCGTTATACTCCCCTTAGAGTGCCTGCCATCGTTCAGCTTGAATCCCTCTCGAAGCTCTACGGGAGCTTTGTCGCGCTACGCAAAATCACGGCCAGCTTTGAGGCGAGCCGCTGCTATCTTCTGCTGGGCGAAAACGGAGCGGGAAAATCCACCCTATTGCGTGTGATCGCCGGACTGCTGAAACCCACCCATGGCGTCATTCAGGTCTTCGGCGAAGCGAAACCCGCCCACGTCCGCGACCGCATCGGATACATGAGCCACGCGCCCATGCTCTACGACGAATTTTCTGCAGCGGAAAAT